>JBCBCI010000007.1:44898-129535 GCA_038530755.1 Cyanobacteria bacterium J06592_8 | reverse complement strand
TTGTTTTCTCGAGCGCATTTACTAATGTATCTGAATCTTCTTTTAGTGTCAACCCTTTTGCGAAACTTTTTTTGAGATCGATCAAAAAAATAGCAAAAACATAAGCACAGAGAAGCTTTCAGCTTTTGTGTTAATTTTCCGAATTGCGGGTATGACTAACCACTCAAGCCTCAATGCTTGACCCCAGGTTATAGATCAAGAAGTTAGAGAGTCTGCCCCCGCCTGTGTGTTATCGTTTTTGCAGAGAATCAGACCTATATCTAAAACAAAGTGTCAGTGATGAAACATCACGCTTGCATTGCAATTGGAATAAATCAGTATCAGTATCTCCAACCCCTCAGTTATGCCCAGAGGGATGCTGAGGATTTACATCGTTTCCTTATAGAAAGGGGAGGATTTTCATTAGACAAGAGCTTATTGATCAGCGACACTTCACCAGAACTGTGGGGCATTTCTACCTATCCCAGTTATGAGAACCTGGGGGACTGGATAGAAGCGATGTGCCAAGAACAGTTGCGCTCAGAGGATAAACTTTGGTTTTTCTTCAGTGGTTATGGTGTTGCCCATGAAGGTCAGGATTATTTAATGCCGATTGATGGTAATCCAGCAAAGATAGAAGCAACTGGAATATCCTTGAACTTCTTATTTGAGAAGCTTAAAGATGCTCCGACATCGGAAATCCTTGTTTTGCTCGATATTAATCGTAGTCAGGGGGCGCGTGCTGGAAGCACCGTGGGATCGGCAACGATGGAACTCGCTAATCGCATGGCTATACCAACGATACTTTCGTGTCAACCCGATCAGGTTTCTCGTGAAACCTCTGCTCTACGACATGGATTTTTTACCGCAGCAATTTTAGAAGGACTGAATTCAGGACAATGCCAAACGATTCAGAGCTTGTGCCACTTCCTGAGTCATTATTTGCCTCAGTTAACCGAACAACACCTCCGACCTAAACAAAATCCTATCTTTGTGTTGAATCCTGAAGGCAAGATAGATCAAGCTTTACTCCCTGAGCAACTTCCAGCAACTGCAACTATTGCTAGTCGTAACGGTAATAATTTGGTGAACTCAGCTCTAGAGCAAAAGAGTAATGGAGCTAACCCAAAAGCTGGCTCGCGCAATGTTAACGTTCCTTTAAAACTAGACACAAATCCCAGCAATCAAACTACTCAAACGACCTCCACTCAGCCTACAACAACAAGTGTTGCAAAGCCTTCAAACAAAACGCCAGCTCAGATCCACGCCCCGGCTCAAAAAAATTCTACAAAAGAAACTATGTCGGACCGATCTTTTCTACAACAGCTTATTCTCTGGAGTGGAGCTACTGCCCTCCTGTTACTCCTTGGTGTGTTCTATACCAATAAATCGATCTTCCTGGGTCAAAACACTGTAGACTCAGCTCCTGTTCCAACCCGCGAAGTTGTGACCGACTCATCAACGCCAACCTCAACCTCAGAGCCAAACTCTGGCTCAACCTCAGACACCAATGGAACACTCGCAACCTCCAAGCCTAACAGTCAAGCCCTATTAGATCGTTCCAAAGCATCTCTACAAAGTGCTTCAGCATCTAGTTTTAGTAATGCGATTACTGTAGCTAGTCAAATTGAGAAACGCGATCCTCTCTATGCAACTGCTCAGGAGAATATCAAACGTTGGAGTCAAACTATTCTAGATATTGCAGAGGGCCGTGCAAAAGCTGGGAATTTCTCTGATGCACTTTCTGCGGCTAAACTTGTACCTCAAAGCAGTCGTCCGGTTTATCAGGAAGCCCAGCAAAAAATTCAAGTCTGGGAACAAGAACAAATAAAAGCAGCAAAAGCTCTTATTAAACCAGAGCAAGCTTCATCTTACAATAACGCAATTACGGAACTGCGTAAAATCAGGTCAGCCGCAGGTGCTGAGGAAGCTCAAAAGTTAATTTCTCAATGGAGTGCGGAAATTTTGAAGATTGCTCAATCTCGCGCTCAGAAGAAGCAATTGAACAGTGCGATACAAGCAGCTAGATTAGTTCCGACTGATACTTCGTCTTATGATGCGGCTCAAAAAGCAATCGCTAATTGGCAAACTCAGCTAAAGACGAACCAAACAAACAATAAGAACTGACGAGTATTGGGTAGAGCATGAAGTCAGTTGAGATGTATGTTTGTTGCTGCCAGCAGAATTAAAAAGAAAAAAGTATAAATATTGAGTCGATTGTTATCAGTGATTTGTCCTCAGAGATGAATATTCTTGATGAAAGAATTTTGATTAGAGTTACTGGCGACTGATAGCAATCTAGTAAAAGTAGGGGGATTGAGTTAAATGTTTGAAAGTTGAGGGGATTGCACCAAAGTTTCAAGTCAGCTTGAATCAGCGATTTAGCTAAACAAGGTAGTGATCCTCAGCTCAGTTGATTTATACCCACCTACTAAACTAATTAATTCAAAGATTGGGATAGGTAGTGCCTATCCCATTTCTGTATGAATCAGTTATACAAATTTTCAGTGTATTCTCAGTCTGAGCTTGTAGGATTTTCAGAAAGATATAGTTTAATTCCTAATATTAACTAAGTCTGATCGCATCAAGTATGAGACATTATGCTACACATCAATCATGGTCTTGACTTCTGAAGCCAGGAATAAGTTCTGGTAGACAGTTCTCATCAAATTTTCATAAAATTGTTAAATAATGTAACAGAGGGACAAATCGACCTAGCATTCTCAGATTTTATAGTCCCTTCAGCCATTGGCTTCCGCCCCCAATTTAACAGACTTTAATAACTTAGGAGTTTTCAGATAATGACATCTGGGTACAGTAAGCAACGCTTAAAGCTGAGTTCATGGACTATTGGTCGTTTTCACACTGCCACATTGATCTTGCTAGCTTTCATTAGCCTATTTACAGTGATTATGGCAGGTTGGTTTTCTGGAGAACAAACCATTAGTGAATTTTTTGCTCACATCTATCTACACCAACAAAATCCTCCCTTTTGGATACAAGTACCTGAAATCTCCCAAAAGTACCTATTCTTACCAACAATCATGTTAGTAAGCATAGTTTTAGCTGTGTTAAAAATGTCTCCTCAACCTAAGCTATGGTCACGAACCTTAATTGTTGCAATCATCCTGGCTTTAATGATTCGCTATATTTTATGGCGATCACTATCAAGCTTAAATTTAAGCGATCCTTTAAGTGGAACATTAAGTTTAGGATTAATCCTATTTGAAGTTTTAATTTGGGTCTCAAGTTTTATTCGATTTTGGCTGTTGCTGAAGATTAAGGATCGGAGTCAGCAAGCGAATCAGATGGAAATTAATGTTCGAGAAGGCGAGTTTACACCAACAGTTGATATTTTAATTCCAACTTATCAAGAACCTGCCTTTATCTTGAAACGAACCATAATAGGTTGTCAAGCCCTAGATTACTCTAAGAAAAAAGTGTATTTACTTGATGATAGTCGGCGTCCAGAAATCCGAAAACTTGCTCAGGAATTAGGGTGCCACTATATCACTAGACCTGATCATCTTCACGCTAAAGCAGGCAACTTAAATCATGCTCTTCCTTTAACAGATGGTCAACTGATTGTTGTATTTGATGCTGATTTTATCCCGACTCGTAATTTCTTAACCCGAACGATTGGCTTTTTTCAAAATCCTAAAGTTGCTCTTGTTCAAACCCCTCAAAGCTTTTATAATCCCGATCCAATCGCTCGTAACTTAGGCTTAGAGAATATTTTACCTTCTGATGAAGAGGTTTTTTATCGACATATTGAGTTATTTAAAGATGGAAATGGAAGTACAGTTTGTGCAGGGACTTCATTTGTGGTTAGGCGCAGTGCTTTAGAAGAAATAGGTGGATTTGTGACTGAATCTATTAGTGAAGATTACTTTACAGGAATTCGTTTATCTGCTCAAGGGTATGAACTCATTTATTTAAAAGAAAAGTTAAGTGCTGGTTTAGCAGCAGAGAATATAGCCAACTATTTTGTACAACGGCAAAGATGGGGTAGAGGAACCTTACAAGCTTTTTTTATTAATTCTAATCCCTTAACAATTCCGAACTTAAAACTCTCTCAAAGATTAGCTCATCTTGAAGGATTAATTAATTGGTTAACAGTTTGGGCTTATCCTTACTTCTTACTTATGCCATTAGGATATGCTTTTTTTGGTATTCTTCCTGTTCAAGCAACAGTAGAAGAATGGCTCTATTTCTTTTTACCTTATTTCTGGGTTCAAATCATGGTTTTTAGATGGCTCAATGAAAAGAGTCGTTCTGCGATCATTTCAGAAATTTATCAAGCAACGATTTGTTTTCCACTATCTTTGAGTGTTTTTCTAGCAATGATGAATCCTTTTAAGCAAAGGTTTAAAGTTACGGAGAAAGGAATTTCAAATCAAGGTTTTAAATTTAACTGGCTTTTGGGCTGGCCTTTAATTGTTTTATTCGTTGCTACATTTATCGGTATTTTAAGAGTTTTAGGAGTTTTGGGAACTGTACCCATTTCATCTGAAATTCTTGAAATCAATCCAAATTTTAATATTGGTTTACCTTGGATGATCTGTAATTTATTCGCGATTGGAGTGGCAATATTAGCTTTGGTTGATGCTCCCAAATCAGATCTTTATGAAAAGTTTGATCTTCAAAGAATTGTGCGTTTGAAACTAGAGAATAAAATCATCTGGGGAATCACCACTAAAATCTCTGAAGTGGGAGCAGAAATTCAGCTAACTCATGAGTTAGATCGCCAAAATAAACTTGAACAATTCCTGATTTCCAATCAACTTTTACCTATTCAACTTGATATTGTCGATGAAGGTTTGAAGCTAACTGGAGAGATTACAGAGACAGCTATAGTTGATTCCCGTCCTACCTTAAAAGTCCAATTCAAACAAGTCACTCTCTCTCAACATCGGCACTTAGTTACAATGTTATTTTGTCGCCCAGGTCAATGGAAAGATCGGCAAACACCTGGAGAAATTCGTTCCTTGTTTTTAATGTTGAAGACCTTTTTTAATCCTCTTTTTTTCGCAGAATCGTCATTTCAAAAAAAATGTTTAGCCGATAAAAATCTGAACGAACTAAGTTGATTTAACCTCAACTACAAAGCAACTGCCATCGATTCTAAAGATGCAACTACTTTTAAGCCGTACTCAACCTCGAATGCTTCTTTTTTGAGGTTTAAGCTCCAAAGCTCCAAGGCACAATCATCTTTAGGATCTGTGGGTATTAGCTGTATATTAAACTCTTCGGATTGCCAATGACATTGACAGTTAACCTGAGAAACTGCACCAATTTGTCGGCGATCTAGAGCAACAGCTAATCGTAATAATGGGTTGAGCTGATCGACAACTTGACGATATTTTTTGGAAAGATTTTGATAGTTTTCGTGCTTTTTCTTAGGTGTATTTTTGCGATGATAACGGGCTAAATTAGCAATGGTTTCAATTTCGGTTTCTGTGTATCCTAAGAGTTCACCATGCCGAATTAAATAGTAAGAATGTTTGTGATGAGCAGAATGACTAATATACAAACCACAGTTATGTAAAATTCCGGCTGCCCATAGTAATTCTCGTTCTTCTGGTCCCCAGTTGTGAAGAATTGATTGGGTTTGATCGAATAGATTGAGAGCAAACGCAGCCACTCGTTCACCATGATCTAAATTCACATGATATCTTTGAGCAATTTTGAGAATACTTCGTTGGCGAATTGAACTTCCATACCGTAAGCGATCTTCAATTAACCCATGAGTCAGCATCCAATCAACAATAACTCCTTCTCGAAGACTCCGTTCACAAATTGTTAAAGAGTCAAGGTTTAAAAGTGTCATTGCTTCTTGTAGGATTAAAGCTCCAGCTAAAATAATTTCAGCTCGTCGATCTGTAATACCTGGAATTTCCAATCGCTCAGAATAGTCCATTTTCCGAAGACGATTGACTAAATCTTGTAAGTCAGTCAGTGTCAGTTCATAACCCGTTAAAGGTGTCGGTTCTGTATCGAACTTCTCACGTGCATTAATCAGAGCTAAGGTTTCTATCGTTCCTGAGGTTCCGACTAAACGTGGAGTTTCTCTGTTTTTAAGATGAGAGCCGATTTCATCAACTGCACGCTCTAACATTCCGCGAATATAGGCTTGCAAATAAAGAAATTCATTTCGAGCAATGGGATCGCTTTTGACATAATCTTGAGTGAGACGAACTGCACCAACTTTTGTACTACTTAAAAATAGAGGTTCTCGGCCATCTCCTAAAATTAATTCTGTCGAGCCTCCACCAATATCAATGATAATATGAGGCTGATTATTGAACTCCATCGCGGATAAAACACCCAAATAAATCCGGCGAGCTTCTTCTTGACCCGAAATTACATTAATTTCTAAATCTAGTTCATCAAAAACCTGTTTAATAAAATCTTGACCATTGGATGCTTCTCTTATCGCACTGGTCGCTACTGCAACAATTTGTTCAGCGTTATAGCTTTTCGCCAGTTCTTGAAAACGCCGCAGAGAGATTATTCCTCGTTCCATCACTTCTGGCTTCAAACGACCTTTTGGCCCAAAATCACCGAGCCGAACCATTTCTTTATCTCGGGTAATAATAGTAAAACTAGGTAATGTCGGATCAATTTTCACAATCACCATGTGAAAGGAATTTGTACCTAGATCGATTGCTGCGAGAATTCGCTCTTGATCACGAGAAGCCGAAATTTTAAATGAAGGCACTGAATTTACCATTAGACTCAAACTTTAGTATTAATTCTATTGTTCATCTTATCCGATTAAACCGAAAGAGTATCCGGTTTTTTTCGATGTATTTGAGAGCGATCGCACTTAACTTTTGACAACGGTTGCATAGAGGTGACTATTCTTATCGGGTGGAGTAATCCTTGACTTAAATTTACCAAAATTTTGGTGAAACGACACCCGGAAAAATCATATTCATAGAGTGGCTAACTGACTCGCTCGATTTTAGTAAATTCTTGGAGATTAGATCTAGGCTTGTAAAAACCCTCTCCCCTTGATCTCAAAACTCAATTTTTGATTTTCAATGACAGCCTCGACAACAAACTATAAAATGAAATCAGAAAACTGAGCGTAGATTTGAAAACCTATTTATAGATGCAGATTCAATCCGAACCTCAACCGGAATCAACGTTAATCCAGATTATTCGACTCCTGAGATGGGATAAACCCGCAGGACGCTTTATTTTAATGATTCCTGCACTTTGGGCCGTTTTTTTGGCTTCTGAGGCGACACCTCCTGGGTTACTCGTTTTGGTCATTATCTTGGGTAGCGTTGCCACCAGTGCCGCCGGATGTGTAGTTAATGACCTCTGGGATCGTGATATCGATCCTGAAGTTGAACGAACTCGCAACCGTCCCTTGGCTTCTCGTGCCTTGACCGTGAAAACAGGTATTGCGGTTGCTGTGATTGCCTTAGCTTGTGCTGCGGGATTGGCCCTTTATCTTAATACTCTCAGTTTTTGGCTTTGTGTTGCTGCTGTACCTGTGATTATCTGTTATCCTCTTGCCAAGCGATTTTTTCCCGTTCCCCAACTGGTTTTATCTATTGCTTGGGGTTTTGCAGTTTTAATTAGTTGGAGTGCGGCTGTTTCGCGTTTAGAACCTGCAACTTGGTTACTTTGGGGAGCAACGGTACTCTGGACTTTGGGGTTTGATACGGTTTATGCGATGAGCGATCGCGAAGATGATTTGCGTGTTGGTGTCAATTCTAGCGCGATCTTTTTTGGCGATCAAGCAGCTAATGCAGTTGGCATTTTCTTTCTAGCAACATCAGGTTTATTGATAGCCTTAGGAATTCAGAAGGAACTCCATTGGGAATATGCAGTGAGTTTAGCGATCGCCTTTGGAATTTGGTTTCAGCAATACCGTCAATTACGTCAGCCTGAAGTTCCTAAGCCTGTATACGGTAATATCTTTCGTCAAAATGTTTGGGTTGGATTTATTCTTCTCGCTGGAATGATCGGTGGGACTATATTTTAGAGTCTAGATTTTATTCACGTAGGGCTCTATCACCGAGAACAGGTTGTTAATTAAAAGGATTGTCCGTACTACTGAACAATATTGCTCTTATTTATAAGCTGGAGCAAGATCTTTGCGTGATTAAGTTCAAATTAAAAAAATATACTATTCCTATCGAGTTCGCCGGGAAGGAATAGTATAAACTAAACTTAGTTGGTGGCAAGAATTAAAGCTGAATATATAAGCTGAAATTTGATTAGGCTGAAATTTTGACTCGACCTTTAAGCACAGAACGTAGTAGTCTGTTAATTGAACGGAGCTCTTCTTCGCTTAAAGATTCATCAAGCATCGCCGCCATCAACCCATAACGATCAGTTTCAGATATGGTTCCGTTGTCAGCAACGGAGGCAATGATTTCGTTTACAGCTCCAGGAAGTAGTTTAACTTGAGGCATGAGATGTACGTTGAACTCGATGTTTCTATAATCTCTTATTTTTCAGAGAGAGAGAGTGACTCGTTTAGCAACCGATGCGTGAGAATAGTAGTAGAAATGAAGTGAAGTAGATAACCAAAAGGTGTGATGGCTATCACTTGAGTCCACACCGCTTCAACGCAGGCTCGAGAGTAGTGTTTTCCAATCTGTCTCTTGATTCAGCTTAACACCTTTGCTGATCAGTTCAAAGGTTAGACCTTCTGTTTCGGGAATACTCAGACAAGCGACACAAGCCGCAGCAACGTCAATACGACTGGTTTGGCCAGATAGTCGATCTCCGACTCCAAGCTCAACGCCTAATTTTCCTTCTGTTGTGGCTTTCATCAAAGTATTGAGGTCGTAGGAGGTATAGGGGCCATCGATCAGACGTGCAGGTCGAATAATTGTGTAGGGGAGTCCAGATTGAATAATTCCTTCTTCAGCTTTTTGCTTGGCATCCAACACACCATAAGCATTGAGAATATTGTAGGGAAACTGATCTTTTCGCAGAACTCCACAAGAGGACACAAACACAAACCGTTTCAGGTTCTTCGGTGAGGCTATCACCAAGTTACTTACACCTTCAGCATCCACTTGTTCTGGGCTGTTGTTGGCATTTTCGCGTCGATATTGACGATCAAAGTAGATTTTGAGCCATTCTGTCCAACTTTGCCGTCCAGTGGACTGTTGAAAAATATTAAAATCCCATTTCGTGCTGGGAAATGCACTGGTTCCGCTACAACAAATAATATGAGAGACATTTTCAGTCGCCGCAAGTAAGCTTGAGGGATTACGAAGATCTCCTATGACAGCTTCTACTCTATTTTCAAACAGGGTCGTGGCTTTTTCGGCATTGCGAGTCAAAACCCGAACCGCAAATCCTTTTTCAAGAAGGTTAGCAACAGTTAATTGACCGACTCCGCCTGTTGAACCGACAACCATTACCCGATCTGTTGATGATATCTCTGTTGAAGTCACAATATTTACCTCTGCTGCTAAAATCCTCTAACCTTTAAAACCATAAAACAATTTCTGACCATTCACAATTCAAGAGATAGACGGCTTGGATCTGAACTGAAACTGAAGACCCTCAAGGGTTCTGATGAATTTAAGCATCTTGATCGCCGAAGTCAGATGAAGAAGTAGACAGGCCCTAGAATCAATTAAGAATAAAATAAAAATTGAGCAGTCTTGAAGCGTTGAATTCAATTGGAGTCTGAAAACTAATTATTAGAGGCATCGAAGTTAGAGGAGTTTAACCCAGACAAATGACTTAAGTCTAATTCTTCTGGATTTTGTAGAAGGAGTTTCAGTTCTTTCAAGCTTTTTTGCACTCGACGAGAAATCGTAATCATACTCACTCCTAATTGTTTAGCCACTTCTTTGTAAGTCAAGTTTTTAAAAAATACTGATTCTAAGATATACCGATTTTCAGATGTGAGCTTTGACAAAGCAATCTCTAGATCGATTTTATCTTCTTGAATTGTTTTGAGCTGACTAAAGTTAGGATCAATGATTAATTCTCCCAAGCTCGTTTTCTCATCTGATTCATCTTTACAGGTAGCATCCAAGCTCAATAATGAATAGTTACTATCTGCGAGTCGAACCTGATTCCACTTATCAATTGAAATCCCTAAAGTCTCAGCAATTTCTACATCAGTTGGTTTACGGTGCAATTGTTCGCGCAACTTAACTGTTACTTTTGCTGCTTGACTTTTTAACTGAGAATATTGACGAGGAATCCGAATTGGCAAGCTTTTATCCCGTAAATAGTGCAGAATTTCACCGCGAATATAAGGGAGCGCAAAAGAACTTAATGCACAACCTTTTGTCAAATCAAATCGTTCAATTGCCTTAATCAGTCCCAGAGATCCAACTTGAAGTAAATCATCATAACTTTCTGGGCATTTATTTATCCAGCGATGCACTTCCCGACGAACTAACCCCATATTCAGTTGTACAATTTGATTACGAGTTGATTCTCGGGGAAACTGCTTATATTCTTGGAGTAATTCTAAACTGTTTTGTTTGAGATAACGGCGAGAAGTGGGTGAAGTACAAGTCATTGCTGTCATCGTTTTAAACCCCAGTTGAACGGTTTACTTTGTTGATAGCTTTACTATCGCCCAACTCAACTGGTCTTTTCTTCACCCAACTTAATGATTATCAACTCCCCCGATCGCAGGAATTTACTCAGAATCTCGATGAACTAAAGCTGGAGAAAAGGCGGGTAAACAAATCGCTACATATTCAGCACCTTCTTCATTGGGACTACTGTAACGCACCCATTCTCCTTGATGGGCAATGACAGCTTGTCCAGCCTGAATGTCCATTTGACCTCCTTCATATTCAACCCGCAACATTCCTTTCAAAACCATCGTAAATTCATCGAATTCTGGACATTGGCCTGGTTCGATCCAACCACTCGGAGAACGCATATGGGCGATACTCACCGCCTCAGTCTGAGAATTGACCCGACCAATGTATTCATCAATCTGTTTTGGTTTATTTCCGGCCGCTTCAATGCGAGTAGGTTGTTCAATTCGGATTGGCATAATGATTAGTATGGAACTAAAGTCAAGAAAAATTACACTTAGATTAAAGCCAGAGTTTCCTAGATTCAGAATTTTTTGGAGTTTATTAAGATGATCAACCAACTCTTTTCCGGAATTTACTGGTCCGAATCGGTAAAACCTCCTATAGAAGAGTTGGCATATTTGAGAGGATAAATCCTCATTTATGCCTCAATTCCCGAACGTGATCTGCCTTCTGCTTAGGGAAAGATCAAATAACCACACAGTAAAGGGCGATCGTTAAAGTTCATAAAACTCATTGTGAACTCAGTGTTTTAGGATAAAATTGTCCACTGCTACCTACAGTCATTCCGGATGTTAATGCAGCCCAAAGGGTTAGTTCGTCACTGGCATCTTCTTCTCCCAGTGCTTTTGTTAGGAGGTTTGCTAACCCCGCTAGCACTCCGTTCTTATGTGGAAGCCACGACCTACAGTCGTCGCTATACCAATATCAATCAAGTTCCAGCTAAACCTGTGGCTATTGTTTTCGGGGCAGGTGTTTGGTCCGATGGGACTCCAATGCCAATGCTTGCCGATCGCATTCAAGGTGCAATTGAGTTATATCATCTAGGACGAGTTCAGAAAATTCTGATGACCGGAGATAATGCCACCCCAGAATACAATGAAGTGATTGCGATGCAAAACTACGCCGAGCAACAAGGCGTTCCTCTTGAGAATATCAAACTTGATTATGCAGGGTTCAGCACTTATGAGAGTTGCTATCGGGCTAGAGAAATCTTTGGAGTCGAACAGGCAGTCTTAATCACGCAACAGTATCATTTACCCAGAGCTGTCTACACTTGTAATCAATTAGGGATTAATGTTGTGGGCTACGGAACACCAGACTGGGGCAGATATCAGGATGAGTCAATGCGGTTTTACACACAGCGAGAAATTCTAGCGATCATTAAAGCTTTATTAGAACTTCATCTTTTACGTCCGAAGCCCACTTTTTTAGGGCCGTTTGAGGGAATGTAATTCTAAATCCGATTTTAAAACATCATATTAAACTGTATTAAACTCCGGAATGGTTTTTGTTATATTAGTAAGATTGTAAGAATTCTCCAAGTTAAGGGGAAAATAAGTATTAACTCTTGTTCGAGAGGCGTTTTTATGGTAACTTGACCCCGAAGAACTCTATTAAAAGGTCAAGAATCGATGCCTATACAAGAAATTAGCGGTAGCCGAGACGATGACAATGCCCTTTATATCCATGATAATCAGACTAATTACCCAACGGTCTTTATCGAAAATAAGGGTTCAGGTTCTAGTCTCTATGTGGAGAATAAAGGGCCAGGAAATATTGCTTGGTTTGAAGGCAACAAAGATAGTGATAGCCATGGAGTTGTTATCGAAAATATTGGCGGCGACAACAATGCACTAAATATTACAAATCATCAGACTAATTATCCTACGGTCTGGATTGATAATAGTGGTTCTGGGGATAGCTTATACGTGGGAAACACAGGCACAGGATCGGCAATTTTATGTGAAAATAGTACGAACAAAGACACTCTATACGTTGAACAAAAAGGTTCTGGAGCAATTGCACGTTTTATCGGAAACTACACAAGCTCTGGAGTAATCATCCAAAATATTGGTGGGAGTCATAATGCGCTCAGTATTGTTAATAATATTGACACCAATTCCCCAGCAGTTTGCATCGAAAATCAGGGTTCAGGCTCTAGCTTGTATGCTCGCAATACGGGATCAGGATGTATTGCTTACTTTGAGGGGAGCAAAAACAGTGATGGTCATGGAGTCGTGATTACTGAGATAGAAGGCAATAACAATGCACTGGTTATTAAAGATATAAAAACTACTGCTCCCTTTCCGGCTGTTGGAATCGAAAATCAGGGTTCAGGTAATACTTTATATGCGAAAAATACAGGCTCAGGATGGGTTGCTCATTTTGAAGGAAGCAAAGAAAGTGATGGTCATGGACTGGTGATTACAGATATTGGAGGCAATCACAACGCTCTACTTATCCGGGATTGTTCTACGAATTATCCGGCTGTTGCGATTGAAAATAGTGGCTCAGGAAATGGCTTATTTGTTAATAGTAGTGGGTCGGGATACTCGATACACGCCAAAGGAAATGTTTATGTAGAAGGGAAAATTCAAGAAGCCTCATCGATTGCATTTAAAGAGAATGTCAAAGATCTTGAGTATCAAGATGCAATTGAGGCTTTAAAAGCATTGAATCCAGTTCAATACAACTACAAAGCAGACGAACAGAAGAAAGATTTTCTCGGCTTTATTGCAGAAGAAGTTCCCGATTTAGTTGCGAGTGATGACCACAAGAAACTGAGTTCTATGGATATTGTTGCTGTGTTAACTAAAGTAGTTCAAGAACAACAAAATACTATTGTATCTTTAATGGAGAGATTGAAGAAGTTAGAAAAGAAACAATAGTCTGTTTCGGGAATTTGGGCGCAGAATTTTAGGTGTAAGCCTTGCGCCCCGACTGGGTTAGATCGGCTACAATTTATTCTCAATGAGGGTAAAATTAATCGAATTGCTCAAACTGAATTGATCAATTGTATGTTGAACATTACGTGAAAACGGCAGTGAATCAATGGCTCTTGATCGAATATAATAATCCTAATCTCTCGTGTCCCCAAAAATAAACAGGGATTTTTTTAGCACTTTACTGGAGTGGAAGATAGATATTGGTGTATGATAATCCCAATTACATGATAATTAATGGTTTCAGGCATTCTCGTTTGAGATAATGAGCGTATAGAGGAGTCAGTGACGTGGCTAAATCCGCTAAGTACCTGTTAATTGGGTCAACGCAGGCTTTCAGTGGGAAATCAGCAATTGCATTGGGGTTAGCCCGTCAGTTGCGATCGCAGAATATTCAGATTGCTTATGGTAAACCGCTTGGTACAGAGATTGGAGACGAGGCGGAGTCCTTCGATGCTGATGTTCAATTTGTTGTTCAGACGTTAGGACTATCAGAGGATCAAGTGAGTGTACCGTTAGTGATGCTAACGGAAAAAACGATTCACAGAAGATTACAAGGGGAAGATACGACCAACTATAGTCAGGCTCTTGCGACTCATCTACAAGCGTTACAGGGCGATTTAGTGGTGTTAGAAGGGCCAGGAACGCTACAACAGGGGAGTTTATTTGATCTATCCTTATCAAAAATGGCGGAGGTTCTAGATGCTGCGGTCATCCTGGTTGAACGCTTAGAATCTTCTGAGGCGATAGATGGGTTTCTGGCGGCGAAAGCAGCCTTGGGCGATCGCCTGATCGGGATTTTAATTAATGATTTACCGAGCGATCGCCAGAATATTATCAGCCAGTTTATTCAACCATTTCTCCAGCAAGAGGCGATTCCTCTATTGGGAGTTTTACCTCGAAATGCCCTGCTACGAAGTGTCACGGTTGAGGATTTGGTTAAACAACTGCAAGCGCAAGTGCTGTGCTGTCGGGATCATTTGAACGTGATGGTTGAAAGTCTCACCGTTGGGGCGATGAATGTGAGTGCAGCAATGAAGTATTTTGATCGCAGTCGTAATATGGCGGTTGTGACGGGAGGCGATCGCACTGATATTCAGTTTGCAGCCCTGGAAAAATCAACCCATTGCCTAATTTTAACTGGACAAATTATTCCTGATCCAATGGTAATTGCTCGTGCTGAGGATTTAGAAGTTCCGGTACTCAGTGTCGATCTCGATACCTTAACAACAGTAGAAATTATTGACCAGGCTTTCGGTCAAGTTCGAGTACACGAACCCAGTAAGGTCGAGTGTATTACTCAAATGATCGCCGAGCATTTCGATCTAGAAGGTTTGCTGACCCACATGGGTGTAGAAATTCCCGTTCCTTCTAAATAGGTTTAGCATTGACCGATCAAAAGGGGAGTGTCAATAACCACTAGATTGATGAGATTGCTGGTGAAACTCGCTCAACATTTGGGTCGAAGAATGCTAGGGTAAATAAAGATCAGATCAAGGAGATATCAAAATCTATGTTAGGTGAAATTGTTTACGTTTCAGTGTTGTGCTTTTCTATCGTTTTAGTGGGTTTAGTAGGTGGGTTCCTGTTACTCAAGCTTCAAGGCGGTGAATAGGCTCAGTTATTTCACATAAAAATAGAGAGCGATCGCACAGTTTTTTAAAAGGCGATCGCTTTACATATAATTAGCTAAATCTCATATTACATTTGAGAAAAATGTTGCTGTAGAAGTCGATGAATAAACCGATATCGATGACCGACCTTCTGTAAAATCAATCGCTTTTTCCCAGCATTTAAGAACTGCTTAATTTGCCAAGGCAAATATCCTTTATAAGACAAAAAGCCCCTTAAAACAAATCGCTCTATCCAATCTGAAACGGCAAATTTACTGTAGAATACTGCCCAAATTCCTCCTAGAATTATTCCGATAAAAACGACTATAATCGAACTCAAAATTACACCGAGGGCAATAATCGCGACAATTCCCCACCAAATTAATCCGGTGAAAAATCGAACCCCAAGATTATATTTTCGTTCTTGTTCATGGTCTTGTAACCAAGTGGGCGAAATTTCTTGGACTGAAAACTCAATTTTATTCTCTTCTTCTAAACGTTTAGCTAGCCATTCTAACCCCTGTCTAACTTTTTCTATATTTTTGTTTTCCCAGTTTTTCCGAGAGGTTGACTGTTCTCGATGGGGTGCGATTTGATTCCGAATATAAGCATTAAATAAATATTGATACTGTTCGTCTGGTGTTTCTAATCGCTTCCAGGATGACATCAAAATTTCTTCGTAGGCTAAAGTCATCATACTGAGCAAAAGAGGCTTTTTGGCTAATTTTAACAGCTTATCATCATTTTCAATATTATTCCACAGTTCTCGACTGCGAGCATTCATCAAATAATTTCTAATTTGTTTTTTAGTCAAAGGACGAAGTAAAATCGCACCATTGAGTTGCAAGATATCTTGACATTGATGATAGACACTGACTCGACTACAAACGACTAAATGCAGAGGACAAATATCACTCGATAAAAATTTATTGATCTTCAAAATACATTGATTGGCTTGATTCCCTCTGACTTCATCCAATCCATCCAAAAGTGGTAAAATTTGTAGTTGTTCAATCCAATACTTCCCTAATCCTGTTGGAATCTCGTATCTTACCTTGAGTTGTTCAATCAGCCAATCATCAATCGCCTGAGAACTATCTGTCCAACTCGCTAAATTCAAAATGAGCGGAATGGGTTCTCCATCATCATTTAACGCCCGCTTGACTAAGACCTTTGCTAAACCCATCAACGTTGTTGTTTTTCCCGCTCCTGTTCCACCCAGAATCAACAACTTTCCACCAATGCGATCAAAAATGGGGATAATTCCAGAGGTCGAAGAGAGGCGAAAACTGGGGCGATTTCCGATTTTAGCCTCGATATCCCAAATGCGGCGCATTTTCAGAGGAGGATTTTCCTCTGCTAGATGGGTTAACACCTCTCGATGGGGCGATTGTAACCGATATTGCTTAACTTCGTGTCTAACCTGCTGAAGCAGTTGATGACGCTTCTGATTTTGGAGGTGGTGCGGGTTGATTTGTAACATAGAAGTTAGAGATAGGAGCGATTAATCAGATTTAGCTCAAGTCGAATCGAGTTTAATTTAAAATATACAGGGTAGAGGGGCATTTAAAATCTTGATGTCAAATTTTGCGAGAATATCCTGAATTTTCAAGTACAATTCTGAAACTTATCATCGAATCAACTGCTTTTCAGACTAAATTGATACGATAAATTTCCCAGGAGAAACGAGGTCTACACGAATGTCCTTCAAACCAACCCAGTTCATCATTGCAGGTGCAGCCGGAATGGCTACAGCCCTGATTGTAGCTTATATTACGGTATCGACCCGTTCTTCTCAACTTCCCTCCTCCTCATCGATTTTAGATTCGAGTCAAATCTCAACTCCGGCTTCAGTCGCACCCGCTAATACGGGGATTTCCTTTCCCGAAGCAGAAACTAATCCGGTTGTGATTCGACCGCCTGTAGAAAATTGTCGAATTAGCATGGCGGTGGTTGATGACCCTGAACCGCCTCTCAATGTTCGTTCATCTCCAGAAGTTAAAAACGGTAATATTGTCGGTCAACTAGATAATAATACATTTATTTCTGTGCTTTCTGAGGATCAAGGTTGGTTGCAAATTAGTAGTCCAGTAGAAGGATGGGTTGCAAAAAATCGGACGCAGAGTAGTTGTGCAAATATTGAGAAACCGATTAACTTTTTACCCGATGGAAATTCAGCAATTATCCGGGGTGAAATTATTGGCGGAGGAAGCCATCGTTATTTTCTTAATGCAGAAGCGGGTCAAACTTTAACAGTGGAAAGTCGTCAACAGGTTTTTCCTCGTATTGTTACTCCTGATGGTCAACTTTTAGCGGGCGATCCCTATACTGAAAATTTGGAGGAATGGACAGGAGAACTTTCTCAAACCGGAGAATATACCTTAGAACTTGATTCTAATTTCCGAGGATATGAGTACGAATTTTTAGTAAAGCTTGACTAAGTGAAAATCTCTGTTTGACTGGAAATCTGTGTAAAAACTGATGATGGGCGATGAGTAACTGGTTTAAGAAGTATTACAAACCCTTCCCAAATGGCAAAAAATAGCTGAAATTTGTGAACAATCGACCTATAGATCATGGAGTTTTTTAACGATGTCTTTATCAGATACTCAAGTTCTGGTGGCGTTAGCGATTGCCCTATTTCCTGGAATCATGGCGTTTCGCTTGGCCACTGAACTGTACAAGTAAGTTTCGTTGAATAGGCTTGTGTCCAATCCAAGCCTAGTGAATCAGGGTTGCTTGTTGTCTTAATTGTCTAAGCTCAATGTAACTCTGTCATCTCTACACCGAACCCAAATTCGGAGATTGAGGTGTTCATCTGTACTAGACCTTCAGCAGCTCAACCGGAGATCACTCAAGGTCTAGTTTTTACAGTCTGACCAATAATCTTACAAAATTGTGGGTTTTATCCTTGTTCTCACTTCTATGAGTTGTATGCTTAACTGGTATTGTTCCAGAGATTAACCTTGAGGAACTCGTCAAGCTATGTATTGCTATAGAGAATATTATGCAAGCGATTCAGCCTCTTAAGCCTGATTATCAGCCCCGAATCAAGCAACGGCGGAGCATCCGTCCCCAAGCACTCCAGCAACGCCGTTCTCAGCGTCATCGTGTGATTGCCTTAGAAGCGGGTATTAAGTTAACCACTCATATTTTACTCTCGGCTTGTGTTGTTTCTGCTTTGGTTCAAATCTGGCCTCACTACCGTTCCACAGAAGAAAAACTAGGTCAAATTCAGTCAGAAGTTCAACTCACCCGTGAACGAGTCTCATCTGAGCAAGCAGACTTTAGCCGTCTTTTCGATCCACACCAGACTTCCAGCATGATGCAGGAGTACAGTAATCGAGTGGCTCCGGGACAACGACAAGTGATCTGGCTTGAAGATCATCAAGCTGATCGCTCTGAGTCTGAAAATTCTCCTAACTATGCAGGTTCAGCCTGGGACTAAGATAGAGGGGAGATTGGGGGATTAGGAGGTTGAGAGCGTTTTCGTTGACTACCCATTAACCTCCGAACCCGCTCCAGCTACGGCTCAAATCAAATCGAGGTTAAGCTGCGTTCGCTACAGCCATTTCAGAAACCAGTAGTTCAACTGCGGCTTGATATTGAGGATCGGCTTCAGTTGCGATTTGACTGCGAGTTAATGTTGGGGTCGGAACAACTAAATCCGGTTGGATTCCTAACTTGTTGATATCGTGATGGTCAGGCGTTTCATACTTGGCAACGGTGACAGCCAATCCAGAACCATCAGACAAGTCAAATAGAGACTGAATTAAGCCTTTGCCAAAGGTTTGTTCACCAACCAGTTGAGCGCGAAGGTTATCCTGTAAGGCTCCAGCCAAAATTTCACTCGCACTGGCGGTTCCCTGATTCACTAATACCACAAGCGGAGCTTCGCTTAAAGCCGAACCCACGGCATCAAAACTGCCTAAAACTCCCTGGCGATTAACAGTGTAGACAATCGTTCCGTCATCTATCCACAGTCGAGCGATTTCTACGCCTGCTTGCAACAAGCCACCGGGATTATTTCGCAGATCGAGAACATAGGCTTTTGCCCCTTGCTGTTCTAGCGATAAAATAGCATTCCCAACTTCCTCAGTGGCATTGGCACTAAATTGACTGAGGCGAATGTAACCCAATGGAACAGATGATTCTGAACGCAATTCTGCATAGACTGGATTGAGAGCAATGCGATCGCGAGTCAGTTCAAATGCTTCGATCTCTTCTGTCTTAAACCGTTGCACCGTCAGAATGACCGTTGAACCAATCGCGCCCCGCATTTTAGTTGCAGCTTCATCGAGGGTAAGTTCCGTTGTGGAGAAGTCGTCAATTTTGAGAATGCGATCGCGAGGTTGAATACCGGCTTCAGCCGCCGGAGATCCTTCAATGGGTGAAACTACAGTCAATTGTCCGGTTTCCGGGTCTAAAGCGATTTGCAAGCCTACTCCGGTTAGTTCTCCAGAGGTACTGACCTGCAAACTCCGATATTGAACGGGTTGGAGTAATCGAGTAAACGGATCGTCCAAAAGCGCGAGCATCTTTTCAATAGCATAATAAGCATCTTCAGGATTTTCCAAGGATTGGCGAATGGCTTTTTCGCGAATAAACCACCAGTTTTGATGGTTAAAGGTTTCATCAAGATAGGCTCGGTTGACAATCCGCCAAGCTTCACCAACAAGCTTTTGTTCTTCTGTCAAAGCCCATGCCGGAGCAGTCCATCCGCCGAGAAGCAAGCAGAGTTGCAGAACAATGACCAGTACAATCTGAAAAACGCTTTTGTGCATATCTCTTAATTTTAAAGTCTTTCTAAAGGTTTGGGGTCAGCATGAAGTCAGGGAGATTAGGCTTCAATCTATTGATAGTCAATCAACTCAGGCGATAATGGCTTGTGAGCAAACACTCTAAATCCCGCTCCACTTTCTGAAATTGCAGTTAAAGTTATGTTACATTTTTGAATGATGGGCAACGGAGTCTTGGCAATAAAGTTGCCACTGCTCTTTCGAGTTGTACCATCATTTAACCGCTATGGGTACTGCGACCAATATCTAGCTGCCCTATTTAAAATGAGATGAGGAGGTTTCCACCTTTCTATCCTAGATTCTGGGTTAATTTTGTGCTAAAATCTTTCTGCTAAAAAGCCGATGGCAAATTAGCCCCAGCGTCGCGCCCAAACCTGAAATTACAGGTTTTAGAGGAGAAATGATTACGTGTTTTGTAATCAACCAGGGAAGAGACAGTTCAGCACAGGGAAACCCAAATCGGGCGGGGAGTTGGAAACGGTTCCTGAGAGTCTCAAGCCGAATCTGAGGTTAAGGTTAGATTGATTTAACCTAACAGAATCTACAATTGTAGAGGTTTAACTCTAGCAAATCTGGAAAAGATACAGTTGACTGTATTGATGGCTACGCTAGAGATCGAGGAGGTTGAGCTTGAATTCATCTCAAAATTCCTCTTGTCATGCCGACAGCGGTAGGCTTTAGGAGGATTAGAATAACCCAACCCTTGCCAGCAATCCATTTTTAGGAATTCTAGCTTCATGTTTTCAAAGGAAATAGAAGAATCAAAAGCATTTCAGTGGTTTAACGAACGTCTAGAAGTTCAGGCGATCGCTGATGATATTACAACCAAGTATGTTCCTCCTCATGTCAATATTTTCTATTGCTTAGGCGGAATTACATTGGTCTGCTTCTTGATCCAGTTTGCAACTGGATTCGCGATGACATTTTATTACAGACCCACTGTTGCTGAAGCATTCACTTCAGTGCAGTACATTATGACCGAGGTAAACTTCGGTTGGTTAATTCGCTCCATCCACCGCTGGTCTGCGAGTATGATGGTGCTGATGATGATTCTGCACGTTTTTCGAGTTTACCTCACAGGCGGTTTCAAAAAGCCTCGTGAACTCACCTGGGTAACAGGGGTAATCTTGGCTGTGATCACCGTTTCCTTTGGGGTAACTGGATACTCTCTCCCTTGGGATCAGGTGGGTTACTGGGCGGTTAAAATCGTATCTGGTGTTCCTGAAGCGATTCCCATTGTGGGTTCAACTTTAGTTGAATTAATGCGTGGAGGTTCAGCAGTCGGACAAGCGACTTTAAGCCGTTTCTACACCTTACATACTTTCGTATTACCTTGGCTGATTGCAGTATTCATGCTGATGCACTTCTTAATGATTCGTAAGCAAGGTATCTCTGGTCCCTTGTAAGCTGAGGTTGAGTAGCATTAGTTACACCAATCTGTATCCGTACAGACCAAAATTAAAACCAGTCGCTATCATAAAGACTTGAGAAAGGAGACTCTGTATAGCAATGTCAACATTAAAGAAACCGGATCTGAGCGATCCCGTATTACGCGCCAAACTCGCCAAAGGCATGGGCCATAACTACTACGGTGAACCCGCATGGCCAAATGACCTTCTTTATACTTTCCCTGTTGTTATCTTAGGAACATTTGCCCTTGTTGTGGGTTTAGCAGTTCTTGACCCCGCAATGGTTGGTGAACCGGCTGACCCGTTTGCAACTCCTCTGGAAATTCTTCCGGAATGGTATCTGTGGCCTTCGTTCCAAATGTTGCGCGTGGTTCCCAACAAATTGTTAGGAATTAGCTTAATGACAGCAATTCCTCTCGGTTTGATGCTTGTTCCTTTCATTGAAGGCGTTAACAAGTTCCAAAACCCCTTCCGTCGTCCTGTTGCGACTGCTGTATTCTTGTTCGGAACATTAGCAACAATCTGGTTAGGTGTGGGAGCAGCTTTACCGATTGACAAATCTCTAACTTGGGGCTTGTTCTAGAACGGGTTCTAAACACTTAAAGATATTCAGAATCATTTAACGGATTCAGATACCTGTGGGTTTCAAGATAGGCTAGAACAAAGTCTATACCTGGAACTTTCACAGGTATCAACTTTTAGGGATTTTTGTCATAGGAATTTTTGTAATGCGGATATCACCAGTTGTGTCTGTAATAGAGTAAAAAAGAGTTGTATTCTCAAGATAAATTAGCAACTTGGACAAGACAACAGATATTAACCCCCGGTTCTTGTGGTGCTTCCTGAAGATTTTTTCCTGTGAGGGAGGCATTCAGTCCTATGTTAAAGATATTTTGGATGCCTATGTAAATGTCATGGAGCCATTGACAACCTCGAACACTCCCACTCAGTTCAGCAGTGAAGTTTTACTTTTGCATGACCCTCCTGGCTCCCCAAATCCCTACGAGAACAGTTCACTGGAGTTTCATTATCTGCAAACTAAACCACCAGTTTTAGGCGGAATTCGACTGGTGAGCGCACTATTGAATCATCTGATCCTACAGCGTCCTCAACGAGTTTTTTGTGGTCACATTAATTTAGCACCCTTAATTCAACTCCTTTGTCAACCCTTTGGTGTTCCCTATACTGTATTGACTTACGGAAAAGAAGTTTGGCAACCTTTATCTGGGAGATACCGAAACGCCCTTGAAAAAGCAGATCAAATTTGGACAATTAGCCGCTATAGCCGAGACCAAGCTTGTCAGGCGAATCAGTTAGACCCTCAGAAATTTCGACTGCTTCCTTGTATGGTCGATGGAAATCGCTTTACTCCAGGGGCCAAACCTCAACATCTGATCGAGCGATATGGTTTACAGGATACAAAAGTTTTAATGACCGTTGCGCGTCTATGGTCTGGGGATATCTACAAAGGAGTTGATGTCACCATTAGAGCTTTACCTCAAATCTCTAAGCAGATTCCCAATGTTAAATATTTAGTCATCGGACGAGGTGACGATCAACCTCGGCTAGCTAACTTAGCCAAAGAGCTAGGAGTAGCCGATCAGGTGGTGTTTGCTGGGTTCGTTCCTACAGAAGATCTAGTTGATCATTATCGAGTCGCCGACGCTTATATAATGCCATCTCAAGAAGGATTTGGTATCGTGTATTTAGAAGCTATGGCTTGTGGTATTCCTGTTTTATCTGGAAATGCAGATGGTTCGGCTGATCCCGTCCAAGATGGAAAGTTAGGATGGCAAGTTCCTCACCGAGATCCAGATGCGGTTGCTAAGGCTTGCATTCAAATTTTGCAAGGTGATGACCAACGTTGTCAAGGTGAATGGTTACGACAACAAAGTTTGGCTCAGTTTGGTCAAGAAGCTTTTCGGGTGCAACTACGAGAACTACTGAATTTACCCGTAGTATCATAGAGAAAAAGGACGATTTATTAATCGCTAAACGCGCTAAGGAGAACGCTGTGAACCAGGGACGGCCTAGAATCCTAAAATTGAATTTTTCCAAGGTTAGCAACTGGCTGATAATCCTGGCAGTGTTTTGGTTACTAACCTCTATCGGTCTGGGGTGGCTTGTTAATTCGATTCTCATCATCATCGGGATTGTACTACTGCTTCCTATTCTTTTATTTTTTGGAACGCAGTGGTGGTTAAGTCGAAATCTCATCCAAGATGAATGCCCAGTTTGTGGCTATGAATTTACTGCACTGAATCAAACGCAGTGTCAATGTCCGAGTTGTGGTGAACCTTTGCAAGTTACGCAGGGTCATTTTAGTCGTTTAACTCCACCCGGAACAATTGATGTTCAAGCGGTAGATGTTTCGGCTCAGGCATTGGATGAATGATTAAACAATAAAAATTTAGTTCGGCTCAGATAGGAGTCAAGATTTAACGTGTCTCAAAAGCCAACAGTTCTGGTAACAGGCGGAGCGGGATATATCGGTTCTCACGCCGTTTTAGCTCTGCAACGTTCAGGTTATGAAGTTGTTATTCTAGATAACCTGGTTTACGGTCATCGTGACATCGCTGAACAAGTTCTCAAAGTGGAATTGGTTGTTGGAGATACCAATGATCGCCAACTTCTGGATAATCTGTTCTCCATGCGCCAGATTGATGCAGTGATGCACTTTGCAGCCTATGCTTATGTCGGTGAGTCTGTTACCGCCCCAGATAAATATTATCGTAATAATGTAATCGGGACATTAACGCTGCTCGAAGCGATGAAAGATGCCTCGATTAATAAGTTCGTTTTTTCTTCAACCTGTGCAACTTACGGCGTTCCTCAACAAGTTCCGATTCCTGAAGATCATCCCCAGAACCCCATTAATCCTTATGGGATGACAAAGTTAATGGTTGAGAAGATTTTGGCGGATTTTGATCACGCTTATGATTTTAAATCCGTCTGGTTCCGTTATTTTAACGCCGCTGGAGCTGATCCGAGTGGAACTTTAGGTGAAGATCATAATCCTGAAACTCATTTGATTCCCCTGACTTTACTCACGGCTTTGGGTAAACGGGAGTCTCTCTCAATTTTTGGCACAGATTATCCGACACCTGATGGAACCTGTGTCCGAGATTATATCCATGTCAATGACTTAGCCTCAGCTCACGTTTTAGGGCTAGAATATCTGCTCAAAGGTGGGAAAACTGATGTGTTTAACCTCGGAAATGGCAATGGATTTTCTGTTAAAGAAGTGATCGAAACCGCTCGACAAGTGACAGGACGTGAAATTAAGGCGATTGAATGCGATCGCCGTCCTGGAGATCCTCCCGCTTTAGTTGGAAGTGCCGAAAAAGCCCGTCAAATTTTGGGCTGGAATCCTGAATATGCTGACTTGAATGCGATTATTTCTCATGCTTGGCAATGGCATCAAAAGCGACATCACTAGAAAGCATTTCTGTCAACAGTGAACAGCGATCAAACTGTTAACTGTAGAATCCCTGATTAACTCAAGCATTCCATTAACTTTTGGGCAATCCGGTAAGACGCTCCGGGTTGTCCCATTCGTTTGCGACCATTTTCTGCGATTAATTTTAATCGATCTTGATCCGAGATCAGCGATCGCACGACATCGGGAATATCAGCAGGATGTTCAACTAAAATTAACGAAGGCCCCAACAACCGACTCTGTGCCTCTGCAAACTGAGCCGTAAATTGGGGGCCTTGACCTGGAATGGCGATCGCAGGTTTTCCTAAACCGACAAATTGTTCTGTGGCTGTTCCCGCCATCGCGATCGCTAGATCTGCTTGATGCAAACAATCACTAAATCTTGGCGTTAAAATCAATGTCGCATTTTTACAGGTATATTCAGTCTCTGGGGGGTTCTGAACGCCTGTTTTTTCCCATCCTAAACCCCGTAAATGCCGAACAAAAGGCTCGTACTCTAATGAGGGTGCGATCGCAGCTAGAAAGAGTAAATGACTCGGCTGTTGAAAAGCTGCAATTAACTGATGAATTGCTTCTGCAATCCGTTGCCAATTTTCGTAGGCTTCTGGGGTACGAGAACCGGGTAAAAGCGCGACCGTCAGTGAATGTTGCTTGGCATCTGAATCTAAAATAAATGGGTTTTGGGGATGAAGATTATCCATCATTGGGTTTCCCAAGTTATAAGCTGGAATCGACCATTTGAGGAGGGTTTCAGTTGTTAGTCGATCTCTGGGAAAAACGGCTTTACAGCGAGGATGACGCATTAGACCCCGTTCCCAGGGTAAGTAGTCTGAGCCTGACCACCCTTCCAAACGTTGTATCCAAGACTGACGGGAGAGAGGCCCAAGTTCATCTCGCAAGTAATATTCTGACTTTGCTGTTCCCACAAAGGCATAGTTCGCTCCACTGAGTCTAGCAAATAAAAGTGGAACAATATCTCCAACCGCAAGTATAGATGCACCCTGTTTCGCCCAATTCCGAATAATTTGAAGTTGAGTCCAGGTTAGCTGCAATAAACCTCCTTTGACATCTCGCAACAATTGCCGACCATCCATATAGACAAAGCCCCCAGAAGGCATCGGCTGAACAGGTCCAGCTATCGATACATTTTCCAACTTTTGATAGGCTTTTCCAACTCCAACTAATGGTAAAGCTGAGAGTTTTGGAGGGTTCGGAAAAGATTGTAACTGTTGCAAAATCTGAACAGCGATTGCATCTTCCCCATGACCATTACTCAGACACAATAATTTCACACACTCAAATTTAGGTAAAACTCTTCTCTCTAGATTAGCAGCTTAGAAAGAATAAGTGAAGTCGAATATCCCTAATTTGAGATGCTTGCTTTTTTTCTGACTCAGATGTTCGCACTTTTTTTAAGATCCGAATTTCTGAGCTTTGGAAAAAAATCCACAATGTGACTAACTACTTTGTGTTGTTTTGACGTCCTCTCGCTCACCATCTTCATTGTTACTTTCATAGACAATTAGCTCACGATTCGGAGCAAGTTTATTTAGAGAGGATTTGGAAGAATTCAGGCTCAAACTAAAAATTTGAGTCACTGTCAAGCCTGCTGATAAGAGGAGTGAGCCGAGTAGAATTGTGCGTTTCATAGATAAACCCTGATCTCTACAAATTGAAATGAGCCAACCCTTTTTTCGGGTTAAATGTGGGTGATTGCAATAACCCGCTTGAATTTAAGACAACGGTTTGGTATCCTTCTAGCGGAATAACATTGCTTTCACATAAGCTGTTAGCTTAGACCAAATTTCTATTGGATCTTCTCCTTATTTTCTATCAAGCTTTTGGGTTTTGGGAAGTGGGGAGTGACCCATCAAGACATTAATACATCAGGGGTATCTCTACTTAGAATAGAAGCCAAAAAATTCACAACCTTGTCACGTTTGTAGCGAACTATTATTCTTTGTTATAACACTATTCTCATAATTTCAGCAATAGGGTCTAGAGGTGAGAGGATGGTTTCAAAAGTAACGAAAAAGTATTAATTCGGAAGAATCATTTCACAAAGCATGAGACTCAAAATTTTCTGATAAAGAATTGTGAAAATTGATGTAGTAGTATTGCATCCGCTGTCATCATCACTCCATCCCAGAACAACAGAGTCAGCATCAACTGCTTTCCCCAGTGAGTATTCTAGTGATATGGATGTTAGCACTACAGGGGTTTTAACACTCTACCTCTCTGAGAGATGACAATGAAAGTTTATTGATTATTTAAAAATTAGCTCTTTTTTAAACAACGGCTTGCAGACTATAGTCTGAAGACTTTGATCCTTTTGATTTTTAAAATGTTTTCATAATATTTTTAAAGATGAGGTGACTTTAGCCAAAGCATTTGGACAAGTTCTTAAACAAAAATGTGAAACCTTGAAACTCACTCAAGAGCAGCTTGCATTTGAGGTTGAGTTACATCGAACATACATTAGCCTTCTAGAACGAGGATTAAAATCCCCTACGCTTGATGTAATATTTCGTCTTGCAATAGCATTAAAGATTTCACCTTCAGAATTAATAAAGAAAGTAGAAAAATTATATCATCCCAAAAACTTCATTAATGAAAATTAGTCGTATTGAAACAATTTATGCACCCAGAGAAAAGGGACAGGAAAATTCTCAATCTATCCAGAAAGTAAAAAAAAGAGAGGTCAAGGAAATGGTGTAAAAGCAATTAAAATTAGTTTTCCCGATATAATCGCTCATCAAGTTTAACTGGACTCATCCCCCCAGAAAATCAACTAGGGGGAATTTAACAACTTAGTATTTACGTTCTTGGGGTTCAAACCGAGTGATGGTGACTGGACGATAAGATAAATCAATTCCAGCCGGAGAATAGTAAGCTAATGTATGCTTGAGGAAATTCTCATCATCACGTTTGGGATAATCCTCTCGACTGTGCGCCCCTCGACTTTCCAAACGATTTAAGGCTGAAGTCAAAATCATCTGACCCACAATCATAATACTCCGCAATTCCAGAGCCTCGATAATTTCGGTATTCCACAGTTTTCCTTGGTCATCAAGATAAATCTGTTGGTACTTTTCCTGTAATTGCTGAATTTTTGTCAAGCCCTCTTGCATGATTTCTTGAGTGCGAAATACTCCGCAATGTTCGGTCATAGCATCTTGAAACTCTTGACGAATTTGCTGAATTCTATACCCCTCACGTCGGTCTAACAACGCTTGAATTTGCTCTTTTGCATCCTGAATATACCGCTCTTCATCAATATCAGGTAACTTCCGGTTTTGAACATATTGAGCGATCGCCGCCCCCGTTCGTCGCCCATAAACCACACATTCTAGCAGGGAATTACTACCTAAACGATTTGCGCCATGAACTGACACGCAAGCCGCTTCTCCCGCCGCAAAGAAACCCTCAACTAAATTATTCTGAGGATTCATTCCGGCTTTGGGGTCAAATTTAAAATCTACAGGCAACCCTGGCCCGATAATCACCTGACCATCCGTATTTGTAGGAATCCCACCCATTGAGTAGTGAACCGTTGGACGTACAGGCATAGGTTCATCAACAGCATCGACTCCCACCAAGCGATGAGCTTCCTCCCAACAGAAGGGAATTCGACTCATAATTTTTTCTCGTCCCATGTGGCGAAGATCGAGATAGATAAATGGCCCGCCTGCACTACCATCAGGATGAATTCCTCGTCCGGCTCGAATTTCGAGAGTAATGGCTCGTGAGGTAATATCGCGGGGGGCTAACTCCATCTTACTGGGGGCATAATTCGCCATGAATCGTTCCCCTTCGCTGTTGATTAAATAAGCACCTTCACCGCGAACAGCCTCAGAAATTAATACCCCAACGGGATACAACCCAGTCGGATGAAACTGTACAAACTCCATATCTTGCAACGGAATTCCAGCCAAAGCCGACATTGCCAGGCCATCGCCTGTAGAAGCAAAATCATTAGAGGTGGTATTAAAGGCGCGTCCATAACCGCCTGTAGCAAACATGATGACTTTTGCGCGTACCACGACAATTTCGCCACTTTCAATGTTGTACATCACCAAACCTTTGGCTTGAGCGTCCTCTAATACCAGGCGCATGACGTACCATTCATCGTAAATCTGCACTCCGTAGCGACGTAAATTATTGACCAGTTCGTGCAGAATCGCGTGACCTGTTTTATCAGCAGCGTAACAGGTGCGATTATGGGTGTGGCCCCCGAACGCCCGTTGAGCAATGCGACCATCTTCTAAGCGAGAGAAGAGAACACCTAAATGTTCAAGGTCGATAATGACATCAGGAGCTTCTTGGGCGAGAATTTCAACGGCATCTTGGTCAGCAAGATAGTCTGAACCTTTGACCGTATCGAAGGCGTGAGCTTCCCAAGTATCGGCAGAATCAACATTTTTTAGGCTCGCAGCAATTCCACCTTGAGCCGCAACAGAGTGGGAACGAATCGGATGAGTTTTAGCAATGACAGCAATATTGAGGCTAGGGTTTGTGCGAGCAATTTCGACCGCAGCCCGACTTCCCGCTAAACCCCCACCGACAATAACAACATCATGTTCTAGCATAGTTGGCAAATAATTGAATAGAATTCTCCTCGTTCTTCTATGGTGACTCACAGAAAAACCTCCCCATCTAAAAATAGGGAAGTTTTAAGAAAGAAAAAAAAGATTAGAGATTGACTAGATTTTTGATTTTATCCGGCAGCTTGTGCGGGCTGAGAGCCGACCATATCAGCCTCAGAGAAATCTTCCTCAGCAGCATCCATTGGCATCATCTCAATATGATTGAGTAAAGTGGTCACGAATGCGAACAGGAGGAAGGGTAAAGACAAGACAACGATTAAACCAACCGTTGCTAAAGCAAAGATTTGACGAGAGCTACTCCACAATGCTAGAGCAGAAGCTAGGGCAAGAAAGATCACAATCAGCCAAACCATAATTTGACCGTAAATATCACCAAAGGTTAGGGTGCAACGGAAACGATATTTTTGCAAATTATCCATTAGGATCTCCTCTTTACGATTCTGAATCTCCCCAAAATTGTTAATGGGGAATTTGGGCGAGTTCATTTTGCTGTTTAGTCTTTCCGAGAGTCTGCAAATACTGAGCAGATTTCCTTCCAGACTCGGCTCCTTAGAACACTAAGAAGGGGTACGAAATTTTTTTCGCAATATTGCTTTAAATCTTAAGGTTAAAGGGATTATCACATATTAGTCAGATTCTAAACATTTTAATAATACTTGTTACTAAACTTTACATAAAACTAGAGTTAAACCCTAGGTTTTTTGCAATATTCAGTTACAATCTATACAAGATCGAAAGAATATAAATAATTTGCGATCGCGGTTTAAGGTAAGGTACTGCCTTAAGGATGTCTTACGGCAAATTCAGTCAATCCTTCAACTTTCTCAACTTCTTAAATCACTGAATTTAACCAGATATTAACTTAATATTAACCTGAACTTTCAGGCATTGTTTCTGCCAGATATTCTTGTTCATGCTACAATTTCATTACCTGGGTTTTCTTCCAGTGATCGGGATAACTGGGCTGTTTTTTTAGGAGTAAAAAGCGATACAGCTAATATTAAAAGCTTAGTTTTTCAAACTTCTTCACCTCAACGCGGTTTTGGAATTAATACAGTTAGTATTACAACTGTTGATGAGCCGTATTCTGGTTTAAGCTTATTGATTATTGGTGGTTTAGCTTTAGCCTTTAAAGGCTATAAATTTAAAAACAGCAAACAGAACTAATCAATAAAATTTTGGTACATTAATCCCAGTCATCTCTTGCTGATTTGAGTGCTTCTCAAACCAGCGGCGGGTCAGCCCGTCACTGTCGTGACCTGACTTGATCGCAAAACTGTTGAACGGCTTGAGTCACCGTTTCTTCTAAATTGGCATAGGTCTTCACAAACGGAGGTTGCCAAGCCGATAACCCCAATACATCTGATGTTACCAAAACTTGACCATCACAATCAGCACCAGCCCCAATCCCAATCGTCGGAATCTTCAGCTTTTGAGTAATTTCCATCGCTAGCTTTGTGGGAATATGTTCCAACACAATTGCAAACGCACCCGCTTCTTCGAGGGCGATCGCTTCAGTTAAAATACGGTTAGCGGCCTCTGGCGTTTTTCCCTGTTTGCGAAATCCTCCTAACTGATGCACAGATTGGGGAGTCAAGCCGACATGACCCATCACGGGAATTCCTGCTTGTACCAAATATTGCACCGTTTTTGCCATTTCCGGATATCCGCCCTCTAACTTTACCGCCTGCGCCCCCGTCTCCTTCATCACTCGTCCGGCTGAAGCCATCGCCTGCTGAGGGCTTTCTTGATAAGTTAAAAAAGGCAAATCAACCACCATCAAAGCCTCTTTAACACCCCGACGGACTGCTTTAGCATGATGTAGCATTTCCTCCAACGTCAAAGGTAGAGTTGTTTCATAACCTAAGGCCACCATCGCTAGAGAATCGCCAACTAAAATGACATCAACACCCGCCGCATCTAATAGTCGCGCCATTCCATAATCATAAGCCGTTAAAACCGCGATCGCACGCCCTTGTTGCTTCCATTGAATTAATTGTTGAATCGTAATACTCATAATTTTTCAGTAAACAGTTTTTTCAGTTAACAGTAAACCGTAACCCGTTTTTTTCTGATATTTTAATTGTCTTTATTTTTTAACTCCTCAAACTAATTGTTCACTATTCACTGTTAAACTGCCAGAGATTAAAATCTCTGTCTAAAACTTGAAGTCCTTTTTAAAGGACTAAACTCAGTCAATTAACATTGTTAAACTCTCAACTTAAAACACTGATTACTGTTGACTGTACATTGTCAAACTGTTTACTGTCTATCGCCATCCCAACCAACGCAAAATCGGTACAATCAAATGATAACTCGCACTCAAAGACAAACCCGTTCCACATCCTAAAAGACCAATAAATCCTAAACCCAACCAAAACTCTTGCCATTGGGGTTGAGTCCCAACAGACGGAAATTGCAACATCGCCAGGGGAAACGTTTGATCTAAACTCAGTCCCCAAAAAATCCCAGCCGTTCCAACCGCAACAGCAACAGCATAAACAAAACGATGACTGCGTAACCCTAATCCTAATGTTAGAAATGCTGCTGAAAAACCAATACACAAATATCCAAGAACCCCAAAAAATCTCAGAATTTGCCAACTGATTCCCCCGATAATATACCCTAAACTTCCCATCAAAGCCGCCCGTCCATAACGACGCTGCTGTTCGCATCCACCTGCATCCGTTAAACCGAGTCCAGTTCCCAACCCGGCTAAACCCAAAACTAACATTTGCGTTCCCAGTCTCATCGCCGCTCCTGGAAACCACAAGGGAAAATTACTCGATAAAGCCTCAGCCACCACATCACCCACCGGAGTCCAGTAAGCCAATATTAACCCCAACATTGCCCCGCCAATACCACCGACACCTGCGAGTCCCATCGTCCACAAAGTCGCAGTGCTAACTTGCATCAGTTGTAGCGTTAAATATCCGCCCCCTTTCAATACATTTAATAAAGCGCGATCGCTTTCTAATAAAGCCGTTTTCAGGAAGTACATCCCCTTTTGAGACAACGACATCATCCGACGAGGATAGCGTTTTTGACGGGCAATTTTAAACAAATAGGTCTGAATTTCCGTAGCCGTTTGGGGGCGACGACTCGCCTCTAGCAGAACCATTTGATCTAACAAATTCGCAAACCAGGGACTCACAACCGCCCGATGTTGCCATCGCAATTCTCCGGTAATTGGATCTTCAAGATCCGCCGGAAAGGCACCCGTTAATAAATGAATACAAGTTCGACCCAAGGCATAAAAATCGGCTGGTGGCCCGATCGCAGCGCCCACAATTTGTTCTGGGGGACTATAACCTGGAGAAATCAAACGAGTTGTACTTCTCGGTGTCGGTTCGCGATCGCTGGACATCATTAGTCCTACCTGTTTCGCGCCTCCAAAATCAATCATCACTAACTGATGCGTTTGGATGGGAGTGATCGTCAACGGTAATGCGGGAGTTGAACGCAACATCAAATTAGAGGGTTTGAGATCTCGATGAATAATATGATGAGCGTGTAGTTCCCGTAAAATCTCCAAAGCTTGTTGTAGCCAATCTACCACCCAGTCTTCTGGACAGCCTTGAGGATGTTGATCTAGGATTTGTTGTAGCGTTAATCCGTTAATCTTCTCCATGACCAGACAGGGCAACGGTGACAGCGTCGAGTTGCGTTTTTTCAGGAAGAAATAGCTATCAGACGACACCTTGGGTACACCCGGATGACGCATCTGTCCTAATACACTCGCCTCCTGTTCAAACAGTTCTAACGCTTTCGGAGACGGTTCTAATAAGAGTTTCAAGACCTTTTCCGTCTTTGTCTTCAAATCCCAAACAACATACAGCGTTGAAAATCCTCCGGTTCCCAGACATCGCAGAGGAACATAGCGATTATTCAGTTCTAGAGGGGCACCACAACGTTGACAATACTTATTTCCCCAAGGTTGACCGTCTGGTTTAGGACACTTGGGATTAATGCAATGCAGCGTCGATGAAACAGGATGATCCACAGTGGGTAGAAGGTGAACAGTGTTTTCAGTTTACAGTCAACAGTTATACAGGAAATCGTGAATCGTCTCAGCAGTAATTTTTAACGATTGACGGGTTAGTCCCTATCAACTAGGATATCGCAGCTTTAATCTCTTGGGATCAATTGCCATTCCTTTGCTTGCGAATTCCAAGCCGGTAAATTTGTTTCCCCGACAATATAAGGCCCCCAATAGCGGCGCGATCCATCTTGGGCAAAAACAATCAAAATATCTCCGGGTTTCAACGTTAAATCTGTATCCGGTAACGATAAAATTAGACCATTCACACTCCCTTCCAGAGGTGCAAAATCCCAGTGAACAGGTTTAGTGTCTGGGGAAGAACGCAAGACGACTCGAACGGGATGACTTGTCTGGTTACTCACCCGCAATGCTGCTTCTTTTCCATCAGACACGGGATCGGAACTTAAGGTTAAGGAATTGTTTGGGATTACATTTTCCGTTAAACTGGGAGTCGGTGTAGAATCAGGGATCGTAGCGGGAACAAAAATAGGAACAGTGTTGCGATCGCGCGATCGCTCAAATTCTCCAATACGGATACAAGTATATAACCAAAGTTGCCTCAAGCCTAAACTCGAAAGTACAATAGCCCCGGCAACCCAAATTGTAGGGTAGGGTCTAATTTTCATTCTCTTATTCGTTAAAAGTCCAATCCGTTTATTTCACCTGTTGTTCTATGCAGAACACTCGTCTCAACCAACTGACAACTGTCCTCAGTGATCGACTGGGGCGATGGCTACGCAATCCTTGGCGACGGATTTCACTGTTGACAATCAGTGTGTTATTCGGATCGTTTTGCGGCATCGTAATTTCTACGATAGCGGGGCAAGAGGCGGAATGGGATGTAACCGCAGCTTTTTTTTTATTATTGCTTACGGAGGCGATCAATTGGCTAACCTATCGCCGCAAACCTCAAACTCGCCAACCGTTATGGATTGAAAGTCTCAACGCCCTTAAAATTGGTATTGTTTACAGTTTGTTTTTACTGGCGTTTTTACTCGGTTCCTGACATTTCCACAATTACCGAATCATGATTAAAATTGTAGAGGCTTGGTCTAAGGGAAATACACCTTCACCTGATGAACTTAAACAGTTAGCCGCCTTAGAATTAAGCGATCGCGGACGTTCTGAAGCTTTTGGGATTACAGCCGAAAATGTGGAAACGGTCATCGAAAAGCGATCGCATCTTTTCTGTTCTCTGATTCTGCAAAACTGCCCTTTACCTCCAGTTGAGACGGCGTTAGAACTATTGTGGAAATTGTGGCTACCGCTAGCAACTCAACTGATTCAACTCTACGAAAGCGCAAATCGACCGATTATTCAAGGGGTTCTGGGCGGACAGGGAACCGGAAAAACCACGCTCGGTAAAGCACTCACTTCAATTTTAACATTTCAAGGCTATAAAACGCTAAGTTTATCGATTGATGATATTTATAAAAGTTACGCTGATCGAGAACAATTAAAACAGGTTGATCCGCGCTTAATTTGGCGTGGCCCTCCTGGAACCCATGATATAGAAGTTGGGTTAAAAATTCTCCAAGATTTGCGTCAAGGTCAAGACTCTGTTGCTGTTCCTCGCTTTGATAAATCCTTACATAATGGCGGCGGCGATCGCATTCAACCCGAAATTGTATCGTCCGTTAATGTCGTCTTCTTTGAAGGTTGGTTTGTGGGTTGTCGTCCCGTTGAGGAGAGTGTCTTTAATCAAGCCCCCGAACCGATTATAACAGAAAGCGATTGCCAGTTTGCACGAGATATTAATCAGAAATTACAGGATTATGTACCGTTGTGGAACTGTTTAGATCGGTTGATGGTTCTTAACCCTGTTGATTATCGCTTATCGAAACAATGGCGGAAACAAGCCGAACACGAAATGATCGCCACTGGAAAATCAGGAATGACGGATGCAGAAATTGAACAGTTTGTAGACTATTTTTGGAAATCTCTGCACCCCGAATTATTCATCACACCCTTAGTTCAAAATCCCCAATTAGCAGATTTAGTTGTTGATATTAATCCCGATCATTCCGTTGGTCAAATTTATCTACCAGGACTTTGAACAGTGAACAATTCTACAGTATTCAGTTATCAGTTGTTCAGCTTTTACTATTTACTGTAAAGTACAGGGATTAAAATCCCTGTCTGAAACTTAAAGTCCTCTTAAGAGGACTAAATTTAATTTCTTGTAAGCTGTCCCCTATTTACTGGTCACTGATTACTGGTCACTGTTTACTGTTAACTGAATTAACAGCATTCTCCCGGATCGCAGCAAGGACTACTTTCTAATGAGGTTAAGGTGTAGTTTGTTCCTTTTGTTTCTTTAGGACTGCGAGTTGCTTTAGAATTGCAGTTAAAGTTAGTCGCTTCATCAAAGGGAATTTCTTGATAGGGCGGAAGCGGAATCATATCTTGATGATAAGGGCCGTTCACATCGGTGTAAATACTGAATGTTTTATCACAAACCGCCATCCGTTTACCCCGACAAAGGGTGTGACCATCATCATCAATAACTTGCTTCCAAGGGCCTTTATAAATGACCGCTTGCTTACGTTCTAAACAGGGGCCTTCTTTTCCTTTAAAAGCCTGAACCGTAACAGAACGGAATTCAATTCCTCCAATAACTTGCCAGGGTTCAGACTGACGAACTAAAAGTTCAACACCATAAAATCCAGCATCTTCAAACATTTCTAAGAAAGTATCTTCTCGAAATGCACCCGAAAGACAACCACTCCACAGTTCAGGATCGTTAATCATTTCTGGAGTCGGATTCTCATCACAAACAATGTCAGAAATAACCGCTCTTCCACCTTTTTTTAGAACACGATAAATTTCTTGGAAGAGTTGTTTTTTGTCTTGGGGACGAACTAAGTTTAAAACACAGTTAGAAATAACAACATCAACACTATTATCTGAGATTAACGGTTCTTCATTTCTGAGGTGATCGCATTGGGCTTCTAAAGCCGAAATCCCATCAATCGATTGTACCGGATTTTGATCTAACCAGGCTTGAACTTTGTCTAAACTCAGTCCTAAGTCTTGGATTTTACCCTTGACAAATTGAGTATTATGATATCCGATTTTGGCTGCCATTTCCTCTTGGTATTTTCGAGCCAGTGATAGCATTTCATCATTAAAATCAACGCCAATCACTTTCCCTTGTTCGCCGACAATCTGTGCTAAAATATAGCAGTGTTTGCCCGCGCCAGAGCCTAAGTCAACAACAGTTTCACCTGCTTTAACATAACGAGTCGGATCACCGCAGCCATAGTCCTTAGCAATAATTTCTTGAGGAATTTTTTGAAGGTACTCTTTATTGTAGCTAGTCGGACAGCACAGAGAAGGTTGAACTTCTTTTGCACCCTGTTTGTAGCGGTCTAGAACAACTGATTCTACTTCGTAGTTAGCAACCATTTCTGCTTCGTTCTCTTTAATATTGGACATAGTTTTTTTAATTTTATCACTTATTTTTTGAGTCAACCCTGAAAACTTAAAGATTACTTTTAAATTTTCAAGTGTTCATCAAAAGTAATAGAATTCTTGACTTTTATTAAATCTATTTAAACTTAAATTTTCCTGAGAATTATTATAAAAAATACTGAGAAGTAGTAAACCCTTCGACATGGCGACCGTTGAGCGTAGCCGAAACGCAGGGCAAACAGTACACAGTGTTTTAAGTTGACAGTTTGACAGTGTAGTTTGACAGTGTACAGATTATGAAGCTGAGTCCTTGAAAAAGGACTTGATATTTTAGACAGGGATTTTAATCCCTGGCTTCTAAGTTAACTTCTTTTTGAGGTACTGATTTGCTGCTTAAATCTAATTTAGCCTGCAATTCTGCCTTAATTCTGTTCAAGATTGAGGTTTCATCTAATGAAGAGAGAATACGTTTGACGACTGCTTTTGGCCCCTCATCTCCCCAGGAGGCGCCGTTCGCAAGGTAAGTTTTTGTCACCTGTCCAATGGCGTAGGAAGACACCCCAGCCACACCTGCTTGAGTAACTGCTACAGACAAATAGGGAATGAGTGTTGCGCCTCCGGTTAGGGGTGCTGTTATACCTAATAGACCTTTTAACGAACTTAAACCAAAATTTGTCACTAATTCAGTTGCGGTAATTCCACCCATTCCAATGGCGATTTTTTGGAGTAAATCAATGGCGCCTTGCTGAGTCATAGAAATTCCATAGACTTTAGATAATGTTAGGATCATTGTTACATCAATAACCGCACCACTCACTAAGTCAATAACCGTCATCGGGTTTAAAGCGATCGCAACGGCTTTTGTCATTACTCCATTCCAAATAATCCGGTTTGCACTTTCTTCTCGAATCTCCATTTTTCGGCGAACTAACTGTTCATTAATCTCTCCTGCGTAGAGCATCGTATTCAGTGCAACTAGCGATTTTCCCTCTCGATCTAATATTTCGAGAATTTTCAGTTTAAGTTGTTCAACTTGAGGTTTTGAGCGAGTTAATTGAGGTTGAATCGTACCATCCTCTCGGCGAACTGCGGTCGCAATTAAAGGAGAAGCTGCCGCCATGACAATCTCATTAGGCGAGAGTAATTCTTTAACGCGATCGTCTCTAATTTTCTCATAAATTGCACTTCGATCTGCTTCGGGATATTGATCGACTTTATTAAAAACTAATAACATTGGTTTTCCGGCTTCCCGCAGTTGAGAGAGAGCTTCATACTCAACTTGCGTAATATCTCCGGCAATTACAAATAATAATAAATCCGCCTGTTGTGCAACTTGACGGGCGATTTCTTCTCTAGTTTTTCCGTCTACTTCATCAATACCAGGCGTGTCAATTAATTCGACCTGAGAAATACGATAGGATACCACATCATTTCCTAAATCAGAAGCTTGGGGAGAAGTTTCAGAAAGTTGCCAATTTTGAGCTTGAGTCGCTTGAGTTACGCCATGAATTGGCCCCGTTTCAAACACATTTTGACCCAAAAGAGCATTTAAAATCGAAGATTTCCCTCGCCCGACCATCCCAAACACCGCAATTTGAATGCGAGTCTGTTCGAGTTTATCTCGCATCGTCTCTAACCCCTGAATTTCCGGTTCAAGTCCAGCCCGTTCTTCTGGAGTCAAATCGAGATGTTCAACGATTTCGCGCATCGTATCTTGAGCATCTTGGAGGTTCAACTCCGCTTGAATGTCAGTGAAGCTTAAAATCGTATTATTTAGCTCGTCGTCTAGGTTCATGGGTGTTTGTACTAGCAGGAATGGTTGAAAACCCAGTTTTTTTTCAGTAATTTTATATTCAAATCTTTCTTATTTTGACAGAAATTGTGTTGATCCGTCAAATTCAACTCGCTCATAATCTGATTGCTGATCAGTTCTAGAGTTCAAGATCGCACTCTTGTTTGATGACAAAATAGAAGAACAGTAACCAGAATCTCAAAATTTAGGTTCTTCCGGACCTCTTATGCTAAGTTACTTTACATACTTAGCAAAGTACCTGCATAGAAGTTATTTCAGGTGTTATTTTAAGTTAGTTTAGGGTGGCGAAGCCAATCATCCCAGATTAACTAGATTTAACATTGCTTTTACTAGCAGTTGGGCATAAAAGTCCGGAAGAATCAATTTCCCTCAGTCATATTCCCTAAATCAAGTTATTCTTGTTGAACAGCTACAACACACAATATTACGGCTCCGGAGAGCTAGTTCGATCTATAATGCAACGTTTCCTCAAAAATTAGTAGAGACTTCAAAAACTACACTATTTCAGTGCAATATTAGTCAGCAGTCAGAAATGATCTTCAAATCTTGGGTATTGACACCAGGCGATCGCCTCATAAGAACTAGTAGTTTTAAGGAGTTCACGAGTTGAGGAACGTAGCTTACGCTACATTTTACTCGATTATACGCGGAAAGCTAGGAAAATCAATTCAATGCAGGTTCACTAAGTATGGGTCGAACCCATCTAGAACAATATTTTTTGTGGACAGATAAATTAAGTAATTGTTCGCTGAAAACATCTCTCCCTTAGAATAGAGAAAGTATTGGTAAGGAGTAACAAAATGCCTCCCCGTTGGCCTCGCAAACCTGATCGCAAAGATCCTGCCTATCGACGCCTAGATGACCGAATGAATTTTGCTGTTCATGTGGCAATTTTTACCGCGTGCAATTCAGGTTTATGGTTTTTTCAGAAAGTTCAAGCAGCCCAATGGTCTTGGGCGGTGTGGGTAACGACAAGTTGGGTGTTATTGCTTGTGGTTCATGGAATCTACATTTTTGCGATCGCAGACTACTCCTCAGCAACACCCAACCAACCCAATTAGAAATACATTGTCTAGAATGAAAATGAACAATAGGTCGAGCAAAAGCTCATGCCTTGACTGTCTGAGTTGAATTTAAAAATAGAATGATGGCAACTACCTCAGAAATTGAAAAACTGGCTTCAGAGATTGGCGAAAATATTTACATTGATGTAGCCAAATGGCATCTTTACCTGTCTGATGCTAATTTACATACAGAGATAGCAGAACAGTTATATCCTTTGCTTGAAGCGGGAAACATAGAAGCAAGTCAAATTGCACAAGTGTTGCAAGGAACTTCAGTTTCTCTAGGCGGTGGAAAGATGACGGCGACACTCGCTGATTTAGTTCCATCTTCAGTGGAGAGCGATCTTCTGAAACTATTAGAAGAATATCAACGTCAGATGTAAGTCGGAAGCTGGATCTCATTTGAAAGAATGAGACTTGAGTCCGTAAAAATATTGAAAACTCTACACAAGTTAGGAAAAATCAGATGACACGAAACATAGGACTGTTCAGTCTGCTTGCGATCGCTAGCACTCTCGGTATAATAGCACCGACAACCGCCCAGTATCGCCCGGATCGCCCAACTTTTTTCAGTGACGGCGATCGTCAACTTGATCGAGAGATTTACCGCATCGATCATCCCTCTAAACAGCCTTCCGAACCCGTTCTGACCTTTGAACAAGCTCGCAACCCAGGTGAAGCTCTCACTCAACTCCCTGGAAATTTAATTGTGGCAATGCCGGGAACTTTTCAAGAAGAACGCCAACAAGTTTTAAACACATCGGGCGGAAATTTAGAATTCACAGTGTTAGAAACTCGTCAAAGTGACTCCAAATTTACAGTCGCCTATTCAGTTCCTTTATCTGCTAATTATATTAGTGAACCTCAAGCTTTATTTAATCAAATTCGAGACAGCTACATGAGAGGGAAACCTGTTCGATTACTCGGAGAAAATAGTATTTCGCTACAACGCTATCCAGGACGAGAACTGAATTTATCCAGTCCTTTTGAGACTCACAAATTTCGAGTTTATCTCGTACAACAGCGAGTTTATGTTTTAGGAGTAAGTAAAGCCAAAGATGGCGGCGCAGTGACATCAAATATCAGTCAATTTTTTAACTCTTTTCAATTACACGCTCAATAGCCTTTAACACAAAGGAACGAAATTAAGTTAAGCTAGACTCGGTTTAAATTTACTTTGGTTAAGCTGACAGCCAATGAGAAGAAAACTGACTCGAACTGTACTGAGTTTAGCTTTATCTATTTTTTTTCCAGCCCCCTGTTTAGGGGCAACCGTTTTAGAAGACATCAAAGCTACAGGAGTTCTCAAAGTAGGAGTTAGGGAAGATGCCGCTCCTGTGAGCTATCGCTCGTCAGCCGGAGAACGAGAAGGATATTGTATTGAATTAATGGAACTGCTGGCAACCCGACTACGGGAGCAGTTGAACCTAAGCCAAGCGATTAGGATAGAATATAAGAAGTCCACGCTGGAAAATCGCGAACAAATCGTCAGGGATAAGACCGTTCATCTTGAATGTGGCCCAAACACCGTGACTCGAACACCCGAACCCGGAATTGTTTACTCGGATCGGTTTTTAGCTACAGGAGTGTATCTATTAGTTAGACCAGATAACCAACCCTATATCGATCCATCCGGAGCATTGGAAAATATTTCTGTCGGTGTGCTTGCAACTTCCCTTACACAAGAGTATATAGCGAGTCGCTATCCTCTGGCTCAACGCTTTGAGTATTCGGGAGTTTCAGGACGGGAAACTGCGGTTCAAGATGTTTTGAGTGGCAAGATTAATGCCTTTGCAAGTGACGGACTTTTATTAGTGGGAGAAGTTCTCAGACAACCAGAAGTCAGCAAAGCAGATTATGCTTTAGTTCCCCAAGAACCTCTGACCTGTGAATTTTACGGAATGATTCTGCCGTCTGGAGATATTGCTTGGCTAAACACCATCAACTCTCTGATTCTCGTTCAGGAAAGTGTTGCTATCCTCCGTGAATTATACGGCCAAGATTCAGCTTATGTGAAAACTACAGAAGCTTCCCTAACAAAATGTATGCCTTGAACAGGGAACAGGGAACAGTGAGCAGTACACAGCAAACAATAAAAGCTGATAACTGATCGCTAAAATAACTGTCAACTGTGGAAACAGATCACGGGTCACTGTTTACTGATAACTGTCAAGACTTCTCCTGAATAGATGTCTGTCTAAGTGTAGAGGCTATTTAGGGAATATATTAGATAAATTCGCTAATCTTGAATCAGGGAGCCAATCTGTGTCTTCTGTCTTTCATCAAAACCTTGAACTTAGCGGCGTGGCATTGAAATCTGGCTTCCCCTCCCTCGGCTAAACAATAATAGCGGATTAGACATGATGACTCAGGAATTCCATATTTCTGTCACCCCCGTTGGAAATAACCAATATTTGGTGCGAACCGAAGAAGTCGCACCTGGTGTCCCCTTAGCAGAAGAACAGGTTAGTTGGCCAGTTGAAACCTGGCTGAGTCAGACTCGTCAACTGATGCAAGATCCCTTACTGGGAATTCTTCAAGGAAATAGTTTAACTCAATATCGCGCTAGAGGTGCGAGTACCGCTTCTAGTTCAGCTTTATCCTCAGAAACCAACATGATGAGTTTAGTCGAACTTGGACGTCAACTCTATGATGGTTTGTTTCAAGGTACAATGCGGGAAAGCTGGACTTGTGCTCAGGCGATCGCTCAAAATCGACAAGAATTTTTACACCTACGTTTAGGAGTTAAGGGAAAACGTTTAGCCAGTTTACCTTGGGAAGTGCTGTATGCAGGCGATCGCCCCATTGGAACAGGTTCTGATGTCGGATTTTCCCGGTATCAGCCTGGAAGTATTTCTCGCTTCCATCGCCCTAGTGTAGCGTATAATCAACCCCTCAGAATTTTAGTTGCAATTTCAGCACCGAACGATCAAGAAAGCCTGCAACTCAAGCGAGAAGTTCTCCATCTGCAAGAAGAACTGCAACGCGATACTCAAGGCAGTTCCAAGCGGATGCGCGCGCGCCCGGAAGTTCAACTGACGATCTTAGAACAACCGGATGGTCAGCAACTTACCCAGGCCCTCGAACAGGGTCAATATCAAGTATTTCACTACGCTGGACACAGTAATTTAGGCGTTGCTGGCGGTGAACTGTACTTGGTTAGTAGTCGAACTGGATTAACCGAAACCCTCAGTGGTGACGATTTAGCCGGATTACTTGTGAATAACGGTGTGCAAATGGTGGTGTTCAACTCCTGTCGAGGTGCCTATGCTCATAGCTCCAACTCTGACGAAGACACCGCACAACGCAACCTAGCAGAAAGCCTCGTCAAGCGGGGAATTCCGGGTGTATTGGCGATGGCTGAACGGATCCCTGATGAAGTCGCTCTCACCTTGACTCGCCTCCTATACCGTAATCTCAATCAAGGTCATCCTGTTGATATTAGTTTGAGTCGAGCGCGACAAGGTTTAGTTTCCGCCTATGGCTCCCATCAAATGTACTGGGGCTTGCCTATTCTATATCTGCATCGCAAATTTGATGGCTATTTAACGGCTGATTTTGCGGAGAGTTCGACTCCCAGTTTATCTCCGTCTCTATTTGCTCCAATTTCAGCTCAGAATTGGGGAGAGTCAAGTCTACCAATTGTAGAGAAAAAAAACCAGTCAAAACCTCAAGAACAGCTTCAACTCCCTCCACTCCAGACAAACAGAGATCCTTTTCTGAGTGAGATTGAATATACAGAAGATTTAGCCGAAGAAGACGAAGATCTAGAATTTATTGGGGATGCCTTACGCCAACTGAAAAGCTCTCAATCTTCACGTCAGAGCGATCCTGTAACTGCTGTGGCAACGGACAAGAGTTATCGAGAACCAACGTCTCAACCTTCCCCTGCGACTCTGCCGTCAATTTCAACAGTTAAAAATATTTATTTTCCAATTTTAAAACGATTCAATTCTCAAACGTTGAAGTCTTGGCTCCCCTTGGTGTTGCTCTTAATTCCGATGAGTTTCGGGATCGGATTATTTTATCAGAGTATTTTTCAAAACCGAAGAGCGAATCCTGACATTGAACTCTCAAAATCTCCAAAAACTCACTCAACTCCTCTCAACTCAACAGAGGATCAACAACTGGACTTGAGTTCAGCTAAAACGGATTATGTCTTGGGAATTGCTGTAGAACAGTTTCATCAAGAAAATATTCTCACTGGAGTTGAAGCAACGACAGAACTCCTCAATCGTGGGGCGATAACGGAAGCTAAAGCGGCTTTATCTGCTGTCCCTGTTCAAGAAAGCGATCGCCCTGAAATTAACTTTTTGTGGGGTCGATTAATGTGGCAAGCTATTAATCAAGGTAGTGCTGACTATATGATGGATGATGTGCGACGCTATTGGAAAAGGGCTGTGCAACAACGTCCTGATGCTTTAGAATATCGAAACGCACTCGGATTTGCCTATTATTCAGAAGGAAACCTGGATCAAGCTTATCAGATTTGGTTGCAAATTTTAGATTTAGAAGAACCCACATTTAATGAAGCCACTATTCAACAACATTTAGCTCAGATTCAAGGTGAAAATCGCTCCCAAATTTTAACGGCTTATGCTGGATTAGGGCTAGTTTTAATGAAATCCACAACAGACTTACCGCCACCCGAAAAAACAATGCGTTTGAGTAAAGCGGTGAAATTCTGCCAGAAAGTGATTAGTGAAGCACCGGAAGAATTTAAGCCTTATATCCTGAGTCAAAATTGGCTTTGGACGAATGCAATTATTAGAGATTGGCGTTTACTGATGCGACAACAAAATTAATATGGGATTCATGTTTTAACTTGACCTTTTTAACTAGAAAATACTAATAGACCAACCCAAGACAAAAGCCAAGAGGTCGTGATCATGCCATAAATTACATTTTTTAACGTTCTATCTGAGGGTAAAGGCTGACAACATTTCCCTAACAAACCTTTAATAAACTGTCCCTGTTGTTGTTGCTTTTGGGCTGTTTCGCCGCGTAGTTTATTCTCCAAATTTGTTAATATACAAGTCCCTTGATTGAATTGCCATTGCAGAATCATAGCCGGAATAAATATAAGGTGAATTATTCTCCACAATTGACTCGGAATTAGCCATCCAAATATTACAAAAAATAGAATTAAAATGTGAATCAACTTCGTGAAAGCGATTAAAATATTTTTCCAATTCATAGTAGTATATAGTAGCCGATCGCAAATCTTAACTCATAGCCTGTTTCATCTCTAAAATTTTCTTGGCAATTTCTTCGGGAACAGGCATCACAGACAAACGATTTCCTCGTCTGACTAAAAGTAAATCATCGGGCGTGAATTTTTCTTTGAGTTGAGCTAAAGTAATCATCGCCGGAAACTGTTCGATAAATTCTACTTTGACGGTCTGCCATCGAGGATTTTCTGGTGTGGATTTCGGGTCATAATATTTACTATTTTGATCGAACTGAGTGGGATCAATCACCTCGCTTTCAACAACTTTAACTAACCCAATAATACCTGGATATTTTGTATTTGAGTGATAAAAAAAAGCTAAGTCTCCCCGTATCATGCGTCGCAAAAAGTTTCTAGCTTGATAATTGCGAACACCATCCCAAATACAGGTTTTCTCCTGCTTCATTTTTTCAATACTGTACACATTGGGTTCAGATTTCATCAACCAATAATTCATAAGTTTAAAATAGATTTTAATAGGACATAATATCTTTACGCTTTTGGACAATCCAAGTTAAACCCAGATAGATTACCAGATGTAGAGTTAATATCCCCCAATTTAAGCCCAAATTTTGCCAGGTTGGATCATAAACAGAGGATGCTTCTATCGCTTGAGGAAGAGTGGTTCCATCCGGTAATGGCACAGGTTCAGGGATTAACGCATTCACATTAACGAGAGAACCGTAAGCCCCAATTGACCAACGACTTAGCATTAACCAAGAAATCACTCGTCCTAACCCTTCCATTTTAAATAAAACCCCAGAAAAAATAATTTGTGGAAGTAAGATTAACGGTAACGCACTATTAGCCTGTGAACTATTTTTAACCATTGCTGATATCATTAAGCCTAAGCTAATACAGCTAATTAAGGTTAAAAAGCTGGTAATGCTGACTCCGACTGGCCAATAAATTAAGTCCGATTCTGGATTTTGAAAACAGACTAAAATTACACCACTCATTAAAATTGTTTGCAGAATTGCCAAACCACAGAGAACAATAAATTTTGAACCGAGATAGGAGGTTAAGCACAAATTCACCAGTCGTTCTCGCAGATAAATTGCAGATTCTTTAACGATTTCTTGTAGTGAACTGGATAATCCTACCCAGAGGGCGGCTGAAGTGAAAACAAATAAAACCTGTCGGGCTAAAGACGCAATTTTTAAGCTAGGTTCGCTAGCGAAAGGGTCTTGATCTCGAATCGCTAATCGAATTAAAATAATCCCAACGGGAGCGGTTAATAAATTTAAGAGTAAGTTAACCGGATCGCCTTTAATCAGTTGAAAATAGCGTCGCGTTAAAATTCTTAATTGTTCGGGAATTGAGGCGCGTTTAGGTGGCGGAGGCACAATAGTTGTGGGTTGCGGTTCTCCAATACTGAGATGATTCGCCACATATCGTTTATAATCATTTGAACGCTGAAAATCTGCCGCCCAAGTATGAGCATTTGCTTCATCTTCAAGTAAATTATAAATATCAGCAAAGTCATCACTCTCTATTTTAAAAAACTCAAAAGCTTTTCGAGGTGGCCCAAAATAACATAAACGACCGCCGCGTCCTAAAAAGATAATGCGATCGCACAGTTTAATATTCGCTGTGGCGTGAGTGACTAAAATAACTGTTTTCCCTTGATTTGCTAACTTCCGCAACAGTAACATCATTTTTTTATCTAAACCCGGATCGAGTCCAGAAGTCGGTTCATCCAGGAAGAATAACAACGGATTTGTTAACAGTTCAACTCCAATACTAACCCGCTTTCGTTGACCGCCACTGAGTTGACTAACTAACACCTGACGCCGATCCAGCATCTCAATTTCGTAGAGCGTTTTTTGAACGACTTCATTCACATTAACATCGGGCGGAAGTCGCAGTTTAGCTGCATATTCCAAGACTTCTTTAACAGTCAGATTGCGATGAATAATATCATCTTGAGGCACATAACCAATCTGAGTTCGGTAGAGTGAAAAATTTTTGCGTAAGCTTTCTCCATTAATATAAACTTTTCCCTTAGTTGTTGGACTAATTCCTAATAATGTTCGCATCAGTGTGGATTTTCCAGCCCCACTTCCACCCACTAAAGCCACAAATTGACCGGGTTCAATCGCGAAGGATAAATCATTTAGCAATACTTTCGCTTTCTGAGACCGATCTTTAACGATGCGTAAAAGCCGCTGTGCATCTAAACGAATTTGGGTTCCACTGTCAGAAAGTTCTAGGGTATTTCCCTGTCGCATTAATGTAAACGGCCCCATCCGAATTGTATCGCGATCGCTTAATTTAATCGATTGTTTAACACGCTGACCATTGACAAATACACCATGTTTACTATGGTCTTTAAGAATATAATCTCCTTGATGATCTGATTCTATCGTCGCGTGACGACGAGACACAACCGGAGAATCTAGATGCAGTGTCGCATTCGGATCTCGACCTAACAATACCAAACGATTTTCTAGGGAAATATATTGATTTGGAAATAATGTTGATATTGGGGGCATATTCGGCTGAAAATATCGCAGTCGAATCAAGTTTTGAGGATTTTGACCGATTTGAATTTCCAAGCCATTCTGGAGGATATACCCCTCAAAGGGTGTGATCCGAGTATGGTTAATAAATAATCCATTCGTACTCGGTTGTTGTCCGTCTCCGTCATAAATCCAGTAAGCGTCTCCTTGCCAACAAAAAACAGCATGACAGCCAGAAATAACTTGCCATTCAGGAGGAACAACTAAATCAACAGATTGACGATCTCGTCCAAGTAAGTGGCGGTCTTGAGTGAGTTCAAAATGAATAATTTCCCCTTGATTATTCATTTCTAAATAGGGAGAGGTCTTTGAGATAATCTGCTTCCCGGTTCGGCCAGTCATTGCTGTATCTTTACGTTGAGTTAATGGTTTAGCATAACAGACTGATCCGATGCTCTTTAGAGAATTGTTATAATATCTTTGACTTTGACTGGATTTGAACAGCGAAAATGTTAATGTGCTGTTGCCACAGTATTACTTTTCAAGATTCCATCTTCCATATAAACGGTGCGATCGGCAATATCTAAAATTCGGTTATCGTGAGTCACAAGCAAGATGGTACAATTTTGTTCTTTTGCTAACTTTTGCATTAATGTAACCACATCTCGCCCCGATTTACTATCTAAAGCGGCGGTTGGTTCATCTGCGAGGAGTAACTGAGGACGACTAACTAATGCACGGGCGATCGCAACCCGTTGTTTTTGCCCGCCTGATAGGTTATCTGGATAATAATTTAAACGTTCACCTAAACCTACTAAAGTTAACATTTCGGCTGCCATTTTCTTCATTTCTTTGACGGAATATTGGGGATGAATTTCTAACCCCATCCGAACGTTATGTAACGCCGTTAAACTGCCATGTAAGTTATGGGCTTGAAAGATATAACCCGAACGCTGACGAACGTTTACCAGTTGTTCTGGTGTGGCTTTGCAGAGTTCTGCACCTAAAAATTTGAGGCTACCTGATTGTACTGTTCTCAAGCCTCCAATTAAGGTCAGTAATGTGGTTTTTCCTGAACCCGAAGGCCCAGTCATAATCACGATTTCGCCTGCATTAATCTCTAAATTTATATCAAATAAAGCCTGTTTGCGGTTTTCTCCCTGACCAAAGAAATGATCGAGATGTTGAATAGAAAGTACGGGTTGAGAAGATAGTGTCATAATTATTAACCGTTTTTTATTAGTTGTTGTGTTTCAGTCGATTAAATCCTATCAAGAGATACTGAAGTTATACTGTTGTTAAAACATATCTGCTGGATCAGCCGACTGTAGTTTTTGAGTCGCAATAATACCTGAAAAGCTACACATAATTAGTGTTAAAATAAATACCGTTATCGCCCTAGAAACTGTCATATAAATCGGCAATGCTGTTGCTTGTGCTGCTCCATAATACAAACCAATCGGTAAAATTACTCCAGGAACAAACCCTAAAAACGCTAGAATAATTGCTTCTTCAAAAACAATCGCAAGTAAATACCGATGACGATAACCCATTGCTTTAAAAGTCGCATATTCCTGAAGATGTGCGCTAACATCCGTTGATAAAATTTGATAAACAATCACCACACCAACAACAAATGCCATCGCAGTTCCGAGTGTAAAAATAAATCCAATCGGACTTTCTTCTCGCCAGAATTTCTGCTCATCTTCAACAAAATCTGCCATGGTCATTACCTCAACATCATCAGGAAGATGCGATCGCAATGCTTCCACAACCCTAACTGGATCGGCTCCTTCTTCAACATGAATTAACCCTAAGCTTACACTTCCTGCATTTTGTCGCGGAAACAACATTAAAAAGGTTTGATCGCTAGCAATTAAAATTCCATCGGTTCCAAAAGAAGCCCCTAATGAAAATAATCCTTTTACAGTTATTGTTCGTCGTTCGGCTTCAGTTGAAACCCAGTTTCCTTGACTCACATCTGCAATTAACTCGTCATATTCCCCTCTAGAAGTCCGGTCAAATAACACAGTATCTGGCATTTTCACGTTATCAAGCTGTTGATTCATCTCCGGAATATTAAAGGCTTGATAATCTGGATCAAATCCAATTAACTGTAATGTATTATCTTCACGGGTTTGGGGATTTTTCCAGCTAATACTGCGAGAATAAAAAGCATGAGCCGATTCTACACCCGGAATATCCATCGCTTGGTACAGTCTGCGTCGCGTAAAGGTGGATAAATTTTGGGTATTTTTTGCTTTAGGACTCACTAACACAATATCAGCATTTAAAGCCCCTCTAATTTTAGTATTACTATCGTAAAGTGATTCTTGAAACCCGAGCTGCATGAACATTAATACATCAGCAAAAGCAATCCCTGAAATGGCAACTAAAAGGCGACTTTTACTATGAATCAGTTGTAACCAACCCAGAGAGGTTCGGCGCCGTAATTGTTTTAAACTATTAATCATAATTGCACCTCGACTTGGACTTGTAAATTAGTGAATTGTGCGGCGGTTTGACTAGAAGGTTCATCTAGGCGAATATGAACTTCGACCACTCTCCCATCAATGTTTTCACTCGGATCAGTATTAATCACATTTTGTCGCTGAACTTTTTGATTAATTCGCTCGACGGTTCCGTTTAATGTTTCGGGTAAGGCATCACTACTAATCTTCGCAGTTTGTCCGGGTTGGATTTTCTGAATATCACTTTGATAAACTTCTGCGATCGCATACATTTGTTGAGTGCGACCAATTTCGACTATTCCTTCACTCGCAACCACTTCTCCCGCACGAGTATGAATATCCATCACTACACCTTCTTGGGGCGATCGCACATAAGCTTGTGCTAAACTGGCTTCAGCTTGTCTAACTGCTGCAATCGCTCGATCCACCTCAGCTTGAGCAATTTGTACATCTACAGGACGAACTTCGGCTAAACTTTCTAATTGCGATCGCGCTTGACTAATTTGGTCGCGTCCGGTACTTTGAATTCGACTCAGTGTAACTTCGGCTTCGGCGATTTGTTGGCGGGAAGTTCGGTTAATTCGATCTAAATTAGCCTCGGCTTCGGCGATTTGTTCTCTGGTGGTGCGATCAATTCGGCTGAGAGTGGCTTGGGCTTCTACTAATTTTTGGCGACTGGTTTCAACGGTCAATCGCTTGCTATCAAAGGATGAACGGGAAATCGCGCCCTCTTCGTTTAGCTGTCTGTACCGTTCATATTCAACTTGTGCATTCTCTAATTCTGCTCTTAATCTGCTAATGGTGGCTTCTTGAGTGGCGAGTTCTCCTTCTAACTGCGCTCTGAGTCGGCTAATAGTCGCTTCCTGGGCGGCGCGTTCTCCTTCCCATTGCGCTTGTAGACGTTGAATATTGGCAATTTGAGCGGCTTCATCTCCTCGCAGTTGGGCTTGAAGTTGGCTGATTTGAGCTTTCTGAGCAGCTAAGTCTCCCGATTTTGCTCCGGCTTTGACTTGGGCTAAACGGGCTTGATTCACCTGTACGTCTTCTTTTGCGCGTTCTAAGTCGGCTTGTAGGCGATCGCGTGAATCTAAAATCGCAATCACTTGTCCGACTTCGACTCGATCTCCTTCTCTAACCAATAATTCCCCAATTCGATTTTCTTGGGTCGAGGTAGACGCTTTCAGGCGAATGATGTCTCCATCGGGTTCTAAACGCCCTAAAGCTGTCACTGTCTTGATTTCAGGAACGACGGGAGCGAGGGTGGAGACGGGTGTGGTTTCGGAGGTGGGTAATTGCGTCGGTAGATAAATCCCAACACCACCAATCCCAATCAACGCCACGCTGGCGATTGTGACCCACTTTCGGGGGAAGGTTTCTGTGATTCTGGGGACATCCTGCATCGGGAAACTCCTTTGATTACAAGTTGAATAACAAAAATTAACTGAACCGTTTAGTCTGCTTACTAAACAGTGTAGTAAAATAAAATCACAAGTGTCAACCCGGAAGTAAAAAAAATGACGACCAAACCCTCAAACCTAAAGAAACCCTCTCGCCGCCGTACCGACAAAGCTGAAAGTATTCTAGATGGGGCGATGCAGGAGTTTATGGTGCATGGATACGCCGCCGCCAGTATGGATCGAATCGCAAGTGCAGGAGGAGTATCGAAACCGACGCTGTACAACTACTTTAAAGATAAAGAAAGCTTATTTGTGGTACTGATCGAAAAATTAGTTGAATACAGATTCCAGCATTTTTTCTCGCCCCAAGAACAACGCCCTCCCATCGCTCCAGGACAAGGGGAAGCCTTATTGCGGGAGTTAGCCCATAAAGTGGTTGATAACTCAGCCAAGCAACCTGAATTTCTGAATTTCATGCGAATTATCTTAGGAGAATCTGGACGTTTTCCCGAACTTGCTCGCACCTTTATTCGCACCGTTGAAGCCACGGCCTTTAAATCTCTGACCCATTTATTTGCCAACTGTCCCGATCTCAAAACTAAAGATCCAGAAGTTTCCGCGCGAATTTTTGTGGGAACAATGGTTCATTTTATGATTACCCAAAAGTTATTACATGGGGAAGATATTGTACCAATGGATAGCGAACGTCTAATTGATGGTTTAGTAGAGTGTTTACTGCAAAAATAGATGATTATTGTATGATGAAAGTTATCAAAATTGTCTACAGTGCTGCAACTTTTGTCATCAATACAAACCCCATTTATTAAATAGATAACAATAGATTTTCACTGAAAAAGTTATGAAATTAATCTCAACCCAAAATCTAACGTTTCTTGAATTTTTAGAACAATATCCAGATGGTTTTGGACGATATGAACTGGTGAATGGAGAACTGATTCAAGTGGAACCCACTCGCGCTCATAAAAATGTAGCTCGGTTTCTAGTTCGTTGCTTTGATCGAGAAAGCGAACGCCTCAACTTAGACTACATTGTAGATAAAGATATCATTATTAGAACAGTGACTCAAGAGGGTGAAGAACGAGGTAGAAATCCTGATGTTGGAGTCGTGAAGGCAGCCGTTTGGAATCGTAATGGACGAACCTATGGCGCGTTAACAGAACCAATTCAGTTAGCGGTAGAAGTTGTTTCAACTAATTGGGAAGATGACTATATCGATAAACGAGACGAATATCAACGCTTAGGAATTTCAGAATATTGGATTGTTGATTATCTAGCGATTGGTTCTCGAACTTTTTTAGGCAATCCCAAACAACCGAAAGTATTTGTTTATCAGTTAGTCGAGAGTAATTACCAAGTTCAGACTTTTACAGATAGCGAGCGCATTATTTCAGCTACTTTTCCAGAGTTAGAATTAACCTGCGATCAAGTATTTGCATCGAGTCAAATTCAGGAGTTATAGCAAATTAGTAGTTTTAGATATTTAATAATCAAAAAAAATACTCCCCTCGCCTTCTAGGAGAGGGGTTGGGGGAGAGGTTAGTACGCTAGCCAACTAGGAGAGGGCTAGGAATAGGTTTAAGCAGGAGTATAACTGGCGAGAACTCGTTCAGCTAACTTCTGAGGAACTTCTTGAAGATGATCGTATTTCCAGTTAAAATAACCAACTCCCATCGTTAGCGATCGCAATTCAACAATCAAATCTTGCATTTCTGATAAAGCTAAATAGGCGGTAATTCGATCCCAACCTTTCCAGGCTGAAATCGCTTCATAGTTTAAGATTTGTCCTCGGCGTCCGGTAATCAGTTGGAACATTTGAGAGGTAAACTCATTAGGTGTAGAAATCTCAACTTGAGCAATAGGTTCGAGTAAAATTGGATCGCAGTTATTCATTCCTGTTTGCATCGCCAAGCGTGCGGCTTGCTTAAATGCTTGTTCTGAACTATCAACCGAATGATACGATCCATTAGTTAGGGTCACAGCGACATCAACAACCGGGAAACCTAACGGCCCTTGTTCGAGGTATTCCCGCACGCCTGTTTCCACACCCGGAATATATTGTTTTGGTACGACACCGCCAACAATGGTATCCGAGAAGTTGAACCCTTCCCCTCGTTGTAATGGTTTGATATCGAGATAAACATCTCCGAACTGTCCATGTCCGCCGCTTTGGTGTTTGTAGCGTCCGTGAGAATTTGTGGTTTTGCGAATGGTTTCTTTGTAGGGAACTTGTGGTAGGTGGGTGGTCATCGGCAGATTATATTTGCGACGCAACCGATCTAATGTCACCTGGAGATGAATTTCGCCTTGACCCCACAGAATAATTTCGTGAGTATCGCCATGTTGTTCCCAGGCTAAGGCGGGATCTTCTTCCAACATTTTACTCAAGGCTGTGGTTAATTTAACCTCATCTTTGCGTTTTTCTGGAGCGATCGCCAAGGCATAAACTGGAGGTAAAGTATTGGCTTTGGGTAAGGCTTTCACCTGTTGAGGGTCTGTGGAGAGGGTGTCGCCCGTTTGAATATTATCCATGCGCCCTAATGCGACAATTTCCCCCGTTTTCGCGACTTGAATGCCTTGAGTTTGTTGACCCATGACCCGATACATTCCAGTAGCGCGAACACCATTGAGAACAATGCCTTCTGTGAGTTCTCCTTGCCAAACTCGGACGAGAGAGAGTTTGCCGCCTTGAGGATTGTAATAGGTTTTCAAGACTTGAGCAACTGGAAGCTCTGCTGTCAGCTTGAGTCCGCGACGGTCCGCCGTTAAGAAGGGTTCAGGCGCTTCTCGAACCATTGTATCCAAAAGCGATCGCACACCATACTCCGCCTCAGCCACGCCTAGAAATACCGGAACAATTAGGTCTGCACCGAGTTCCATTTTCAGGTCTTTGACAATTTCATCTTGGGGCGGTTCAATATCTTCTAGGAGTTCTTCGAGAAGATGATCGTCAAAGTTTGCCAACTCTTCCAACATCTCTTGACGGGCGAGGTGTTCAGCTTCCTGGAGTTGTTCAGGGAGAGGAACGGGGTCAGAAGGCGCACCGGGATGATAATGATAAGCTTGTTCAGTGACTAGATCGATATAACCGACCAGTTCTTGACCTTTGGCGATGGGATATTGGTGAGGAATAATGGGGCGAGAAGAAACAGATTTTAAGGCTTCTAGAAGTTTGGTATAGTTTGTAATGCAGCTTTGTTGATCGGTAAATGCCCGATCCATTTTATTGATAAAAACGAGGTGGGGAATTTCCCAGTCATCGAGGAATTTGAACAGGGGTGACAGCGTTAAAATGCGGCTAGCATCCGGTTCACACACAACAACAGCTAACCCAGCCCCGACTAAAGCATTATGCGTTTCTTGGGTAAATTCTACCGAACCTGGACAGTCTAGGAAGGTAAAATGAATGCCGCCGTACTCGGTACTAGCGGCATTAACTTCAATGGTCATTTGGCGATTTTGGGCTTCGGGTGCAGCATCTCCAACCCTGTTGTTATCTTTGGCGGTACCTTTACGGGTTGTTGCTCCGGTAATATACAGGATACTTTCTAGCAATGCGGTTTTACCACTGAGATAGGGGCCGACAATAGCTACGTTACGATTGTTTGAAGGGATTTGTAAGTTCATCGTCTCGTCTCCTAAATGTTCGTTAACCCTGCATTTCGACTGCGCTCAATATTCGCGAAGCCGAAGGGTCAAATTAATGAAGAGATCTGCATGGAAAATGCAGAAAAGTTAAAAATTTAAGGATTTTTTTGGGTTTAAAGTTAAGCTTAACTCAAACTTAACTATTAGCCTTTAGCATTTAGCTTCTGTGAAGTCAATGCGGTTTTATTTTTAGGCAAAATAGCCTGTGGATGATTGTAATACTGGGGAGTTTCAGCCGATTGGCTTTCGGTTAGTGTTGAACTTACAGCTAATAATCGACTGAAAAGGTATCCAATCAAAGATGTACGTTGTGTTTCGCGATCGCTTCAACCTTTTCGATGTTCTGTCCTTGAATGCGTCTCTAGATTGAAGTTCGCTATTTCTCTAATTTATAACCTTTTAGTCTCCCGTTAACCCTTACTTAACTAAAAAATACAATATTTACATTTTGCAACTTTTGTAACTGAATATTGCAAAATTCAGAGATTATACTTAACAATATATAGCAGTTTACAAATTCTTCTGAGCATTTCGTTGCCACATTTGAGGTTTAATTCGTCTCAATGCTGAAGCTGGAAAGCGTTGATTCCATTCCACCTCTGAAAGTTCTGCTAACTCACTTAATTTTGGGGCAATATTACCGGGATAGGGTTGAAAGGCTTCTACATCTGTTTCTTGAGCAAATCGTTGATTCCAAGGACAAACATCTTGACAAATATCACATCCTGCTACCCAACCGTTTAAGTCAATATTTTCGGGTAATTGTTCGGCTCGATTTTCGATTGTATGATAAGCAATACAACGATTGGCATCAACAACAAACGGCTTTGTAATGGCATCTGTTGGACAAGCCTCAATACAACGAGTACAAGTGCCGCAATGTTCTGTATGAGGAGAATCTGGTGTTAATTCCAAGTTCGTTAGCACTTCCCCTAAGAAAACCCAAGACCCATATTCTCGTGTAATCACATTACTATTTTTAGCAATCCAACCGATTCCCGCCCGCTGCGCCCAAACTTTATCCTGTATTGGTCCTGTATCTGCATAATATCGAGCTTGAATACCTTCGGCTTGACTCTGCAACCCGTTTGAAAATGCTTTCAGTTTTTGGTGCATGACCTTGTGGTAGTCTCGCCCCCAACCATAGCGAGAGATTTTACCGTATTCACTGCCTTGAGGATGTTGATGAGGGGTGTAATAGTTCAGGGCAACACAAATAACGGACTGCACTTCTGGCATGACTTGACGAATATCTTGACGCCTGGGGTTCGCCATCCAAGCCATCTCTGCTTGATAGCCTTGATTTAGCCAAGCCTGCAACCGTTCAACCTCTACTGTCGGTTCGCTGACGCTGGCGATACCCACTTTATGAAATCCGCATCTGATGGCTTGCTGTTTAACTTGACTCGCAGGAATGGGGGAGTGCATGACCATCAATTGTAGAGAATATTGGACAAAGACTCCTTTTGAGTGTAGCGATCGCTAACAGATTTAGCTACAGTTTTTGATAAGTATTACAAATCAGAACATTTTGAAAAAAAAGGTTGCGAATCTTAAATAAACGTTACATAATAAAAACCAAGGGAGGCAAGACACAATCGTTGTCTGCCCCTGAAATTAGTTGTTCATCTGTCCGGCGGCAGGAGACCCACGACCTAAGGTAAAACACCTAAAGTTTTGGGAGTTAACCTGGGACTGCGAGATATTGCTACAACTAGCACGGGCAACTCTTGGAACGGAAATAAACTCCGAAAAACTAGAGACAAGTTTGTCCGTGTTCGCGCTTCGATTCAATCCAAACGCACTAAGTCTGCTAAACGCTTGCTTAGAAGGCTCTCTGGGAAGGAATCTAGGTTTCAAAAATGGGTCAATCACAACATCAGCAAACAGCTTGTAGAAGAAGCTCAACAACTCAATTCCGCTATGGCTTTTGAGGATTTATCTGGGATTCGATTGAGAACAAAAGTACGAAAAAAGACGCGAACAGAAATCAATAGGTGGGCGTTCTACCAATTGAGATTGTTTACCGAATACAAGGCAAATATTGTTGGACTTGATGTGATTTTGGTTAACCCCCGATACACCTCGCAGACTTGCTCAAGATGTCACCATATCCACCCCGAAAAGGGGAAATCTTATCGGAAAGGCAAGCTTTTTAAGTGTGGATTTTGTGGTTTTGAACATGATTCTGACATCAACGGAGCGGCTAATATTGCTCAACTGGGGGCTGTCGTAAATCAGCCTGAAATCTCAGTCTATGCCTGTCAATTAAAGGGACAACTTATGTTGTTTCCAGACACTTAGATTAGGGATAAAGCCCACGCCAAAAGCTTTGCGTTGGCGTTGAGTATTTTACCAGAGGAGTCTCAACAGCGATATGACTTTCACCACTGAGCCCTTAAGCCACTTGAGAATTGCCTGTTTAAATTCCTGGGCAGATGATACGATTAACCCAGGTAAAGCGACTGTCAGGCGTTCCTCTCCATTGATATTAATCCAGTAGTGACGAGACGGATCGATTCCTTTTAACCAGGGAGATTCATCATCGAGTCGATAGCGAGGGGCAAGCGGAAAGAGCTGATTCACGAAAGTGTCTCCTGTTCTTAAAATATGATCTAAATCTTGTTTTGAATATTATTGGCTTACCCTACGAAAATATTGCAACTAAACTTTACAAAAATTAAGATCTAACTGCTTTTTCGACGATATTAACTTTTGTTAAGAAATTAACGCTAAAACGTTATACTGCATTCAGAGAGATTAACCATCCTCATCGTCAACGACGAGACTTTAGAACTACTTTTGATGGTTAAGCTATACAGCTTCTCAGGCAGCTTCTGAAGACTAATTTACAAGTCCTATCTAGTAGATTGGGGTTGCTCTGATAGAGTGACTTCTAAACGTAGACAGTTATAACCATTTGCCTGTAAAGAGTAATCGACCCGATCCATCAACCGATTTATAATCATCCAACCGTAGCCGCTTTCCTGACGATCTTCTGGGTTCGGTGCAGTGTATTGATCGATAGAATAGCCTGTTCCACGATCCAAAATTTCCAAGGCAATATCTTGTGCTTGTAATTCTAAACGAACAATAATGGGTAAGTGAGGTTGCTCCTTGTGAGCATGACGAATCACATTTGAGTAGGCTTCAGCCAGTACCAAACGAAAGTGATTGGATTGACGAGGCCAATCAGCATGATCGCCTAACTCTACCTCTAGGCTGCTTAACAGCCAATTTTCTACTACTGTTAAAAATCGAAGATCGCTCGGCACATGAAGCTCAGTTTTCATCTGTGAATAAAACCTCCAATGCAAGAATTGTTTGGTCATCCTCTTGAACAGGACTAGATTCTCGGACAGAAGCCAGTAAATCCTCCAAATTCAAAAGCTTCTTTTGCTGGCGAATTAGCTGCCATAACCCCTCTTGATGAATCATACTAGAGGTTTGACCTTGGGGAGCATCGGGTTGAGCCATCCTTGCTTCTGTAATTCCATCACTCGTGAGTAGAAAGATGTCTCCTCCAGACAGTTTTAAATTGCCAATCTTACCTCGCCATGTCGGGAGAATCCCTAAAGGAATACCTCGTGCTTTGAGGAAGTGAGGTTCGACTGTCACAGTCGCGTCGCCATGACCTGTCGCTTGTTCCATCAACATTTTTTGAGACCAAACAAGAGGATAAATATGTCCAGCATTCGCATAGATTAACTCTCCAGTTGCCGGAGTATAACGAGCCAAAACCATTGTAATAAAGTGATTATTGCTAATCAAATCATCGGCTAAAATCTGATTGAGGTTGAGCATTACCTGTTCAGGGTCAGGTGAAACGTCTTGAGAGAGTTCTCGACGAATAACAGACATAGCACTCGCCATAAACAACGCCGCAGGAACCCCTTTACCCGAAACATCTCCTAATGCTACCCACACATCACCCAGGGAGTGAACATAAACCTCAAAAAAGTCACCTCCGACTTCTCGCGCTGGATAACAACAAGCTTGTATCTTCACGTTTTCGAGTTCAGGCCAACTTTGTCGCAGTAAATTCCCCTGAATTTGCCGGGCTACTTCTAGCTCAGAGCGCATCTGTTCGGCTAGCTGTAGGGTTCGCTGGTAGAGTCGAGCTTGAGACAAAGCTAGAGCTGCTTGTTCGCTCACTGCTTCTAAAAGTTGAATTTCATCATCTGACCAAGTATTGGTTTCACTCTCTTGACAAATTGCCAAAACAGCTAGCAAATCGAACTGATAACTCAGAGGAATAATAATTTGAATCAGATTATCCTCATTCAGAGTTTTTTGGAGAATCTTCGTCTCACGAGTTTCCAGAACACCCTGAATCAGAGATTCACTATCTGAAAGCCACCCCTGTAACTCTATATCATTAGCGGGATAAGAAAAGATTTCTGGAGAGAGCTGTCCATTTTCAATAGCTCGGACATAACATCCTTTGGCTTGAAAGGTTTCCCCAAGCGTTTGAACAATGGTTTGCAGCATACTGGAATAATCCAGCGACTCTCGCAAAGCACTCATTACATCATTGTAGAGAGACTCTCGACGGAGGACGCGACGGAGTGAATTCGTTCGCTGTTTTGAGAACTTGTAGGTATCTGTTGCTTGTTGAACCACTGATTCGAGTGCAGTTGGGTTCCAGGGCTTCGTAATATACTTAAAGACTTGACCGGAGTTGATGGCTTCGACCAAATCTTCAACATCCGTATATCCGGTTAACAAAATCCGAATTGTATCTGGATATCGTTCAACAGTTTGACCCAAAAACTCAGTACCATTCATGTCTGGCATTCGTTGGTCTGAGATAATAATCGCCATCTCTCCCTCTTCTTCAAGGATGGAAAGAGCGGTGAGGGCACTGTCGGCTTTGTAAACTTTAAATCTACGCCGAAACGTCCGGTATAATAAATCCAAGTTATCTTGTTCGTCATCGACTACCATCAGTTTCAGCTTGGATTGCTCTCCCCGACTCATGCGATCAAATTGGTTACTCCCAGGTTAATGAACTAAGCCTGCACACCTTTGTATTTTTGACAGTCTGGAATTTCATTTGGTGAATTCTAATCAACATCAAACTCAGAACTGACTCAACGGACTGGTCAATTCAACTCCATAGCTGCTATCCGTTCTGCAACTCTGAGTTTAGCAGATCGAGCGCGAGGATTATCAAGAATTTCATCGGCTTGGGGTTGTATGGGCTTTTTGGTTAAAACTTGTAGACGATTGTCTCCTCGAAAGCTCTGTTTAACCCGTCGATCTTCTAAACTATGAAAACTAATAACTCCTATTTTTCCACCCACCTTTAACCAGTCAGGGGCCCGAGCCAGAAAGGTTTCCAGCACGGATAGTTCTTGATTAACCGCAATTCTGAGGGCTTGAAAAACACGAGTCGCCGGATGAATTCGACCATAACGAGACTTCGGTGGATAACAAGATGCAACTAAATCTGCGAGTTGAATGGTTGTCTCAAAAGGACGTTTCTGAACAATGCGTCTGGCTATGCGGCGGGAGAATCGTTCTTCACCATAATGGTAGAAAATATCGGCAAGTTCGACCTCATCCCAAGTATTGACAATCTCAGCCGCACTCAAGGCTTGTTTTTGGTTCATTCGCATATCCAACGGGGCTTCGTTGCGAAAACTAAATCCTCGATGAGGCGTATCCAGTTGAGCCGAATTTACCCCAAGATCGGCAATAATACCATCAAACTCTATCCCCTGGGGTTGATATTCGGCAAAATTTCCTTGCCAAAATTGAACGCGATCGGCAAAACTGGGTTCAACTTCTGTTAATCTAGCTTCAGCAACTGCGATCGCCACTTCGTCTTGATCGATTGCAGTTAAATGCACATCTGGCGCGGCTTGTAAAATTAAAAGACTATGACCTCCACCTCCAACCGTTGCATCTAGATAATGACCTCCCGCCACCACGGATAATCCCGTAATTAATTCTCGACTCAAGACGGGAATATGAACAAAATTAGCTGTTAACTGACTAGCATTTGACTCAGACATAAAATCTTAGGCAAGAGTGGGAGATAGGGTGATACAAAAGCAACAGGAGAACAGCAACTGGTCACTGTTTACTGCTTGCCCTGAACGCGGGTGCGCTCTGGTTAGTCGTAGCTTGGTCGAAGGGTTTACTGTTTACTGAAAGCCTGTAAACGACCCAAACTCCTTATAATGACAAGGGAAGCAAAACTGAACAAACGCAATACATTTTTTTGTATCGCCTACGTAGAGTGTATCAGTATAAAACATTATTCTTGAGAGGCAAACATCTATGAGTCGAATCGAGACCCGCACCGAACCGATGGTGATTAATATGGGGCCACATCATCCCTCCATGCACGGGGTGTTGCGGTTAATTGTCACCTTAGATGGAGAAGATGTTGTAGACTGCGAACCCGTTATCGGCTATCTACATCGGGGAATGGAAAAAATCGCCGAAAGCCGCACCAATATTATGTATGTTCCCTACGTCAGTCGCTGGGACTATGCAGCCGGAATGTTCAATGAAGCCGTTGTGGTTAATGCTCCAGAACAACTCGCTGATATTGAAGTTCCCAAACGGGCGAGTTATATTCGGGTGATTATGTTGGAGTTGAACCGCATCGCCAACCACCTGTTATGGCTTGGCCCGTTCCTCGCTGATGTTGGTGCCCAAACTCCCTTCTTCTATATTTTCCGCGAACGGGAAATGATTTATGACCTGTGGGAAGCAGCAACAGGCTATCGCTTGGTGAATAATAACTATTTCCGTATCGGTGGTGTTGCGGCTGACTTACCCTACGGTTGGGTCGATAAATGTCGGGATTTCTGCGATTATTTCTTACCGAAGGTCGATGAGTACGAACGTCTAATCACCAACAACCCGATTTTCCGCCGTCGGATTGAAGGATTAGGTACCATTACTCGTGAACAAGCCCTCAACTGGGGTTTGTCTGGCCCGATGTTGCGGGCTTCTGGGGTTAAGTGGGATCTGCGGAAAGTTGACCATTATGAATGTTACGATGACTTAGATTGGGACGTTCATTGGGAAACAGAGGGTGATTGTCTCGCTCGGTATTTAGTCCGAATTCGGGAAATGCGTGAGTCGGTGAAAATTCTCTATCAAGCCCTTGATGCACTTCCGGGTGGCCCCTACGAAAACTTGGAAGCCAAGCGGATGATGGAAGGCCCGAAATCGGAGTGGAATGAGTTTGATTATCAGTTTATTGGTAAGAAAATCGCCCCAACTTTCAAGATTCCCTCTGGTGAACATTATGTTCGGATTGAAAGTGGCAAAGGTGAACTGGGAATTTATATTGTTGGAGACGACAATATTTTCCCCTGGCGGTTTAAAATTCGGGCGGCTGATTTCTGCAATCTCCAAATTTTCCCTGAGTTAGTGAAAGGGGCAAAGGTTGCTGATATTGTGGCAATTTTGGGAAGTGTTGATATCATTATGGGTTCAGTAGACCGATAAATCGCGACACAAAATTTTGATCAAAATTCTGGGGGACGAACGGTTCGTTCCCTTTTCTATTCTTGTTTTTTTGGGCTTTTTAAAATACAGCAGAATAGGAGCAGTTTAAAAACTCCTGCTACCTTGACATTGACGCAGGAGTTAAAATTGGAGTTAAAATTGGAGTTAAAATTGGAGTTGAATTTTATCTAGGGTAGGACGCAGTTGAGTTTTATTGATTTTGTATCATCCAATCCACAGATTTTTTAACTTGCTCTTTCATCGTGATAGTATCAGCCTGATAACGATGACCATGACCAGGAAGTACCCACTCAAATGAATAATTGGATAATTTTTTCATCGAGTCAATTTGTTTTGACCAGGAGTACCAGCAATAACGACGAAAAGCATAAAGCTGATTGAGTTGACTTGACCAGGCTAGATGATCGCCTGTGAATAAAAACTTATGATTGTAAAGTAAAACGGTATGACCTTGACTATGTCCGGGAACGGGAATAATTAACAGATCATTTGCCAGTTGAATGTCTTCAAATCCTGAAAGCTGAATCTCTACAGATTGGGTTTGAGTGGTAATATCTTCAACATGGAGAATGCGATCGCATCCAAAATGATCGCGGAATTTCTGATGATCGGCAACATCATCTCGATGAGTCAAATACAGATAGCGTACTCCACCTAATGCTTCTAAACGTTTAACCAACGGTGGCGCAAACCGAGGAGAATCAATCAGAATATTACCTTCTTTTCGCTGAATAAAGTAACTCGCCGCTCCGAAAGACTGCTCAGAATGGTAGCCACAATGATAAACGTTTTCTTCGATTAAAATTGGGAAACTTTCATGGGCTGCTTTAATATCCTTGGGTTTCTCTACGGTGCCAATTGAAGCGGTTGGACAGGATAATAACGCCTGCATTGCTTGTAGTTGTTCGGTTTCGTTACTGGGTTGAGTATAAACGGCTGACTGTGTACCGACTCGCTCAAAGATTTCCGGTACCATCCAACGACAGGTATCACAGTCAATACAGCTTTCATCAACGTAAAAATTACCGCTCTGGTTCTCAGGGCGACGTTGCTTAAGTTGAGCCATTGTCGTGTTCTCCTTCTAGTTTTAACTCATAGTCGTTATGAGTTTGTATTATTAGCTTACCCAGAACCGACAGAAACGTCAAGTTAGGAATTCGACAGCTAATCCCTCCGCCTGCGGCACCTCCTTTGGAAAGGGAGGACTGTTTCAAAGTCGGGAAATAAAAGTTAGTCCAATCATCTTATGCTTATTAATGATCCGGACTTGGTATAACATGAAAAAATTAGTTCTACTCGATCAAGATGGTGGTATTGACGATTATCTTTCAACGGTTTTATTAATGACGATGGAAAATGTCGAACCGTTGGGAGTGGTGGTGACTCCAGCCGATTGTTATTTACAGCCTGCGGTGAGTGCGACTCGCAAAATTTTGGATTTAATGCAATGTTTTCATATTCCTGTCGCTGCGAGTACCATTCGAGGTGTAAACCCTTTTCCTCCACTGTATCGACGAGATTCATTTATTATCAATAATTTACCAATTTTAAATGAAACCGAACTGATTAAAACTCCTTTAGTTAAACAATCCGGTCAACAGTTTATAGTTGAGGTTTTAAAAACAGCAAAAGAACCTGTAACGCTGATGGTAACAGGCCCATTAACAACCGTTGCAGAAGCCTTAAAATTATCCCCTGAAATTGAGTCGAAAATTGCAGAATTAGTTTGGATGGGAGGGGCTATAAATGTTCCAGGAAATGTCAGCCGAGAGTGGGAACCCGGACAAGATGGTTCAGCCGAATGGAATGCCTATTTCGATCCGTTTGCAGTTGAACAGGTTTGGAAAACGAATATTCCGATTATTTTGTGTAGTTTAGATTTAACAAATACTGTCCCCATTACAGCCAGCTTTCTCAAACAATTAGCCCATCAAAGACGCTATCCAATTTCTGATTTTGCCGGACAATGTTATGCAGTTGCTATCGCCCAAGACTATTATTTTTGGGATGTACTCGCGACGACTTATTTAGCCCATCCAGAATGGTATCAACTGAAAACCTATGAAACAATAGTGGTAACAGAAGGTGTGAGTCAGGGATGTATAAATGTGACACCACGAGGGCGAAAAATTCAAGTGATGGTAGATGTGAAGCGAGACCGATTTTATCGTTACCTTTTACAACAGTGGCAACGTTAGATTAAGTTAGATGAAAGTGGGTTTTAAACGCAAATTTTTGAGACGTTCAGACAATCTATTGCCGAGTTCTCGATGTTTTTTTCGTTGTTTGTGTTGTTGAATGCGTTGAGGGAGATGTGAATCAATCGGGTGTTTAGTCTTGGAAAAATCAATCCAATTTCTATGGGCGTCGCACCACCGCAACCAATGTCGTTCAATGCCATGATAATCACCTTCCCACAATCCCAACCCAAATTCTAATTCGGGTATCCAAATCTGCTTTTTAGTCAGGTCAAGTTGTTCATAGCGACTTTCAATCAATTGAAAGGCTTCTAATTGATGAGTTTCCGCATCAAATACAATGTAATAGGGAATGCGAAGAATTTGTTCATAAACATCCCATTTTGTGGGAAGATCATCCAAACCCTCTGGCGTTTTCACTAAATCTTCAGTTGCTGTTTCTGCATCCAGAAATTCAATCACAATAAACGGATTTAGTTGTTCTTGCCAGGTCACATAAGAAGTCCGAAGATAGGGCTTGTGATGACGTTGATCGACTCCAATCACACCAAACCAATCAGGACATTTAAAGCGTTCAGGACGCTTTTGATCGAAGAAAAGATTGATGTAGCTAGCAGCAAAAACCTTATGAGAAGGATGACTCGGAGGCGTAAAGGTTAATTCTAATAAATGGGACTGAAAAAGTTGAAACTGATCAGAAGACACCGGATTTTTAGTTGGATTATGCGCTGGATTTGAAGTCGTTGAAACGGATGCTGTCAATGGCATTTCTATAAAATCTCCTTAGAACTTGCTGAGTTTTTTATCAGACGATATAACATCATAAATAGATTGCAATCCTGGCATTTTGTAACTCAAATAAACAGAATTCACATTGGTTTAATGCTAACCAACCTCTTCTGGAAGAGACGAGAGAACTTCTCCCTGTATGTATCATACCCCTCATCCTCTTTTTGACTACATAATTCAGAAAAAAGTTTAGTTTTTTACTTCAACTTCTACGTCTTCAGAGTCTGATTCTTCAGAGGTTGGTCTACAAATTCCGGAATTGTGAGGTTGACGGCGAATTCCGCTTTGAGTGGGGTCATAACCGACTAAAATTACATCTCCATTAGCGGTGCGAATCCACCCTCTAGCTGGAATAATATCCGCACTTGACAGTCTTTCTTCTGAAGAAGGTTGAACGGTTGTTGTGTTTTCTTCTAAACTTGGATCGACTAATTCAACTTGCACATTTTCCCCGGTAAAACGAGTATCTGGCGTACTAGGAATTCCCCCTCGTCCTGTAATTGTAAACTCACTTTCTTCACCTTGTTTGCAGGGATCTTGGGCGATTAATGCAGCCGGATCGATTAAGTTTTGAGGCAAATCAACTAATCCTTTTGAGGGGTCGAGTGTGCTATTAAGATTAATACTTCCACTCAAAGCTGCATCACTGGTAGAAATGGCAACAATATCACTGGTTGTTTGCAGTAAATCCTGACTAAAACGAGGGTTTCCGCGAATTTGTTCTTCTCCTAATTGTTCTTCGACTTGTTGTCGAGTCAGCGGACTTGAACCAAATATTCCGTCAGCCGTGATAAAGATTACTCCTCCGGAACCGCCTTCAGCATTCGCCGTAATATCACTATTATTTAAACCGACTAATGTTTCTGAATTAATGGTAATATTTCCGCCATCCGTTTCGTTGGCATTAGTCGTAAAGTTACTCTGGCGTCTCAGTCGTAAATCTTGAGTATTGACAGTAATACTTGCGGTTTCTGTGCGATCGCGTTGGGTATCTGCTTCTAATATTCCTGTATTTAAACGAAGATTGGGGGTATTAATTGTAATTTGACCTGCACTATTTTCTTCGACAGGATTGAGAAAACCATCTCCGGCTGTCACTGCACTATTTTCTAAAAGAATTGAGGGGGAATTAACACTAATATTACCACCATCTGCTTGATTTGCTTTTTGAGTCGCAGAAGACAAAATTCGACTCTCTTCAAAGGTGACTGTATCTCTAGCTTGTAGCGCAATATTACCTGCAACGGAGGGTGTCTGTAAAGCATTTTGACTGCCGCCTGTGGCTGTAATAATCTCAGAATTATTACTGAGAAAAATAGATCGGGCTTGAATATTCACATTCCCGCTGCGAGTTCCTAAAACCTCATCCCCAACGGTGGTTAAAATTACACTATTATTATCAAAAATAGCATTATCTTGTACATTAATATTAACATCACCGCCGTTTCCTTGTCCGGCTGAAATAATTTCTCCGTTATTTTCATCGGTTTGTAGTCGGCGAACTCGTGTCACTAATGTCGCCCCATTATTGAGGCTTAAAGATCCGTCTGTTACTTCTATTTTTATTTGTCCTGCTTCTCCAATGCCATTATTACCAACTTCTGTATTAATTTTAGTTTGTTGGCTAGGGTCAACTGCGGTTCCAATTCCTTCTAAATTAATGCGATCGCGAATTGTTAATCTCACTTCTCCTGCTTGTGAAGGCTGAACAAAACTTCCTCCAGAGGTATTAGAATTGAGTTGAGAACCGCCTGTCATTAATAATGAACCGGATTGAATATCAATGACACCACTATTACCCAAAACATCTTGACCAATATTTGTATTAATGAAGGCTTGGTTTAAGGTTGTCGCCTCAGCAATATTAAAGGTAATACTGCCTGCATTTCCCTGTCCAGCAACTTGATTTCCTCCGCCTGAACCGATAACTCGACTATCAATTACACCATCAAAAATAGAGAGTAAATTGGCTTGAATTATAATTTCTTGACCACTGCCAACTGCACCTTCATTAACCCGAGAAAAGATACCACTAAGTTGCGCTTGATTGACTCCATTATCGAACGTTTGAGAAATTTCTACTGCGTCTTCTACTTCGATATTAATATAACCCGTATCTCCAATTCCATAGGTATCTGAACTAATTTGTCCACCATTGGTTAGGGTTAGTGATCGCGCTTTAATCTCCATATTTCCACTAATTCCTTCTCCTTTTTCTGTCACCTGACTAAACAATCCACTGGAGTTTGGTGCGTCGTTGGGTGTAATTTCTTCTCCTCCATTCACGCCATCAATTTGTATGCGATCACGAACATTAATATTAAGATTCCCTGCTTTTGAAAGCTGGTTTGTATTTCCTCCGGCTGTATTCGCTTCAATTCTCGATCCATTTGTTAGGGAAAGAAATGCAGCACGAATATTAATCTCTCCGCTATTTCCAATCACTTGATCGCCTGTCGTTGTGATAATATTACTCTGGTTTAAAGTGACAATTGCCCTTTCAGCATTAATGGTTATTTTTCCGGCATTTCCGAAGCGTTCTTCTGTGATTTCACTTTCAGTATCTGCATTTAATTTAACCACAGCAGAGCGACTATTAAAGTTTGAGGTTTCACTCAAAGATAAAGAATTTCCAGTAATTGTAATCGTAATATCACCTGCATCGCCAGTCCCTGTATTTGCACTATTTAAAGCTGCGCGATCGCGTAACGTTAAAGAATCAGCGACAATTTCAATCGTCCCACTATTTCCAATCACATCACGACCCACATTTGTATTAATTAAACTGACACCATTCAGAGAAATTGCACCTGTAATATTGAGACGAACTGTACCCGAATTTCCTGAACGAGTTACAATAGCTTCACTACTGAGAGAACGACCCGAACCAATCACCCGACTATCGAGAACTGCGCCATTATTTAAAGTCAGAGAATTGGCTCTAATGGTAATATCTCCTCCTTGACCTATTCCATTATTATCAACTTGAGTAAAAACGCCTATTTGTTGATCGGAAATAACGTTACCTACACCGACTAAATTAACACCATTATTCGCAGTAATGGTAACATTTCCAGCCTGAGAAGGTTGAGCTTCACTTCCTCCAGTTGTTCCGGTATTCAGTTGAGATGAATTACTCAGAGATAAAGATCCGGTTTGAATCTGAATCTCGCCACTATTTCCGATCACACTTCTCCCAATATTAGTATTAATAAAACTCTGATCTAGGCTTACACTTCCCGGAACTTCTATAATGACTGCGCCTGCATTTCCCTGTCCAGGAATCTGGTTATTCTCCTCTCCTGAACCGATGACACGACTATCAAGAGCTGCCCCTTCTATCATTATTAAATTGTTAGCTGTGACTCGTATTTGACCGCTATTACCGATGGCTCCTTGAGCGACAATATTCGAGATTTTACTTCCTGAAATTGTTATCGATTCTGTAGCATTGAGTTGAATATCTCCAGGAGTCGAACCTGCTAGACTTTGCTGATTTTCGGCAACACCTGCACTTAATACAGTTGAACTATTTAAGATAGAGAGATTGCGAGCAAAAATATTAATATTTCCCTCACCTGTTCCTCTAACATTGACATTAGTATTATCATTCAAAGTGACATCTGAACGCTGAAGATTCGTAGAAAGATTCAAGCGATTTTGTTCAAGATTAACAATACCCTCATTCACACTTCCCAGTTCAACTTGACCATCAACTGCCTCTAATATTCCTCCGTTAATCTCAATATTCCCTCCAACTAAAGCTAGGGTTTGACCAGTCGGAACGCCAAGCTGTGCTTGCTGAACTTGCACATCACCCGGATTATTTCGCAGTTGTAAACCGAGTGGAATATTAATGGTGAGTAGAGGCGGAGATTGAGGGTTAGTTGCACTAAATTCAACACCATTTGCAAACAGAATACTATCAGCAGAAGAGGCAAAAAATGAGCCACCCACATCTAAACGAGCATTCGGTCCAAATACTATCCCGTTTGGATTAATTAAAAATAAGTTAGCATTCCCTAAAACCCCTAATGTTCCCAGAATTTGTGAAATATCTCCCCCAGTCACACGAGTGAGAATATTGATAATATTATTCGGGTTAGAAAAATAAACGCCTCGCCCTTCATCTACGTTAAATTGTTCAAAACTATGAAACAGGTTACTCCCTCGAACTGATCCTCCATCAATGCGATCGCTTGGTATTCCTCGAATATTCTGATTCGGTGTAACAACAGAGTTTTCTGACCCTAATGTATTATCGGGGACAATTTGAGCCGTTGCCGAATTCTTCAAGATCAAGCTTCCGGTAACAATGAGACTAACTAGGGGGAAAAAGGCGGGAAAATGCGATCGCTGAACCTGATCCATTGAAGTATAGATGAGCTGTTTGGATGTAGCCTACACTATACCTTAATCTCAAAAAATATCAGGAATTCTTATTTTTTCTTATCAAATATTTAATTAAATTTTAGTTTTTTTGTTTTTTATTTTATAGATTGGGTACAACCAGAACTCGATCAATCGGAACAATTAAGCCATTTTGAGTCTGAATAAATTCACCTTCTTTTGCTGTCGCACCATTCAGCTTAACTTCTCCGTTTGAGTTCAGTTCAACTTGTATGGAAGTTCCACTCAGCATTTGAATTTCACCTCGTTCAAGATCGTCTTGAGAAATTTCACCAATCACCAGATGGTTTTTCAGAAATTCGATCAGTTGACTACGATTTTCCGGTAAGATTAAGCGATCATATAATTCAGTTTCTAGGCGATCAAAAGCTTTTTCGGTGGGTGCAAATAGCACTAAAAATCCAGGGGTTTCGAGTTCTGAATTGAGATCGGCTAGTTCTAAAATTGAGATCAAAGTTTCAAATTGATTCACTTGTCTCAAGGTTCTGAGGATATCACTCCCAATTGTTCGGCGCGGTGTTCCTCGCACAACGGTAGGAGAAAAAGGATTATCGCTAGAACTGCTTGTAACGTTGATCTCCGGAGTGGGGATATTGTCTGGTGTAGATAAATTTTGCGGTGTATTTGTGTTGGGTAAGCCTCGATTGATTGGGGAAGAGCTATCAGAACTTGATGAATCTTGCTCGGAATTAGATTGTGCTAAAATATGACTGTTCAATCCTAAAATTATCGTTACAATTATTAAAAAAGTTAAACTTATTTTAAATTTATTTTTTAGATTCAATTTTAACATTTACGTTTTTATTTATGTTTATAGAAATTATTGAAAGTGAAAGGAGGAAAGTATGAGATTTAAACTTCAATATCTGATTTTAACAATCGTCACTGTAATATTGATTTTATCAGCAAATTCCCGAGCAGTGATTCCAGTCTCTCCCATTGTATCGAAAGTTGATATCATTGCCCAGAGTGAAGTGGATGAAAACTCAAAAATGCAAGCATTGGAACTTTATCAACAAGGTACAGAACTGTTGAACACAGGTCAGTTTCAAGCCGCTTTAGAAACCTTTGAACAAGTCTTAGAAAAAGTTCAAGGATTGAGCGATCGCCATGCTCGTTTGGGAGAGGCGGGAACCCTGAATCAAATCGCCTATGCTTATTATCATTTAGGAGAATATGAAAAAGCGCTCACCGCTTACCAAAAAGCTTTAAATATCTATACTCAAGAGCAAAGCTGGCAAGAACAAGGGGCAATTTTGACGAATATTGGAGTCCTCTACGGTGACATCGGACAATATCAAAAAGCGTTAGAATCTCATCAACAAGCCCTAACTTTCGCTGAACAAGTTAATGATATTAGAAAACAGGGGGAAGTCTATAATAATATGGGGACAATTTATCAAAAATTAAATCAAAATCAAGAAGCGTTACAGTTTTACCAGAAAGCCTTTAAAATACTGAGTCAATTTGATGCCATCGGTTGGCAAGGAACAATTTTAAATAATATCGGATTAATTCAGACTGAGCTTGAAGATTATAAAAAGGCGATTATTTCCTATCAAGAAGCTTTAACTTTAGCTGAAAAAGATGGCGATCGCCTTGTTCAAGGTCGAATTTTAAATAATCTGGGTATCGTTTATAATAAGCTTGGCGATCGTCAGCAAGCATTGCAGTTTTTAGAAGATGCTTTAGTCATTCGTCAGGAATTAGAAGATTTGCCTGGAGAGCGAACCACTCATAATGATATCGGTACAGTTTATCGAGAGTTAGGAGAATATCAAACCGCACTCACCCATTATGAAAAAGCCTTAAAAATTGCCGCTCAAATTCAGTCTCGTCCCCAAGCCGGAGAAACGCTCAGTAATCTAGGTTTTACTTTACTTAAATCGGGTCAAGAAGCAACCGCGACGGACTATCTTTTTCAAGCAGTTTCGATTTGGGAATCTCTGCATCCTGGACTGGATGACGATAATAAAGTTTCATTGATGGATAGTCAAGCCGATACCTACCGTTGGTTACAGCAAGCATTAATTGCTCAAAATCAAATTGAAGCCGCTTTAGAAGTCTCAGAACGAGGACGAGCCAGAGCTTTTGCTCATTTATTATCCTCTCGATTTAATCAGTCAGATTTATCACTTCCTCCTCTAAAATTTGAACAAATTCAACACATTGCTCGCAAACAGAATGCTACTATTGTTGAGTATTCGATTGTTGTTGAAAGCGAACTCCTTTATATTTGGGTAATTCAACCCAATGGGGAGCTAGAATTTCGTAGCGTTGATATTAGTTCACTGCGAAGAAATCTTTCTCAAATTGCACCGAGCCAAAAAGCTGAAAATCTCAATAATCTGAATTCTGGTAATTTATATCAGATTAATTACACAACTGATACGAAGAAGAAAAACTCTGTTCGACGCCGAGATTCATTACTCTACAAACAATATCAACTCTTGATCGAACCGATTGCTGATTTACTCCCAACAAATCCTGACGATCATGTAATTTTTATTCCTCATCAAGAGTTATTTTTGGTTCCTTTTGCGGCTTTACAAGATGAACAAGGAATATATCTAATTGAGAAGCATACGATTTTAATTGCACCTTCAATTCAGGTCTTGGACTTAACCCACAAACATCAAAAATCTTTAACTGAAAATGACAAGTTAAACACCGTTGTTATCGGCAATCCTAAAATGCCAATTATCGTTTCAGAACTTGGAGGTAAACCGATGCCTTTAAGTTCTCTCCCTGGAACAGAGCGGGAAGCCTTAACCATTGCTAAAATGCTCAAAACTGAACCGATGATTGGTGATTTAGCAACAGAAGATGAAGTTATAAAAAAAATGCCAAAAGCCTATATTATTCACATGGCAACTCATGGTTTACTGAATGAACTCAAACATTTAGGGTTAGAAATTCCGGGCGCTTTAGCTCTAGCCCCAACTTCAAAAGGAGATGGTTTACTCACCGCTTCGGAGATTTTAAACCTGAAACTCAAAGCCGAATTAGTCGTTTTAAGTGCCTGCAATACCGGGCGAGGTAAAATTACAGAAGATGGCGTTATTGGTTTATCTCGTTCCTTTATTTCCGCAGGTGTTCCGAGTGTTATTGTCTCTTTGTGGTACATTCCAGATAATCCTTCTGCGGACTTAATGATAGAGTTTTATCACCAGATGCAAACCCAATCTGATAAAGCTTATGCCTTGCGTCAAGCCATGCTTAAAACCATGAAAAATCATCCTAGACCTCTTGACTGGGCGGGATTTATTCTCATGGGACAATCTGGACTAGAATCCAGTTAAGGTTTGGCAAACCTACTCAAAAACAACGGTGCGATTATTATAGACTAATACTCGATTTTGTAAATGAAGTCTAACAGCCCTAGCTAATACTAATCGTTCTAAATCTTTGCCTTTGCGAATTAAGTCACTAACATCATCTCTATGACTAACTCGCACCACATCTTGTTCAATAATTGGCCCTTCATCTAAATCCTTAGTTACATAATGAGCCGTTGCACCAATAATTTTAACCCCTCTTTTGTAGGCTCGATGATAGGGTTTTGCACCGGGAAAAGCAGGCAAAAATGAATGATGAATATTAATAATATTGGGGAATTTTGAAACAAAATTAGAGCTTAAAATTTGCATATATTTTGCTAACACAACTAAGTCAATTTGAAATTTGGATAAAATTTCTAACTGTTGATTTTCCTGTTCTTGTTTATTGTCTTTTGTGATTGGGATATAATAAAAGTCAATCCCAAATTGTTCAGCAACAGGCTGTAAATCTGTATGATTACTCACAATAACTGGAATTTCAACTGCTATTTCTTTGGCTTGCCATCGCCATAATAAATCAAGTAAACAATGATCTTGCTTTGTCACCCAAATTGCAATACGAGGTACTTTATCAGAGAAATGAAGTTGCCAATGGGCATCTAAAGGTTTGGCGATCGCAGCAAATGCAGGATTAATCACATCTCGCGGTAAGTTAAACCCATCTAACTGCCATTCAATCCGAGTTAGAAACACACCAGATGCAAAATCTGTATGCTGATCGGCATGAATAATATTGCCACCATTGGAGTAAATAAAGTTTGCTATTTTGGCAACTAATCCCTGTTGATCGGGGCAAGATAATAAAATTGTGGCTGTCGGTGAATTCATGTTAATCTGTCAGAATCGAGATGATTCTCTATTATCTAATATTTTTTTTGATGAAGCAATAGGCAACAAGAAAGATGGTTGAATATAATTTGATTACACCCCAAGAATTTCAAACCGAAAAGTTACGATTTTGTCCGGTGAATGTTGACGATATCGAACCACTGCATCACCTTTTCATTCATCCTCAAGTTCGTCGCTATCTTTGGGATGATGAAATCATCTCTAAAGAACAAACACTTGATATTATTCATCAAAGTTTAGAGTTATTTTCAACTCAGAATTTTGGGTTATGGGGGATTTTTCCTCAGACTACAGAAACACTTGCAGGTTTTGCGGGATTTTGGTTTTTTCACGATCCGCCAGAATTACAATTAATTTACGGGATTCATCCAAACTTTTGGGGGCAAGGATGGGGAACCCAAGTCGCAAAAGTGATGATTTATTATGCGTTTAATCACCTTAATTTCAGTCAAGTTATTGCCAGTGCAGATATTCCGAATATTGCCTCAATTCGAGTCCTGGAAAAAGCTGGAATGAAATTTCAAAAAACGATTTTGATTGCGGGTCAAGAAACGGTTTATTATCAAATCAAGAGAAACTAAACTAACAACGTTTTAACTGACTTAATAAAATCACAATCTCATCAATCGCTTTCCTAAGCTGAGATGTCGGTAAATTGGATTGATTGACCAAAATACTAAAAACTAATGGCTGATAAGAACGAGGGTAAATATAGCCAGCCAACCCGGAAACTCCGGTTAAAGTCCCCGTTTTTGCATAAACAATTCCCTCGGCTGTTGTGTCTCTAAATCTCCACTTTAATGTTCCGGTTTTTCCAGCAACGGGTAGAGATTTTTGATAGAGTTTAAAGTGCGGTGAATTAGCCATCCCGATTAACGTTTGGTTTAATGCTTTTGGACTGACTAAATTTTGTCGAGACAAGCCCGAACCATCGACTAAATTATAACCTTCTGGTTCAACGCCTAATATTTTTAAGGTGTCTTTGAGTGCAGTTAATCCGGTTTCCAGGACATCTGAACTCGCCTCTTGAACACCTAAAGTTCGGAGTAAGGCTTCTGCAAACACATTATTACTCTCTAAATTAACAGTTTGAATTAATTCAGCCATTGACGGAGATTCTACCCTCGCGAGTTCAGGTTCTAAAGATTTATAATTCGATGAAATAGCAGTTCTAAATACTTGAATACCTTCTGTTTTGAGAACCTGTTTAAATGCTTGGAGAAAATTCTCAGTCGGTTCAACGACAGCAGCATAAACATCTTCCGGTTCTGAACCGACTCTTAACTGTCCAGAAACATAAAGAATTTGCTGAGTTAAATCTCGCCCAATTTCCACAAACTCTCGTTCATCCTTTTTAACCGTAATCGTATTATTTTCAATTGTCCATCCTCTAGCTTGTTGGGGACGAACCCAAGTCACTTTTAAAGGTTGATTAACTGCCTGGGGCCAGAGCATTAAATCGAGAGAATTTTGATGTAAAATTAAACTATTAATCGGTGCGCCATATCCAGCCTGTATATCTTCCCATTCCCAATTAGGATGAACCGAAAAACCTGGAAAATTACTTTCATCTGCAATCAGTTGATTAACCTGAGTAATCCCTTGATTTTTGAGTTGTTGGGCTAAATCTTGGAGTTGAATTGTGGTTAAACTCGGATCGCCTTGTCCGACAATATAGAGATTTTGATTGTCATCGCCATAAACTACAGTCGGAATGCGATAATTTGGAGTTAATTTAGATAAGGCAGCAGCAGTTGTCATTAGCTTGGTTGTAGAAGCAGGAATGAAATAATATTCAGCATCTCGACTGTAAATTTCTTCCCGGTTCGATAAAGTAACAATCGCAAGTCCCCATCGAAAACCCTTAAACTCAGAACGGTTAATAATCTTCTCTATGTGAGAATTAAGTTGAATTTGACAAACTAAAGATGCAGGTTGCTCTTCAGCAGTAGAAGAGAGATTTAAACTATAAATAGAAAATCCCAACAGAAAACAGAAGTAAATTAAAATGCGTTTCCTTCGGAAGTTAAACAAATTCTCAGAATAAAATAATTTGAACACAAAGTTGAAGCTGAAGGTAGACACGTCTAAAAATCGAAATTGAAAAATATGGCTACAATATAGTATCAATTCTCAACCTTGAGAGTCTTTCACTAAGCACGTCTTCCGCGATCGCGTGTACTCGCTCGGTCAAGACCCGTTTTTAAAACCAATAGCTGACGAGTCGTGAAAAGTCTGCTACAGCCCGCAAGGTCGTGGAAGTCCTATTTTCTCCTTTCTACAACAAGTGGTGTAGCAAATTCTAGTACAATGAAGTGACCCTCGGAAACGGGTGTTTTTCCATGTTTAAGTTTAGAAAATCATAGGGAGCAACCCTCATGTCCCTGAACGGTGTAATGATGCAATACTTCCACTGGTACATCCCTGCGGATGGCACTTTGTGGGAACAAGTCAAAAATCAAGCTCAAGAATTAGCTGATGCTGGAATTACCGCCCTGTGGCTTCCTCCGGCTTATAAAGGAATTGGTGGCGGTAACGATGTGGGCTATGGTGTCTACGATATGTATGATTTGGGTGAATTCGATCAAAAGGGTTCAGTTCGCACCAAATATGGCACCTCTCAGCAATATTTAGATGCAATTGAGGCTCTCCATAGTTCCGGCGTTCAAGCCTATGCCGATGTGGTTCTCAATCACAGAATGGGAGCTGATTTTACAGAAAAGGTTAAAGCGACTCCCTTTCAGAAAAATGACCGAATTCATCCCATTGGCGGACTTCAAGAGATTGGGGTTTACACCCATTTAACGTTTCCGGGACGCCAAGGAAAATATTCTGATTTTGAATGGCATTGGTGGCATTTTGATGCGGTCGATCATAATACAAATGACCCCACAAATTATGATACGATTTATTTGTTTGAAGGGAAGCAATTTGATGATTATGTTGCCCTAGAAAATGGAAATTTTGCCTATTTAATGGGATGCGATCTAGATTTTCAAAGTCCAGAAGTTCGCAATGAAGCGATTCGCTGGGGAAAATGGTATCTGGATACAACTGGAGCCGATGGTTTTCGCCTGGATGCGATTAAACATATTTCTTCTTGGTTTTTCCCCATTTGGATTTATGAACTCGAACGCTATACAGGCAAAGATCTATTTATTGTTGGAGAATATTGGTACAACAATATTAATACCTTGCATTGGTATGTGAATGCAGTCGAAAGTAGAATGTCTGTGTTTGATGTACCGCTACACTACAACTTTTATTATGCAAGTCGATCTGGCGGACACTACAATATGCAAGAGATTTTTAATGGTACGATGATGAAAGATCGCCCGACTCATGCGGTGACATTTGTCGAAAACCATGATTCTCAACCGTTACAAGCTTTAGAAGCTCCCGTCGAACCCTGGTTTAAACCGCTCGCTTACGCCATTATTCTACTGCGTCGAGAAGGATATCCTTGTATTTTTTATGCAGACTATTACGGCGCAGACTATGAAGATTATGGTCGAGATGGTAATCGTTATCCGATTCATTTGCCGTCTCATCGTTGGATTATTGACAAACTTCTTTATGCACGTAAAAATTACGGTTATGGCGATCAATATGATTACATCGATCACTATAATACAATTGGCTGGACTCGTTTAGGCGATCGCGAACATCCGAAAGCAATGGCAGTAATTATGAGTGATAGTGTTCCCGGATGGAAGTGGATGGAAGTCGGTAAACCTAATACTAAATTTATTGATTTAACCGAACATATTAAAGAACCCATTTACACAAATGAATGGGGTTGGGCGAATTTTCAATGTAATGGCGGTTCTGTTTCCGTTTGGATCGAAGAATAATTGAAAACAAAGTTGGGCAGGGCTGTTTCATTCTCAGTTAAAAATTGCCGGGGTTGATAGGGTGATGGGGTGGTGGGGAGAGAGTTTTTTTCCGATCAAAAATAGCTCCCTATCTCCCTACTTTCATTAGAAGCGTTCTACCGGACATTATATTATCTCCTATGACTGCTATCATTCGTTTTCCTCAACCTTCAGATTTGGTTCAACTGACTGAAATTTACAATCACTATATCTTAAATACAACGATTACATTTGATATTGAACCCTTTACCGTTGAACGCCGTCGAAAAGACTGGTTTGAACATTACGAGAATACAGGTCGTTATCGATTATTTGTTGCAGAGGTTGAAGATCAAGTGGTAGGCTATACTAGCAGTAGTCGTTTCCGAGCCAAAGCCGCTTATGAAACCTCTGTTGAAACCAGCATTTATCTTCATCCTCAATTCATCGGAAACGGAATCGGAAGTTTGCTCTATGAGAGACTCTTTAGAGCTTTAGCAACTGAGGATGTTCATCGAGCCTACGCGGGAACAACGCTACCCAATTCGGCTTCAATTGCCTTGCATCAAAAATTCGGGTTTCAAAGTGTGGGCGTTTACAAAGAAGTCGGTCGAAAATTTAACCAATATTGGGATGTAGAGTGGTTTGAAAAAAGTATCTCCAACTGATTAAATCACAAAAGTGTATCTATTGCAATCGGGTTGAAACAATTTTTAATAGAATAAAACGCATCGAAGTTATCACAAAAAAGTCACGAAAAAGTCACAAAAAAAAATACACCCACCGTTGATCGGAGAGTGCATTGAAGCCTTGCACTTCGGAGCATTTAGATCCATCCATCTCTATATATGTCTCAGTAAATTGAGCTTATGCAGTTTTAAACCAGAGGAGTGACATCAAAGCTCAAACGATAGTCGGTTTCTCCTTCAAATTGATCCACTCGGACATGGTAGACTCCGGTTGTGAGCCGATCAAAAATCAGGGATTCTGAAGCGATACCAAAATTTTTCGATGTTGCGAAAATCTCGTCAAATTCAGCAATCAGATTCTCGTTAAGATCTTGTAATATCTCTAAATCTGCATCCGCCGCTAAATCAGTTAACCGAATCGTCACTTGGCTGGCTTCATTGGGAACAACAAAACGGTAAATATCAACTGGATTTTCTGGACTGACGGACTCAATCACGGTGCGACTCCCCAACAGCGTATCGAGTTGGAAGGCGCCAGATAAATCATTGCGAGTACCCGCCGCTACGCCGAGTTCTCCGTTGGGAAGTCCGAAGCGAATAAAATGCTCAAAGAAACTACTGACTGTACCGTCTTCGATGGCTTCACTGGCTTCCGGATTGCGATCGCGATAAAACCCAGTATCAAACAGTATACTCGGATTTCGTCCTTCTATTTGACCGAATCTAAAAAAATGTTCAAAAGCGGTGAGTCGTTCTTCTCGAACTACGGTTTCCACATCCGGATGTTGTTCTAAATAGAAAGCCGTATCAAATAAAGGATTAGGGTTGCGTTGTTCAAACTGACCAAATAAAATAAAGTGTTCAGCTTCGCTAATGGCTTGTCGTTCAATTGCTGCGGCTACATCAGTATAAATCGAACGATAATAAGCTGGGTCAAATAAGGCATTGGGTTGCAAACTTTCAAATTGACCGACTTCCAAAAAATGCTCGAGTCCACTTTCAAATTCTCCGGCATTGACGGCGGCTTCAACTTCTGGATATGTGGCAAAATAAAAGTCTTGATCGAAAAAGTCTTCAAAGGTTAGCATAGAACGTTAATGTATTAATATTTTCAGAGAAGTCATTCGGTAATCCTGCTGGAAAGTCATCATATCATAATTCGATAATTTGCCTAACTCAAACAAAATGTATATTTTTATTAAAAACTCAGTTTTATTTAACCAGAATGAATAACAATAGAGCCGGATTAATATATTTAACACCTTAGATTAAAATCATGGCTAAATCTGCATTGATGCGAGTGTTTCGTCAGGCTTATCGAATTGCAAATCTATCTCGAAAAACAGGAATTTCCACAGATGAACTCTTAGGAATGCACCGTGAAAATCGTCCGACTCTAGCTCTTTTAACTCGCCGTCATTTCTTACAAGTGGGACTGGCTAGTGCAAGTGCGATCGCAACTGCAACTATTAGCCAATATCGACAAAGAGCGAAGGCTCAATCTCCGATTTCTCCGGTGTTAATTGTTGGGGCGGGAATTGCTGGATTAACCGCAGGTTATCGCCTTGCTCAAGCGGGAGTTCCAGTTGATATTATTGAGGCTAGAAGCCGAGTTGGAGGGCGAGTTAACACACTGAAAAAAGCAGCCGGAACACCTCTAATTGCTGAGTTTGGTGGAGAATTTATTAACAGCGATCATATTTGTATTCTCAGTTTAATCCAGGAATTTGGTTTACCTTTAATTGATTTATTAGAATTTGATGCAGAATTAATTCAAAATACTTATTTCTTTGAAGGACGAAGCATTTCCCTCGAAGAATTGATTAATGATTTTGTTCCGGTTGCGGCTCAAGTCGAGGCGGATTTAGAAGCCATTGATAACTTTGAAGATTATACGACGCCTGATGAAGCAGCGATTGCCATTGACAATATTTCCTTGACGCAATATTTAGATCAAATTCCAACAACACCAGTTATACGTCAACTGCTGAGAATTGGCTATACCATTGAATTTGGCTTGAATGCAGAAGAACAATCTCCTTTAAACCTGATTTATTTTATTGGAACCGAACCGGGAACCTTTGAGATTTTCGGAGACAGTGACGAGCGGTTTTATTTAGATGGCGGAAGTGAAACACTCATTCAACAACTCGCCCAGTTTGTCGCAGGTTCAATTTCTACAGGAACGGTATTAGAATCAGTTCGAGAACAGTCAGATGGTCGTTTTCTTGTCAGTTTAGGGCGTTCTGGAATTAGTTCTTTTGAACGCATCTATGACCGCGTGATTTTGACTGTGCCGTTTAGTGTTTTCAGAAATATTGAAATTGATGTAGAATTATCGGAAGTTAAACGAGCGGCAATTGATACAGTTGGTTATGGAACAAACTCGAAGATGATTACAGGTTATACCGATAAAATTTGGCGCACTCAGTTTAACTCTAGAGGAGATGTATTTTCAGATATAGGCTTTCAAAATATTTGGGAAACCAGTAATAGTCGTTATGCGAATACTACAGTCGGTTTGCTGACAAACTACACCGGAGGAAGTCAAGGTGTGGCTGCTGGTGCGGGAACTGCGACAGACCAAGCCCAACAGTTAAATACAAACTTAGAGGCAATTTTTCCAGGTATTAATGGAGTCGCAATTCAAGGTCAAGCGAATCGTTCATTGTGGACAGGAAATCCCTATAGTTTAGGGTCATATTTATGTTATCGTCCGGGAGAATTTACTCGATTTTATGGCGTTGAAGGAGAACGAGTCGGGAATTTATTCTTCGCAGGTGAACATACCTCTTTAGAATATCAAGGCTATATGGAAGGAGGCTGTGAAACCGGAGAATTAGTTGCCAGTGATATCCTAGAAGATGTCGGCCTAACGGAAATTGCGGAAGCCATTCGAGCGAAATATCGAGTCAGTCGGAGTCGGCGTTCTCGCCAAGGTAAGGGGCCACGTCGTCGTAGAAACCGGAGATAACCCCAATTAAATTAATCAAATTTATTCAAATCAACCATAAAAAATGAAACGGTACTGGCAAACATTACAACTATTTTGGGCAACAGCCCTAGCCGCAGAGTTAGAATATCGCCTTAACTTTGTTCTAGCAGTCATTAGTAGTGTCGGTGGCTTATTGGGGAGTCTATTCGGACTGTTTTTATTTTACCGAACGGGTTATGAATTTGAGGGCTGGAGTTGGCAAGAGGCGTTAGTGGTATTAGGGATTTTTACGCTATTGCAGGGATTCTCAGCGACTTTATTAGTGCCTAATCTTAACTCTATCGTCACCCATATTCAAGAAGGAACCCTAGACTTTGTTCTGTTGAAACCGATTAGCAGTCAGTTTTGGTTGTCTACTCGTACCGTTTCACCTTGGGGGCTAGCTGATTTAATCTTTGGGTGTATTGTGATTGGGTATGCAGGTTATCAATTAGAATTGGGGATTTCGGATTATCTTTTGAGTTTGATTCCACTATTGTTTGGGATGATGAGTTTATATAGCTTGTGGTTTATGTTGGGGTCGATGAGTATTTGGTTTGTAAAGGTTTATAACGTTACAGAAGTGTTGAGAGGGTTATTAGAAGCAGGTCGTTTTCCGATGGTGGCTTATCCGACAGTGTATCGATTCTTCTTCACGTTCATTGTTCCGGTTGCCTTTCTCACCACTATCCCCGCAGAAACACTACTCGGTCGAACCACAACCTATTGGGTAATCGGTTCCGGCTTCTTAGCCTTAGTATTATTCTGGTGTTCAGCCCGATTCTGGCGGTTTGCGTTACGATTCTATACAAGTGCATCCAGTTAGAAGCATTCATCTCTCAGTTTTTTGTTACCTATGTTTCGGTTCTATAATTCTCTAATCAATCTTAAGTATTGCTTAATTTCTTCACCCAAAGGTTTACTTTAAACTTTTTTCAACACGACTTTGATATACAAATGAGTCAAGAAGGATTCCTGTTTTATTTCTTAAGAAAAGGTTTGTCTTGAACCAAGTTTTTTAATAAAATGTTCGTAATGAGCAACGAAATCTGACCTGTATTAAGACAATATTAAACAGATTAGCGCAGACTGAAGCTAGTTCTGGAGATCTAGTTTTCAGCATCTTGCTGATAAGAATAGGGTAGACACGCTTTTCGGTTTTCCACTATCAAGTATTGACCGAGCGCCATATTAACCCTACTCTATATTCTTTTCTAAATAAATTATCCTGTTATCTAGAACCAGGATTATCTCCTAAATAAGAAACTCACGACTCTTTAAATCACTGCTGACATTCAAGATTAGTCATTAGTCCGTTTCGGATAGCTTTTTAAGAATAAAACTCGGCAAAAGGGTTAGCGGATTTTATTTCACTTTCAAGTGAAAATTGTTGTTTCAGTGTCTTCTCTCCCTCTAACACTATGGCCTATTCAATTCCTGAAAATTGCTCTGGATGTGGAACCTGTGAACCGAATTGTCCAACAGGTGCCATCCAACAAACTGAAGGGCAACTCTGGATCGATCCTAAACTCTGTAACCACTGTGAAGGTTACTATCCAGAACCCCAATGTGTAGTTCAATGTCCGATTAGTTGTCCAGTTCCTGTACAACCGAAAAAAGGACGCTATAAAGCAACCGTTCGGATGCCAACGAGTCCAGATATTTTCCTCAATGGCAAGAATAATCCCTTCGCATCTTCTATGATGATTTGGGAAGCTTGCAATATATTGACCAGTGCGACTTTAATGCCTTGGCAACTTAATGATCAAGGTCAACCGTACTATGAACGAACCGTCAAACAAGGCGGAGGGGCAATTGTTTTCCGACTCACCAACAATATCAACAATATTGAGTCAGAAATGCCAGAAATTCTTGACCATGAAGCGGCCTTGGGAACCATTGAAGGAATCGATATTCGTGCGGCTTGTTTGCATCTGATTTATGCAGCTTATGCGACAACCTTAGATCGCCCCTGGGAACAGGAATTTGTGATTAGCGATCGCCAAATCGAACAATATCTCGGACTTGACAAACGTAAAGATCTGAGTAGATCCACAAAATTAACCTTAATTAAAGCCCTAGCCCAACAACCTTGCCAACTCCTCACGGCAATTGATTGGCCACAACAGGGCAAAGTGCGAGGATTTTCACTCCCCGAAGATCATCTCTGGTATCTGCGAGAAATTAAACATCATTTTCAACAGGATTCTGAAGGCAATAAATATCTCACAGGTTTAACGTTTACCCTAAAAGCAGGCGTGTGGGCAAAATATTTTCTCAACAAACAAGACTATCGCAAATGCACCGCCTTCTATCAATACGGCACCTTACCCAAGTTCCTCCTCAGTACCGTGATGAGTATTTGGCAACAACATACTGGGGCAGCCCGGATGATGCTGTGGTTGCTGTTTAAAGCCAAAATGGGTAGAAAGCAATGTATCACAATTCCAACGTTGATGCGAGTTGCTTATGGGGAAGAGAAAATGTCTCAAGCCAGCCTCCACAGCGAACATCGCAAACGCCTGATTCGTTCCTTTGAAAGCGATCTCGAAGTTCTCAATCACTATGGCATTAAACCCGTGTTTGATGCTGAGACCTATACGCCTGAAATTCAGCCCTTGTGGGCAAAACTCGCTGAACTTCCCGATGATGCAGAAGAAGCCCTCAATTTTTGGATTAATGATGGCGGTCAAGATCAACGTTTAACGGATTCTAGTCCGCGAGGAAAATGGAATCGCTTGATGAAAGCCCGGATTTCTTGGTTTAATTTTCCCTTAGAATGGGAACAACAATTGGCTAAACTGGACAAGAAAAAAACAACCCGTATTTCTCGCAAAACTCAAACTTCTTCTGCAATCGGTTTATCTGCCAATCAAATTGTGAACGCCAGAAAGCGTCAGGGTCTTAGTCAAAGATTATTAGCAGAAATGGCTGGAAAAAGTCAAAGCTGGATTCGAGATTTAGAAAAAGGTCGTTTTTCTGCAAAACCTAAAGATGAAGCTCTCCTGCGAAAAGTATTAGAAATTTAATCGGGTTTTGAGCGGAGAATTGATTAAGTATTCTGTTCCAACCACGCCCTCAAATCACTCACACTGGTAAAGTCTAATAGAGCTTCTCCTAAGTTTTCGAGTTGTACCAC
>JBCBCI010000007.1:0-44799 GCA_038530755.1 Cyanobacteria bacterium J06592_8 | reverse complement strand
GATTCGGATGCGATAATCCGCCATGCGAAAGGGAATTTCCGGGTCCGGTCGTGTTTGAAATTCTAGATGTAGTATTGTTTGTGACGATGCCAGTAAGATTAACGTATCGGCACGAATCGGTTCCGTCTGGAGTTCAGATGGACTAATTTGAGTCAGTTCTATAGATTCACCCAATAGCCATTGGGCAAAATCTCTACTGTAATTTTCAGCCAGGAACTTGCAAACATTATCGTACATTCGTCTACTTTACCAGATACAATCATCTATAGTCATTAAAAAAACAACAAAGGGTGCAAACTATGGGACGTCAATACGATTTTGATTACTATTTAGCTTGTGGAAGTAAAGAGAGTATTTCAATTAGTTCTCAGCCTGGAACTCTATTAATTGGGGGAGCAGAAGGAAGCAAATTGGGTGAAGATGGAGCGACTCAATGGTTTTTAGAACGAGCCAAAGGTGGTAAATATTTGGTACTTCGCGTTGGAGGAGTTGGGAATCAAGCGGACTGGATTTGCAAGTATTATCGAGATTGGATTTATTCTGCCGCAGAACTTTCGATTGACAGTCGTGAAGCCGCAAATGATTCAGAAGTCATTGAATATATTCGGGCAGCTGATGCTCTATTTATCGCGGGCGGCGACCAAAATAAATATCAAGAATATTGGGAAGGAACGAAGGTAGAAGATGCCCTCAACTATTTAGTCAATGACAAGAAAATTCCCATCGCAGGTACAAGTGCCGGGATGGCTATTTTGGGAGATTATTACTATGCTCCGGAGCATCAAGGAGTTTTGAGTTCAGAAATCCTCAACGATCCGTTTCACTATAATACTCAAAACATTCATCGCAGTGATTTTCTGCAAGTTCCCTATCTAAAGCGGGTAATAACGGATACCCATTTAGATCGAATGAATTCATCAAATCCTGAAACACGATATGGCAGATTAATGGGTTTACTTGCTAAGGTGATTTATGAGGATAATAATCAACTGAATAACTATGCGATTGGTTTAGAAGAAGGAGCTTTTGTTGCCATTAATGATCAGGGAATTGCGAAAGTCTTTGGAAATGGACCTCAGATCAGGCAAGATGCCTATTTTTTACAGGCAAATGGAGCTTTACCCGAACAGTTTGAACCGGGTTGGCCTCTAATTTGGGATAACTCTGGTAAGGCGGTGAAAGTCTATCGAATTCCAGGAACTCCAGAAGGCAGCGGTTCTTTTGATCTCAAGGATTGGTCTACAGCGAGTGGCGGAGAGTGGGAATATTGGTATACATTGGGCGGAAAGTCAGGACTGAGAAAAGAGTCGTTTTAAGGTTTAACGACCCTCTCCAATTAACATAGTAGTTTGCGTGCTCGGTCTCGAACTTCCAAACGTCGTTCGCTTGGTATTGCAAAGTAATTGGTTGTTCGCCTTGGATAAATGTGACTCTCGATAAATCCTTCTTGACTCAGACCGCTATCATTATGTGCAACGCGATTAGGGATATGTATTCCATAGTTTAATTCGGTAAGAAATTGCCAAAGTGCTTCTTTTGTGAAACCTAAACTATCTATATTTCCAGGGCCGCTTTCAAACATGATGATTGGACGGTTTGTTTTGATAATGTTCTGACTACCACGAAGAACTCCCAGTTCCGCTCCTTCAACGTCTATTTTTATTACATCAACATCATTTGATAAAACTAATTCATCTAGTTTATTTATAGGAACCTGAATTTCTTTGATCCATGAAGTAGCGGAATTAGTTGACTTTATAAGTGAACTATAACCTGACTGCTTGGTGTTTATAAAAAAAGAGGTCTCACCTTCTTGATCGCCAACCGCACACGCATGAATTTTGACAAATGGAAACTTTTTCCTTAGTTTCTCTGCCTTTTCTGGTATTGCCTCAATTGCAACTATTTTGATCGAAGAATCATTATATGCTACAGAAGAGATGATCGATCCAATATGTGCTCCAATATCAATAAATGTCTTGTTAGATTGGCAAATCTCAGTTACGAGCCGCGTAGCTAAATTATCATTGGCAACCATTCCTAGCTTTTCAGGCGATTTGTAAACCAGTTGCCATAAATTTATGGCAGAACGCGCTGACATGAATATTCTCCCGATGGAAGTTCCTAGTATGAACTGCTTAAATTTCTCAATCATTAGTTGTTGCAAAGAGTTCCGGTTAGCCCTCGAAATTGATAAGGAAAATTGTACTGTTAAACCACTAATAGGATAACAATAAAAATTCCACGATTTATCCGAAAAAGCACTAAAAACAACCTGATATAGTAACCTATTCTCACCGAGATTCAGATGAGATCTTGTACCCAAACCCACTCAATAATGAACTTCAATTGAAGGGTGAGTTGACTCTGAATATTTTTAGGTTTAACCGATTACACTTCAAGTGAATCGTTCTGCACAACGTCGTCAACACTGTACTCAAACCCATAAAAATCATTGTGAAAATCATCCGGTAGATGCTCACACAATTGTTCCGATAAAGGATTGCATACGAACGGAAAATAGCGAGGTTATATTAGGTGGGTTATAATCCAACAAAAACCGGAGTCGCTTGTCAACCTAACAAGCTATACTCCTATATCAATTTAATAAGTTCTCGATCAAAGAGGATTCAACCGAGAAATAACTTTGTAAATCGTTCAAATTCAGCCGTTTTGCTTCTATCAACAGGCCTTGATAAAAATAACCATAAGAGATAGCGGTACGAAACGCTCGCTATCGCTTCAGGAAAAGTTTTAAAAGGTTTTTTACCCCATCGTCGGGAGAGTCAAGATTAGTGTCTGATGTTTGGTCTACAATAATCCGCGATAACGAATAAAAACTAATATAGCTGCCCACGATCCCAAGGCAACTTTAAGTGCAACCAAAACATTCAATACCGGAATGACACCACCACTCAATAATGAACCTAACTCTCCCTGGGGCCATGGTATGCCAATGAGAGTAACTGCGGCGAGAACAACGAAAATAAGTACAGAAACCTTTTCCCAAGTAGCGGCGTGCCAACGTTGGTAAATCTCCTGCATCCAAGGATAGGATGAAGTAATCGCCACCAATCCAATCGCGGTTCCTCCGGCAACACCTGCGGCAAAACCTCCACCCGGACTCAAATGTCCTCGAATTGCCAGTTCAATACTCACCAATGCTGAAATCGTTGCCCCCAAACGCGCTAAAACAATTGAGGGTTGATCGTTAAACCGATAAATTGTACAGGATGGCGTTTCATCAGCTAAAAGAAATTTAGCCCCCATAATCGAGATCGTGAAGACAATCACTTCAAAGATCGTGTCGTACAAACGATTCCTAAAAATGATACCGGAGACCGCATTTGTGACCCCTGTATCTTGTACAACTAATTCAATGATAGAAGCATCGGATGAATCGAGTTCAGGATTAGGTAAAACCAGCATTTTGATATACAATGCCACACCTGCGATCATATAAATCCATTTCATTAATGCTTGTCTCCTGAATCTGAAACATTGACATAGGTTAAAGTGGTCTCTGGTGACGACAGTTCAGTTTTCATAATGTCGTAGAGACGCTGAATTCGGGTTTGGGTATGATAAGATGGCTTGTCTTCGTAGGGTACACCAACTTGATTACAATATTGACGTACACAGGTTGCATGAACTTCTTTATCAATCAATGCCCGTTCTAATGCTTGGGTATTGGTATAGGACACCAGTTCGAGCTTGACATAATATTTGCCCAGTATATTTCGGAAGGTGTTGAGTAATTGCTCAAAATGAGGCTCCACATGAGGCTCCACATGAGGCTCCACTTCTTGATCTTTGAAAGAATCAGAATCAACTTTACCCGACTCTTCGTTTTCAATGATACCCAAGCGCATAATTAACGATGAACGAACCGCCACTGCATAAAGCGTAATGGACAACATCGTACCGACTAGGGCTTCTGTCAAAGCCACATCAGCAGCACCCAAGACCGCATAAACAAGAGCCGCTATAGCACCCAATATTCCTCGAATCACCAGGGCATGAAAAGGGTTAAGCTGAAACACGAGCATACAAGCTGACAAGGGCAACAGAGCAATAATGACGTAGGTATAGCTATCAGTCATATTTTTCTCCGCTACTCGAACAGAACGCTAATACATAGCCCAATACGGTATTCCAAATTGCTAAAGAAATGATTGCGAGAATCAGTAGAGGCCATTCACTGGGGATTTTCAGAAGTAAGCCAACAATAATACTCATCGAACCCAAAGTATCTGCAACAGAAAGACTATGCAGCTTGAATAATACTGAGCGATTTCCAACTAAAGGAATGGTTCCCCAAACCCAAAAAACAATTCCAAGACCAATGCAGATATAACTTAAAGTATCGATCATAATTGATTCAATCGCCTAATAATATGAGCAAGTAACATGAGTCCAGCATTTCCCACACTAAGGATAATTACTCCAACTACTCCAATCATCCAATCATCTCGTAAAACTGACATCACCAGAATCATAATTGATGTTTTTGTCGCAATACTGGCAAAAGCTAGCATTTTCTGCCAAATATCATCATCTTGCCATGCTTCATACATGGGAATCAGCAAAGCCAAAATCATTGTAATCAGTATCCAATTCACGTCCGGTTTCTCCTCCGTAAAACGCGGTGGACTTCATACCAACCTCTTTCGTGGTACTTTAGTACAATTGTTTTCGGTGTGAAGGTAATCAAAAAGATGTCAAGGAAGATCAAGCCGGGTGTTCGTTGCGGTTTGACTCGTTCTAGAATAATATCTTCGTGATTGTGGGGGCGAATCATTATTTCAACAGCCTCTAGATAGGCTTGGGGTATCGCCACAAGAATTTCGCCCAAGACCCGCAGCCAATCGGTTAATCTTTCCGGAGAAGCAACATGAGGTGGCAACAACAACGCAATACCAACACCGATGATTATATTTGTCGAACTTAGATCTGAGGTCAGTAGAAACCAGATGACCAGTCGTAATATCAGATTTAGATACCCAATCATGCCAATTTTATCAAAAACAGTACAATCAACCTCAAACTCATCTTTTTAATTGAGATGCTTATAGGGGTTAGAAATATCGGGCAGGTTGAGTGAGTGACTTGAGCTGACAAGTTATTTGCTACAATTTGCCCATTAAGTAATAATATCATTAATGAGCAGCCTGATTGTACAGTTTTGAGTTTTTCAAAGAGAAGTCAGGTGAAATTTGCCAACCGGGATCGCGGTTCTGCTCTTAACGACATTAGAGCGCGATCGCACTTTTTTTCCTAGATGCTCATTTGACCCTTTGCTTAAAAGTGTAGATTCAAAAGAATTAACTCTAATTTTTAACGAGTTAATTCTTGTCCAACGATTACACCCCAGAAATGAGTTTTAAAGGTGACTTCATCAACCTGAACTTGCATTTTTTTTCCCCAAGTGTAGACTTCAAATTGAACATTTTTTGAGGATTCAACTCGAATATTTCCTAAAATAGACACCCAATGACTCGGATAAGGAATGCGAGGCGGTTGATTGCGGAGTAATCCTCCATCATTGATCAAAGCCAATGCCACACCCCCGAATTTTAGGGATCGATCAACATCTTGCATGGCTTCGATGTCTCCAAATAAATAAGTATTTTTATATTCAAGTTTTTGATAGCCTAAAATCTGCTTGACCCATTCCGCAATTTCCCAGGATTTTGTCATACCGCCAATATTCCGAATCAGTGTAGGAATATTTGGATCAATGGGAACGACTAAGTTTTCTGACTCTCGTAATGTTGATAAGATCATCCAATCTACTTCCGGCATTCGATAATCTCCAATCGCATTCCGCAAGTTTTCAGAAGCCGAAATCCAGCGACTACTGCGAGTATGAAATCCGCCAATTTGAAACAAGTTCCGACAAATTTTTGTATAGTATAAAGGATCTCGACGAATTAATTCAAAAATAATCACCGCAGGCCCACAAAAGGGTTGACTTCCTTGATTTAATGTGAAAGGATCGTTGATACGCGATCGCAATTGTGCGATCACTTGATTTTTATCCAGTCCTCGCCAAACACCCGGAACTCTTGACTGTTCAAAAGCTGTTATTTCTGCCAGGGCTTGACGAACTTCAGTGGAATTGGGGAGTTTTGAAACCATGATTCAAGATGCCAATAAAAAGCCTTTACGAGCTACTATGGCATTAAATCAACTTTTTTCTATGTTTTCAGGGGACAGAAAATCAACTGGTAGAGTCTTGAAATCAGTTCTTGCCAATCAGCAGCAATTCTGGTTGTATCCTTTTCTGCCCATTATCTTGGCAGCAAAAGTAAAAACGATCTCTATTTTCACTGATGAGTAGTCTATGAATTGAGAAGTAACATCATTGAGACTTTAAAATATCTAATTTTGAGAATGTTATAGATAAAACCAATGATAGTGCAAAAGATGAGCTATCTGCTGAAACTGTTGAGTTGATCGAATCAAAAGCACAAGCAATTTATGAATCAGCTCGAAAATGGGAATTATGTAGCTAATCATTGCTCATAAAAGTATCGAATTAATTACTCTATTGTTTGTACCTATTTATAGGATTAAAATCAAGAAAAATGAAAAAACATATAATGTTTGTTTCACTTCCATTACTAGGACATACCAATCAAATGATTGCGCTTGCTCAAGAATTGGTCTGTAGAGGATATAAAGTTAGTTTTGTAATTTCTGAAGTAGCAAAAGAATGGGTTGAAAGTACGGGGGCAGATTTGATTCCCTGGAATCCGAGGCTGGAAACAAGCGATCAAGAACAAGCAGATCAAAAGGAGTCTTTGTGGGATAAAGTTTCCAGAGAAAAAACGAATTGGCGCGGAGAAAAAATGATGTTAGAAAGGCTAATTACATCTTACGTTCCTAGGTATCAGACCTTAGAGCCTATTTTTCGCAAATATAAGCCAGATCTTATAGTCGTTGATCGTGCTGTGATTCCAGCAATGGACTTAGCTTGGCAGACGAACTTACCGTGCATTATCCAAAGTCAGTTTTTAGGTAACTTTGTCAACACCAGTTCAAATTTTCCTCGCTTTGGGACTTCCTATTCTATCAACATGAATCGCCAGGAAAAGATTATTAATAAATTCAAACCATTGTTGCTACTCCCGCAATTTATTTCTGTTTTGAAGAAGCTCAACAAAGTTCGTAGTGGGTGTTGTGGCAGTCAAAATTTACCCGATCATTTTAAGAAAAACTTGATAATTGTTGGCACAACTTTTGGTGTTGAAATTCCTCGACCTATACCTCCATTAGTTAAAATGGTTGGACCAATTTTTCCAAAAACTATTAAGCCTCTTAGTCCTTCTTTGAAAGAATGGTTAGAAGCAGGTGAAGAAGGTACTGTAGTTATATATATTGCTTTTGGTACTCTAGCAAGTTTAGAATCCAGGCAAGCAAAAGCATTGGTAGAAGGATTAACAGATTCTAAGTTTCGGGTTCTTTGGTCTATCCCTAAAAATCAACAGCATATTCTCCCGAATCTACCTCCTTCTTTTCGCATTGAGTCTTTTGTTCCTCAACAAGCTGTTCTTTCTCATCAAGCAGTTCATTTATTTATTAGTCACTGTGGAATGAATGGGATTAATGAAGCTCTATATTATGGAAAACCTATACTCGGTTTACCTTTTTTTGGAGATCAAGTTTACAATGCTGCACGGATAGTAGATTTAGGAGTTGCTTTAAGGTTAAATAAGGAAAATTTGCATAGTGCCGAGGTTCGTCAAAAAATTAATTCACTTCTAAATAATCAAAGCTATCAAGATAAAGCCAATAAAATGTCAGCTATCCTAAAAAGCACAAGAGGACGAGAATTAGCAGCAGAGATTGTTGAGACTACAATTGCTGTAGGTATCAGTCATCTAGTTCCAGAACTAATTTATGGAAATGGCAATATTTAACTTGATGTAGAAGGAGTTTTCCATGCAGAATGCCAACCTAATATATACAAAAAGCTCTTCAATTTGCTTGGAAACACCAGCGTAAACCTAGTCCTTGGTTGTTTAATATAATCTCCTCGTCGAATGTGAACACAAACAATTGTTTTGCCTTTAGAGCGAAGAAGATTTAGACCATCTTCTAAAGCGGATTTCAGATCGCTTACGGGTTGAAACAATGATCGAAAGTATTGTTGGTGAGGTTTGAAGTATCGAGTATGAAATTGGAAAAACCCCCACAGATCAACATTACTCAAGCCACAATCAAGAGCTTCTGAACTAATACGCCAACTCTTCGCATCTGCAAGTTTTTCGAGGTAAGGGATGAATTCGGGAATGAAATCAAACAGATTTTTTCCCATATCTGAACGTTCAATAGCAGGAGGTAATCGTTTTGAAATAGGAGGATCATTATGCCCAAAAAGTGTCTGACCGATCCAAGGCGGACATTCAACTCTAGCACCACTCTTTTCAGCACAAATTCTCAGGAAAGTATACTGAAAAAGTTGGTTGCCAAATCTTCCCAATTTGCCAAGAGAGGACATGGTTAATACTGGCTGATCATCCCTTATATCTTCATTGACAGCCGATTGAGTTTTCTCCGCATCTTTTTGGAAGCTGTCAAAAACACTAAATACTTTCTCTGTCTCGCTCTTGGTTGTATACTTAGGGTTGCTCATTGCTTCTTTTCTAATATTTTTCTTGTGGCTTTATTTAAGCCAAAACAGGTTTACCTGTAGAAACTGCCTGTTCAATAATATCAACCGCTCGTTGAACGCCTCCTGCTTGTTTAATTGCGTTTTGCAATCTCAAAGCGTTTTGTTTGTAAGAATCTTCTGTTAAGACCTTCTCAATCGCTGTTTTCAAGCGGGGAACATCAACACGCTTTAGAGGTACAGCCTCTCCACATCCCGCCCAAACAATACGCGACGCTACACCGGGTTGGTCGTTAGCGATCGGAATGGCTACCATCGGAACTGCATTATTCAGACATTCTAATGTTGTATTCATCCCGGCGTGGGTAATCGTCAGAGATGCTTTCTGTAGCAATTCCAACTGAGGCGCATACTCCACAACTAAAGGAGAACCTGCAAGTTTGGGTAAAGATTCAGGTTTTGCTGAACCGCCCAAAGAAATAATCAGTTGAGCATCCAATCCTACACAAGCTTCAGCAATTTGTTGAAAAACTCCAATTAGGCGATTTTGAACTGTTCCGAGAGAGGCATAAATTAACGGTTGTCCGGTTAACTTTTCATAGGGAAAATCGGGAACATTTCGACCCACTGAACTATGATAAGGCCCGGTAAAATGGAACCATTGCGGTAATTTCTCTCTTGGAAATTCTAATTCGGCTGGCTGTTGACTGATTTGAGCAAGCTGAGAATAACGATCATTTGCACTAGATTGTGCAGGTAATTTCCATTCTCGGCGATAGGCATTAATCACATCTGTAACAGGTTTGCTTACTCGTTTTAAAATTTGATAACCTAATCGATTCCGCAGACGACCTAACGCATTTGGATTATAGTTCCAGTTTGTAGAAAAAGGTGGAACAATCTCTTCTCGATTGAGAACCACTGCACTACAAATCGTGACAAAGGGAATACCCAAAAAATCAGCAACAGCACCTCCTTCGGGTGAAACTTGATCGACCAGTAATGCCTCTATACCTGCTTCTTTCATCAGTTTTGGAGCATCTCGTAACAATACCTCTGCATTCTTTTTAACGATGCTGACGGTATAGCTTAATGCTTCACGACCTTCGAGCTTTCCTAACTCAGTTAATGACTTTGCAACCGACCCAACAGGAAACTCAGATTCTCCTATTGCTTTGAATTCTAAGCCTGCTGCTTGGACTTTCTGTTCAATATCTAATTTTCCAAATAAAGTCACCCGATGACCACGCTGTTGTAGTTCTTTTCCCAAGGGAAACATCGTATTTAGATGGCCTGTAGAATTTGGACAAACTATACCAAAATTAGTCATAATTTTTGATTGTTATTTTCGCGGGTTAAACTATCTTTCAATCCTGATTGATATTCATGGATTAGATCCAGGCTGGAGAACAGAGCCGAATATAAATATCACGCTGATCATCCATAAAAGCTCTTCGACCGTGCATAATTCGGGTATTATCGATCATTAAAATATCCCCTTTCTGCCAATGGATTTCCACCGTTATTTTATCAGCAATTTCATTCAATTCAGACATGATGTCATCCCCAATTTTTGTCCCGTCATCAAAGGATACAACATCTGGAGAAATCACCATTGCTGGCAGTAAACTTCCAATAAATACCAGAGATTCTCTGGTTCGACTGGGATAGATAGCCGGACAGATATAATACAGATTAATCGACTCATCTTTATTAACTTGTATCTGAGTCTCGTTGCTCTGACAGATTTCCTTCACGACTTCTAAATCATCAGTCTTATATCGCTTTTTCCAGGCATCTTTATTCAAGTATCCTTGATACATCAACTTTTTGCGACTGAATAAATCTTTAAGCGAATCACTCAACTCATTATAAAAACGTTCACCATCACAGATGATTGTTGCACCATCTTTTAAAGGAGGTTGAGCGCAGAAAAACCACAGCATGAGAGGAATATTCTTTTGATAGTACATTTCCCCATGCAATTTGATTCCATCTTTAAAATCATTAACAGTTAAAACCGTAGAATTCCCATTGACAACTTTACGATTAAAGACTCCTCCAGAATAATCCATGAAACTGGTACTTAATTCGTTGCTAAATTGGGTGAAAGTGTCTACATCGTCTTCAAATCCTCGAAACAATAAAACTCCATCAGACTGAAATAAATCAATAATTGATTCTTTATTCAGATCTAAAATACTACTGTTATTCGCATTGATAATTTTTTGACCAGCGGTTTCAGACAGCGGTTGTGTATGGAGTTGGGTGATAGTTTTCATGTTGATATTTAACTCACTTTGTGATTAGAAATGGGATTTTAATATCGATTCAGATGGGACTGATAGCTATCTTAAAAAAGCTGCGAGCTTGTTGGTTCGTACAGAATTTTTGTAAATCATAACGTTAGTCAAGTAAATCGGGTTCCTGACGCACAATCATGTTATACAGAGATTGAAAAATGTACCATCCGGCGAGATGAGAGCCAACCTGACTATAGGTCAAACGAGCCGTTTCTGGAGGAATTACTAATGGTTTTCCTGCGGCTTCAGCCAGAAGTTGAGCATGACAGGAACGATCCATCGTGATAAACCACCAGGCTGCCTCATCTACGGAATGACCAACAGTTAGTAAACCATGATTACGCAGTATAACAGCTTTTTGTTCCCCCAGCGCTGCTGCAATGCGATCGCCTTCTTCTGTCTGTAGAACGACTCCAGTATAGTCATCGAATAAGGCATGGTCTTCGTAAAAAGCGCAAGCATCTTGAGTCAGCGGATCAAGTAAGCGTCCGAGTGTTGACCAAGCCTTACCATAAAGGGAATGAGCATGAGCCGCCGCATTCACATCAGGTCGAGCTTGGTGAATACGAGAATGAATGGCGAAAGCTGCTGCATTTATTGGTTTGTTCCCTTGGACAACTTCACCTTTATGATTAACAAGTAGTAGGTCTGAAACTCGAATGTGACCGAAATACATTCCGAATGGGTTAACCCAAAAACAATCGGAAAATTCTGGGTCACGGACAGTGATATGTCCGGCCACACCTTCATCAAAACCATAGCGAGCGAATAGGCGAAATGCAGCAGCCAAACGCTGTTTATAGTGAAGACGTTCTTCTTCTACAGATTCAAATTTAGGGAGTGTGGGTAAGCTTGGGTTTGACATGGAATGAATGTTCTCAAAAACTTAGGTTTCAATGACGTGACTCAATATTCCAGAATTTATCCAACAGGAATTCTCGATTAAGATGACCTCTATCAGCCTGCAAAATCAGACCATAATAAGTTTTAAACCTTGAATTTTTGTATTATTAATTTATTATAAAGTCGCTACATTTTTTCTGCAAGCTAAAATCTTTAATACAATACAATACATTATACAACTTGTCAATGGTTAACTGATCAACTGTTCTGACATTGAGATAATCGGTTGAATAATAAAACAAGGTTTTCTGCTGCTGTTCCTGAACCCATTCCGTAGCAAGCCCGTTTCCGCCAAACCATAACTGGAAGGTGTCCCGGCGGTGCATTCAGGTTGAAGGTAAGTTCATCATAATACTTCCAGTTTTCTCCTGTTCGCCATCCAATTCTATCGCAAAAGCTGGCATAATCTCCCGCTAAATTTTCTAAAATTTGCTGTTGAACGGTGAAGCCAAACAATCCATGACTATAATAGTTCCAGAGATAATCAATGGTTTTCAAATCGGTACAGGGAAAGTTTTCAAGATCTTCTTGTCTTAACCATCCTTCCGGTTCTTGTCTAGCTAAATATAGTACAATTTGCCAAGTATATTCATCGGCATTTTTCCAATCTCCGGCTGCTAGTAACTCACTCAATGGTAGATAATCCATTCCCATTTCTGAGGGAAACGGTGTTTCTTCAACGCTACTACTCTCTAACCAAGTTTCTAGACGAGAGAGGGTTTGAACAACTTTTTCAGGATTGAGTAATTCTAGATAATGTAAAGCCCAACCTAGTTGATTTTGTAGGTTTTCTCTGTCTATTGTTGCGGCTTGTAGTTGACCTTCGATCCGATCTAATCGTTGAGATAATTCGACTAGATCAGGTGAACTTGAATTTGAATGTTCTGCTAATCTCATTTCTTCGAGCTTCTGTTTCAAGGATTCAAGTTCTTGCCACTTTTGTTTAGCCCAATCTAATCGAATTGTATCTAAATTCAATTCTATTTGCTCTGAGGACGCCGATTGTAAATCCCACTGACAAACTATACAACGTTCTGGAAAAGATTGTTGATACTCCTGTTGACAAACTGGACATTTAAACATACAGCAATCCCTGTTATCTTTTGAAAGAAGTCTTCCCCCATCAGGCAATAGAACAAATCATTTCACAGACGCGATTAATTTTCACGGGGGAAGTTCCAACTCTGAAGTCGAATATTTTTCCAATAAAAAAGCCAACAATAACACAGAAAAGGAGCAATTTTTACTTATATTTTTCCGAGCTTATCGTTATGCGATCGCACGACCAAATCTTCGGAATGCCAAAGCGTAATTACAATAAATAATCAAAAAATCATCAATTTTTACTCAGATTTCTTCGCATCTTTCTTCACGAATAAAGGACGGAGTGCTAGCCACAATCCAAACCCAATCAACAGCACTAAAGCATTTTCTGCTTGCATTGAATTTTGACGAGTCAAACTTCGACGTTGAGGTGGACTTAAAGGAGCATAACCTCCAGTTGAGGCGACTAAATGTCCTGGAGTTTCAGCTTCGGAATCAAAAGATGTTTTCTCAGAAGAAGAGTCTTCTGCTGTTTCTACCTCATTAAAGCGATCGCTCCAATGGGGCTCATGTTTATCCAAGTAACCACAGTAGGGTTTATGCTTAGAATATAGCTCGTGATGTATAGGTTCGGGATGAGCGGGTGGACACTTATCAGCAACGGGATGACAGGTAACGACACAATGTTCTGAATCCGGATGTTCACAGGGGGGTTGAGGATGAATTTGACAGTCCGGACAGCCATCTGCTTTTGCAGCGTTCGGAAATATCCCAGGCGCGATCGCCATAATTGAGAAAGCTATAGCCCAAGCTTGATATTTGTTCATCATCCCCACAGTCCTCAAATTTTGATGTTATCGTAGCAGATCAACATCTCATTTTAAAGGAAAAAAGGATTAATCTTTTGTTTTTTATAAACGGCCTTACTGAGAATCCTGACAAACTCCTTTCTGTTGAGGTTTAAAAATTGGGGAATCAATCATTAAGTTGGACACATCTTTAGCCCGCATCCATCCCGTATCTCCCCGGTTGAGAGGTTGAATTGATAAGCTGTTTTCTGCTAGGGTTTCTGAGGGCTGAATTAACGGATAAAGGTCTTCGCTGTTCTCGATTGCCTCTGAACTTTCTGTAGTATTTGAAGGGTCAAGATTATCAGAGTCTTCTAAACTAAAATCTAGCGGCTGACTTTGATTTTTCTTCAAAGGTAAATCTTCATCAACAGTGGGCAAAGTACAGATTTTTAATTCTAACCAAGTTCCGGCTTCAGGAGTTGATTGTTTTTGAATGATTTGAACAATAGTTCCTTCTGGGACTTCACCTTTAATCCAGGGTTTTTCAAATTCTTTCAAGAGTTGAATTGAAGCCGGAGAGGTTTCATTGGTAAGGGTTGCATTTTCTCCAAGTTGAATCAGAGATTGTAAACTCAAACTCAGGTCAGGAGAGGGTAATTCAGGTACGGATCGCGGCTGAGGCACTTGGGTGGGTTCGGGAACTGAAACCTGACTTTCTCGACTGGGTTTATCGGAGTCGAACACAGCCCAAAAATAAACTAAAACGCCGCCTAATCCTAATAAAATAGCAATACCTAAAGATAATAACCAAATTTGAGGAGATTTTGAATCGGATATTTCGACAAACTCGGTACTTGGAAATTCGGATTCATCTCCGACTGGAAACTCTGTATCTCCTTCAGCATCATTATCTGAACTGGAAACAAATCGGGGAACTTTGATTTCAGGAAAAGCGTAGAGTCCTGACTTGCTAGAAACTCGAAAATGAAGTAGAGAAATCGTTACATTATCGTGACCATTGAGGGTGTTTGCAATTTCTATTAATCGATCCTTAGCAGAGATTAAATCTATTTCTCCATAGAGAATCGGTAAAATTTCACTTTCCCAATAGGACTCCACCCGATCTTTATCACTCAGACCATCAGAACACAATAGAAACAGGCAATCTTCATCCACCGGAAACCGTTGAACTGTTGGGTAAAGCATTGTAGAAGATGCAATTCCCAGTGCTTGAATTAAAGCCCCAGCCGAACGAGGTTGAATGGCATCTCGGTAAAGCGCATAGCCTAAACGCACTTCGCGAGAGGCAACATCATCGTCCACTGTCACCTGATGACAACCTGTCGGCATAATCCAGTAGGCGCGACTGTCTCCAACATGAGTAATATAAACTTCATGCTCGTGAGTTAACGCCATGATCAAGGTTGTTCCCATGCGTTCTCGTCCCTGACGATTTTCACCGTCATTGCGTTGAGCGATCACATCGTTAGCACGATTAGTTGCTTGCTTCAAATGATCGCTCAAGGTGGCGACATTCCAATCTTGTGGATGGGAACGAACATTTTCTAATTCTTCTCGAAGAACCTCAATAGCGAGTTGCGAGGCAACTTCTCCGCCTTCTTGTCCTCCAATACCGTCACAGACAATACTCAAACCTGGAGAATTGGCAGGAACTTTAATCAAGGTATCACTGTCGGGATAAGAAGCGTCTTCGTTGTGAGCGCGAGTGGGTCCGGTATCGGTGCCGGTGATAATTTCGACTCGACGAGTTTGCGATCGCCCAGCAATGAGCATGGCTTGATCGATCTGATAGATTAATTCGTCTGGTCTACGGATTTCTCTGGCGATCATCTGCTTGCTGAGTTGGCTGAGGAACTTCTGGAGTTTGGGATGAGCATCCTCAAGCAATTGCTCCCAAAATTCACCGAGTTGCACCAGAGTTACGGCATCTTTGTCTCGTTGTAACCATGGTAATCGAACCAGTGAGCCTTCAATGCGGAGCAGTCGAGCCTCGAGTAAACTCGATGCCACCTGTTGATGTTGAAAAGGATGCCACAGTTGCGCCATTTGCCAGAGCCAATTGAGCTGACGCACCGCTGATGTACCTTGCCACATTTCAAGTAAACTCGGTCTGAAGGATTCTTGAGTTGAATCTATTGGCCCTTGTTCTAAAAGCCAGATCGGAGTTTGAAGTGAATTTTTCTCTGCTGAAATCCAGCCGTACAGGAGGGGAAGATGTAGGCGATAAGGAAAAAGTCGCAGATAGGGCGTGATTTCCTCTGGAACCATTTCCGGAATTTCAGGAAACTGTTCGGGTCGGGTATCGACCACAATACAATTCTGTTTTAACAAGTAGCGATCAGCGATTAATGTTCCAGCAGGCAAGGTTTCAAGACCCTCACCTACCGCCAACAAATAGTGTTTTGGCATAAGATTTTGCATAGAGGTTCCTCTCGCCTCTGTTGCCGCTCAATTTCTCGGGTTAAGAATTGAGATAGCGGTCTGCTCCACGATCGTTAACTTGAAGGTCGGGTTCAGCTCACTGTCTTGCGACCAATTTGGCACGAAGTACCTTTTCCATGCTACAGGATCAACCTTCAGATTGCACCTTGATGTGTGACTGGCTTTTTCCTCAAAAGCAGCCCTAAACCCAAACGGAAAAAATGATTTCTTGACTGGGCTGCTAATATCAAGATCCTATCTCCGAATTTGACTTATTGCGAGACAACTCGTGGCAATCCCAAACTATAGTTGATAGCTCGACTATTGAGATTGTAGCTAATTTCGCCCGATTGCAAGAGACTTCGCACGAAGTGTTCGAGATCGGAGCCGATGCGACGCAAATTATACTCGGTGAGGTCTTGTCCGTTAGAGGCTTCTACTAATTCGTCAAATTTTTGGTAAACCTTGTTCAGTGCTACCTCACTCCAGGTAAACTCATTATCTGGATCGACATCTAGGGTTAAAACTTCGTCCTTGGCAATTAGTTCTTCGTTCTCAATAATCGCTGTGTAAATTTGAATATGCCGAGTTGTGGATTTAAGCAACATAGGGTTTACCATTTTTAATCCTTGCGCTCCTGTGATCTGTGCATCTTCATTTTAGATCTTTAGTGCAAATGGTGCTTCTATCTTACCTTTACTCACGAGGCGCATCCAAGAACGGAGGAATAGGGCAGACAGAGGAGTAAACTATATATAATCGCGATCGCGCCTTTGGAATCTTTAGTCGCTGTCCCCACGGGCTTGGGTAATTCAGCCAGAAACTGCTGAATTTGATGAATATTAGACAGGGATTTGCATCCCTGGCCAAAAACTTATAACAAACCAGGGATTTGCATCCCTGGTCAAATTCAATCAAACTTTAATGATGATGGTGATGATCACTATGACCATGATCGTGATGGTGATGATGACTGTGTTCGTGATGATGAACTTCTTTCGCTTGAACTGAAGCGAGTTGAGGATTCACCGCTAAGGCTGTCTCATTTAATAATGCTTCAATGTGAGGATTTGCCCATTCTGCACACATTTTCATAAACTCTGGGCGATCATTTGCACAGGGCATTTGTACATAGGTAATTTCCGGATGCTTGCCTTTCAACCCTTCAATAATATGTTCAACATCCAATAGCGTTTCATGGTTTTCTGTGGCAAATCCAATTGGCATAAACACTAAGGAGGTTGCGCCTAATTCAATTAGGTTTTGAGCGGCTAATTTCACATTCGGTTGTGTCCACTCAATTAATGGCGTGTCGTGGTTCAACCAACCAATTGAAACCAAGGGATAACGATAAATTAAACGTTCCCGAATCAGTTCATACATCGCCTGACTTTCATCAATTCCAGAGGTAAACCCTTTGGCTTTGTGAGGACAGCCATGATTCATTAAAACAATCCCGGTTTGTGAGGGCAAGTGCGCCACAGCGAGGTCTTTTTGAATCTTCTCCTCAACCATATTTGCCATTAAATCGAGATAGCCAGGTTCATTATAAAATGAGGGAATATAACGCTGACCTTTTACCCAGTGTTCTGCACCCTCTGCCATTTTTGAGAGTGCTTTATTCACCTGTTCAACGGCAATCCCACTGGTAAAAATAGAATCAACCACTAACAAAGGATAGATTAAAATTTTATCAAATCCTTGCGTCTTGATTTCTGCTAATACCTGTTCAGGCAAGAAAGGCGCACAGAAGTTATAGGCTTTAAATACTTTGATTTTATCGCCCCATTTGTGTTTTAATTCATGCTCGATTCCCGCACGTTGCTGTTCAAAGATAGCATTGTGAGGAGAGATAAAATTACCATGCTGATGACTCCATTCATGCAAGTCAAACACAGCTAAGAGTTTGGCGAGAGGGGGATAAATCCAAGTGGGAACTGGGGCAAATTTAGCTGTCAACAAGTTTAAAGCTTGTTCGTTATAATTCGCAAAATCTTCATAACTTTCGACTTCGCCGTATCCCATCAACAGGACAGCGACTCGATCTTCAGGGGTTTGATTCTCAGATACAGCAATATTGTCTTGTGTTTTTTCGGGAGTTGCAACCACGTTGTTATCCTCAAAAATAGATGTTATTTACAGGTGAGTGTGCCGGGAACTGTATCTACCTTGTTCACTCACCCTTGATAGCTTAACATCCCCCTTGGGGGGATAGACCGATCTAAAGTCTTAAGAGAATTATTACCACCTTCACGAATTTAAAGCTTTTCAGGGCGATCGCGTCTCCTCGCTTTAACAATCGCATCGCCTTTGTCCCAGGCCCTCGGTCAGATTTGGTGATCTCATTGGACTGTTTGATTTTAAAACAAATTTAATCTCTCAGCGATTTGGCTCTGGCGCGAAGATAGGTGTAAAGTGTGGTGATTTGTAGCTTGTCGAGTTCACTGACCTTGATAAAGCCCAAGGTAGCAGGGTCACAAAAGATGAGACTTGAGCGATCGCAAACTATATCGCCGCAAGAGCGTTAGTAACTGGGGAATTTGATAGAAGCTAGGATCAAAATAAGAATAAGTAGGATTGGGATTTTTAGAAGTTGAATGATTGGAGGCGATGAAACCGTTTAAATTTGAGATTAAAAATCAGACTGGCTTGTTACTTCAGATTTACCCGTTTGATAAATTTATAGTAAATGGTGAGCGTGGGATTAAGCGACGAATTAGCAGAAACGGGAAGGGAGTTAAATGCGATCATTCGATTGCTGTTTAAAGTTACAGCCGAGTTGTATAAAAATTTGTGTAAGATAATTCTAGAGTGAAGTTGACCCATTGCTGCGTGATTGTAAAAACAATGTGAACGTTGGGTCTTCTTCTCTTCCACCTGCCGACAGACACACTATGCCGAAAATTCTCACGATCACAAACGGAAAAGGAGGTGTGGGTAAAACGACAACCGCCGTCAACTTAGCCGCAATCCTGTCCAAACGCTTCTCCACTCTCTTAGTTGATGCTGATCCGCAACATTCTGCGGGTTGGTGGATTGAACGGGGTGAAATGCCGTTTGAGTTGTCCTACGAAGCCCATCCCCATCTCCTGGAAGAACTGAAGACAAAAAACGTTGACCTGGTTGTTATCGATACACCTCCAACTTTACAATCAAGTTCTCTACTCAGTGCGATCGCGATTGCTGATTTTCTCGTTCTTCCCAGTCAAGCTGCACCGATGGATTTAGTCGCCCTGATGGAAACCATTAAACAAACAATCGCCCCGGCGAATGTTGCTCATCGAGTTCTCCTCACAAAAGTTGATCCCCGCAGTTTAGGAGATGCACTCGAAGCCCAAAAATCCCTGGAAGAAACGGGAATTCCGGTGTTTCGGAACTTTATTCGATCCTACAAAGCCCATGAACGCTGTCCCCTCGAAGGTGTACCGATTACCCAAGCCAAAACCAAGAATGCTAGAGAAGCAGCTTCTGATTATCGTCGGGTCGCCTCGGAACTCCTCAGTCATTTAAACTAAATAGCAAGACAAACAATTAATAGACAGACGTTTCCATCTCCAAAATGTGGGGAAATTAGCTCGACACAGTTTTTTTAGAATGATCGAAATTGGTGGCTTTTCTGTTCCCCCAGCCCATAAGCGGCGCATTGAGATTCCAGTCGCCCGTCTACCCACACAAACTATGTTGTCGTTACCTGTTGTTGTCATTAACGGCATCACAGAAGGCCCGCGATTATGGTTAAGTGCAGCTATTCATGGCGATGAACTCAATGGTGTTGAAATTATTCACCGAGTTCTGCAACAGATTTCACCACGAGGGTTGCGCGGAACGGTGATCGCCGTTCCCATTGTTAATGTTTTTGGGTTTGTCGATCAATCTCGTTATCTTCCGGATCGGCGCGATCTCAATCGTTCTTTTCCGGGTTCTAAACGCGGATCTTTGGGAGGACGTTTGGCAAAATTATTTATGGAGGAAATTGTCAGCCGTTGTACCCATGGTATCGATTTACATACGGCTTCAGATCACCGGATTAACTTTCCTCAAATTCGGGCGAACCTTGATGATCCTCAAACCTATGAATGCGCGAAGGCTTTTAGTGCGCCTGTGATTATCCACGCCCAAACTCGTGATGGTTCTCTACGAGAAGCCGCAACTCAACGGGGAATTCCGATATTACTCTATGAAGCAGGAGAGGCGTTACGGTTTGATGATCGCGCGATCAGAGTCGGTGTCGAAGGGGTATTACGAGTCATGGCGACTTTAGAAATGTACCAGCCATCCAATCTCAGTGCGCCTGTATCTCCAGTCGAAATCCGCAAAACTCGATGGGTAAGAGCTTCTAGTAGTGGTATTTTAATCTTGAACGTTAAATTAGGCGAGAGTGTCTGCGAGAAACAAATTCTCGGTGTTATTTCTGATGCTTTTGGAGATACAAGTGTTCGGGTTCGCGCCCCAGCGAATGGATTAGTCATTTGCACTCAGCAAAATCCTTTAGTTAATCAAGGAGATGCGATCGTTCACTTAGCAATTTTTTAGTTTAATCTTATTTTTAGTCTCATCTTATCTAATGTCCAATTTACCCATTACTGTCACACTCAAACTATTTGCTGCTTTTCAAGAAGCCTATGGAGTATCGGAACTGGTCTTAACAATACCAGCCCAGACTCCAGTTTCTGAAGTTCTTGAACACTGTATTCGGGAACATCCTGAACTCGAACAATGGCGGGCTGTTACAAATTTTGGGATTAACTTACAGTTCGTTCCGCCTGAAACGCCTCTCAACGACGGTGACGAAGTTGTTCTGATTCCACCTGTGAGTGGAGGTTAATTAAAAATGAGAATATTTTCATCCGGAACTCATGCGAAACTTACTGGAGAGGCTGTAAAGTAGTTAATGTAACATAAATTCAGTCATGGAAACCATGAAGCACTTCAATGTCATCGGAGTTAGTGCATCTGCCCTTTTTACACTTGGCTTTTTCGGTATTGTTGCGATCGCCAACACGTTCGAGCATTCTGTAGAGCAGAGTCTTGAAAAGTCTTCATCTATTGCAATTCACCGCTCTGAGATTATTGATACTGACACTGGCTCCATTGTACATATCTCCAGCCTCAAGCGCAACTAATTGATCGAAACATTTTTTGAATTTTCCAATTATTAATTCTCAGACTATCTCAGCCTTTTAAACCTTTCTTTTAATTTCACTTTGATTATTAACAAAACCCTCGATTGGGCTTCTAAAATTAGAGGCCCAATATTTATATTAGGGTTAGACTACACTAGGGTTAGACTGCGCCCTCTAATACTGCACCAACAACTTGATGATGCTCATCTTTTTTCAGATAGTGTAGTGCGGCTTTTGCTTGAGGATCGTCAAATTTCTTCAGTGCTAAAGCTACCCTTACTCTAGTTCGCCACCACTCTTCCTTCACCAGTGAGAGAAGTTGTTCTAAGGCTTCTGTTTGTTTGCAAGATCTGGCCAGTAGTCCAAGTGCATCAATCGTCACTTCTTTGACCATTTGATCGTCTCCCGCCAAGCCGTACATACAGATCTCATACAGGGCTTCTGGATCAGGCATATCCATGAGGGGCGCCAAAATACTCCGACGCACTAACCAACTTTCATCTAAGCGAAACGCCTCGACTAGATGCGGAATTGATTCTTCGCCGTACTTCGATAAGCCATTGGCGGCTTCTGCTCTAACATTATGATCGCGATCGTCTTTCAGCAACTTTAACAATGCCTCAAAGGATTCTGGAGAACGTTTGTTCCCTAACCCCATCGCCACAAAAGAGCGAACTAAAAATTCAGGATCTCCGACTCTAGCAATTAATAGAGGAACTGCTACTTCACTGTCATAGTGTCTGAGTTCTGTGAGTGCTTTTAAACGTTCTTGAGAATCACTACTATTAAGATGGGTTTCGATCTGCTCAATTTCCATGATGGACTTCCCTAAATCTGAAGGCAAGAGCCGACTGACTTTACAAAATTTATATTTGTTTACATTGTATAGTTTTTTTAAGTTTGCTTGACAGTCGAGATAGCACTACAGTGAGCAGTGAACAGTAACCTTTAGTCCTATGCGCTCCTGACTTCAAGTTTTAGACAGGGATTAAAATCCCTAGACTGATAACTGATTACTGTAAAACTGTAAAACTGTAAACTGTTAAATCGCTTCGGGTTCTTGGCCGGAAACAACAGGTGCAACGTTATTGAGTTGGAGTTCGGGATGATCGCCCTGTACCTGCTGATAATTCCATTCATTTTTAAACAGCAAAACAGGTCTACCCCAACTATCTTTTACGGTGACAGTATTGAATAAACGCCCAACTTTTTCCAGCGCTTCCCAACCGCCATGTACCCAACGAGCCACACTATAGGGCAACAACTCTAACAAAGTTTCTACGCCATATTCCTGCTCTAAGCGGAACTGTACCACTTCAAATTGCAGTTGACCGACTGCGGCAACAATGGGATCGCGTTTGGCTTCATCCACAGAATACATAATTTGTACCGCCCCTTCTTCGCGCAACTCGGAAACACCTTTTCGGAATTGTTTGAACTTAGAGGGGTTAGGATTTCTCAAGTAGGCGAACAGTTCGGGAGAAAAACAGGGAATCCCTTCGTATTCCAGCTTTTGACCGTTGTAAATGGTATCGCCAATGGCAAAAACACCGGGATTATTCAAGCCAATCACATCGCCGGGATAGGCATCTGTAATCGATTCTCGATCCTGTGCAAACAGTTTTTGAGGACGAGATAAACGAACAGTTTTGCCTGTACGAGCATGGCTAACGGTCATATCTTTTTCAAATTTTCCGGTACAGACCCGCACAAAGGCAACGCGATCGCGATGTTTGGGGTCCATATTGGCTTGCAGTTTAAAAACAAACCCCGTAAACTCTGGGTATTCTGGGGCAATCTCACCTACGCTGCTGCGATGAATGCCAGGTTTCAAGCCATAGTCCAAAAAAGCTTCGAGAAACAGTTTCACCCCGAAGTTGGTCATCGCACTGCCGAAAAAGACCGGAGTCATCTTACCTTGATGAACTTGTTCGAGATCGAGATCCGATCCGAGTTCTTGGAGGAGTTCGATATCTTCTTTGAGTTGATAATAAAGATCTTGTTCGAGCAGATCTTCAATGCGAGGGTCGCCCAGATGAATTGCAGTTTCTGTGGCTTCTCGACTCCCGTGATGCGATCGCTCAAACAGATGTATGTGTTGAGTGCGACGATCAAAAACTCCCCTAAACGTATCTCCCATGCCAATTGGCCAGTTCACCGCATAGGGTTTGAGTTGCAGTTCCTGTTCGATTTCATCGATGAGTTCGAGGGGATCTCGTCCCGGTCGATCCATCTTATTAATAAAGGTAAAAATGGGAAGACTCCGCATTTTGCAGACTTCAAACAGCTTGCGGGTTTGGGGTTCTAGTCCTTTGGCTGCATCTTCGAGCATCACGGCATTATCTGCGGCGGCTAGGGTTCGATAGGTGTCTTCGCTGAAGTCTTGGTGTCCAGGTGTATCGAGGAGATTAATTTGGTAATCGCTGTATTCAAACTGTAACACCGTAGAGGTGATGGAAATTCCCCGTTGTTGTTCCATCTCCATCCAGTCTGAAGTGGCGTGACGTTGCGCTCTGCGGACTTTTACCGCACCCGCTTCGTGAATGGCACCTCCGTAGAGTAAAAGCTTTTCTGTGAGGGTTGTTTTCCCGGCGTCAGGGTGAGAGATGATTGCGAAGTTGCGTCTTCGTTCTACTTCTACTTGGAGTTCAGTTTGAATTTCTGGGGACATTGCAGAGCCTTATTGATAGCTAAAATCTTTATGGATAAAGTTGAGTATGTTTCGGGAGACACTCAGCAGACTGGACTGAGCTTTCTTGAATATTTCACTCCTCTTGAGCGATGTTCATTGATACTGGGTCTCCTTCTAGTTATAAGAGATGACCGTTGAGAAAAACCCGAGTTTCCCTATGTTAGATAAGTTTAATCAAATTCACTCCTAATATCAAGTCATGTTACCCGGAATCGAGTCAAGAGGTGTTGAATTGAGAAAGCTGTTTTCTGAGCGAACCATTGGCTGTCGAGCGGATCTCATTTTATTTTAAGTTCAAGGGGAGAGCTTTGAAGCTTCGAGAGCCATTGAGTGAACGGTGTTAATATAGGATTTATTGAAACAAAAATATCATCTACTTTTTAGTTCTCGTAAACCTAATCTAGATTCCTTCAATTCATTTGAACGACTTATCGAAGTATATCATGGCAATTATACCGGATATTTTAGCAGTCAACCATTTCCTTTCCCATGGTCATTGTTATCTTTGGAAACCTCAGCTTGTAGGATTGCATATTCTTTCTGATGCTTTAATTCTTATCGCTTATTTTTCTCTTCCTACAACTTTATTTTACTTTGTTCGCAAGCGTCAGGATTTACCCTACGTTCATATTATTCTTTTATTTGCGGCGTTCATTATTGCTTGTGGTTTAACGCATTTAATGGCAATTGTCACACTCTGGTATCCAATCTATTGGATATCCGGAACGATTAAAGCGATTACCGCTTTCATTTCTGTGGTTACAGCTACAGTAATTATTCCGTTAGTGCCTCAAGCTTTAGCACTCAGAAGTCCAGCCGAACTCGAACGAATCAATAAAGCTTTAGAACGCGCCCATAAACAACTCAGCTTTCATATTGAAAACACCCCATTAGCGGTGATTGAATGGGACGATCAATTTCGAGTTCAGCGGTGGTCAAAACAAGCCGAAACAATCTTTGGGTGGAAAGCCGAAGAAGTAGTCGGATTAAATCTAAATCAGTGGAATTTTCTCCTCTCAGAAAATGGAGACACCGTTCATAAAATCATGGATAACCTGAGAGATAAAACTCAACCTAGAAATTCAACTCATAACCGTAACTATACGAAAGACAGCTCTATTGTACATTGTAATTGGTACAATTCAGCCTTATTTGAGGAGTCAGGGAAACTGATTTCAATTTTATCATTAGTTGAAGATGTGACTGATGAAGTTGAAGCACAAAATGCTTTACAAGACAGTGAACAACGTTATCAAGTTTTAGCCGAAACATCTCCCGTGGGAATTTTTCGTACAGATAGTCAAGGAAATTGTTTGTATGTTAATGAAAAATGGTCTCAAATTGCGGGAATGAATGCTACAGAGGCAGCAGGATACGGATGGATAAAGGCATTATATACAGAAGATTTAGAACGAGTTCTAGAAGAGTGGAAAACGGCTATTATCCAAGAAACATCTTTTCAATCTGAGTGTCGAATGCAATCACCAGCAGGTGAGGTGAGTTGGGTATTTGCTCAGGCGATCGCCAAACGGAATGAAGCAGGGGAAGTTGTTGGTTATATTGGCACAATAACCGATATTACGGCTCGCAAACAAGCTGAAGAAGCCCTACAAACTTCTGAGACAAAATTCCGTCAATTGGCTCAACAAGAAGAATTAATTAATCGCATCGCCAGTCAAATTCGCAATTCTCTCGATCTGAGTCACATTTTACAAACAGCAGTCGATCAAATTCAAGACTTATTGCAACTCGACTGCTGTTTTTTTTCCTGGTATCGTCCGAACTTATCGGAGACATCATCTGCTAAAAATTCTTCCCAAATTTCATCTAGTATTCAGAAGTGTTGGGAAGTGGTTTATGAAGCAAAAGAGCCAGAATCGTTGAGTTTAATGGGTTGTTATTCTGAAGAGCAGGTTGGAACTTGGGCGAGGCAATTTTTGAAGCTAGAGCGAATGCAAGTTAATCATATTGAGGAAGTCTTAAACTCAGAAATACGTCACTTTTTAAGCCAACTTAATTTTCTCTCTTTTCTCTCCATTCCCATTCAAACTCAGTTCGGTGAAATTGGAATTCTGTCTTGCGCTCATCGTCAAGATCCTCATGATTGGAAGGAGAGTGAAATTACATTACTGAAAGCAGTTACAGACCAACTCGCTATTGGAATTAATCAGGCTCAACTCTACGCTCAAACCCAAGAAAATGCTACTCAAGCCCAAGCTCAAGCTCACAAATTAGAAGCAGCATTACAAGAATTGCAACAAACTCAAGCTCAACTGATTCAAAGTGAAAAAATGTCGAGTTTAGGTCAAATGGTCGCCGGAATTGCCCATGAAATTAATAATCCTGTTACCTTTGTGTATAGTAATGTCAAACCTGCAATTCAGTACACAGATGATTTATTGAATTTAGTCAGCCTCTATCAAGAATATTATCCTCAGCCTACCTCTAAAATCAAAGAAGAGATTAACGAAATTGATTTAGAGTTTATCCAGGAAGATTTACCCAAAGTTCTAAATTCAATGAACATAGGAGCGGAGCGAATTCGTAATATTGTGCTATCACTCCGGAACTTTTCTCGACTGGATGAAGCGGAATTCAAAGCGGTTGATTTACACCAAGGTCTTGACAGCACACTTTTGATCTTGCAAAGTCGCCTCAAAGAGCAAGCTGGACAGGTGGGAATCAATTTGGTAAAAAATTATGGTAATCTTCCTATGGTTGAGTGTTATGCAAACCAGATGAATCAAGTGTTTATGAATATTATCGTAAATGCCATTGATGCGTTTAATGAGCCTATGATTCTCAAAGCTCAACGTTCATCCACGAATTCAGACTCAGCATCAAACGTCTTGCTGAAAAAACCAACTCTCGAAATTCAAACGGAGGTTATGAACTCAAATTCTGTGAGTATCCGAATTCGGGATAATGGCCCTGGAATTCCCCAAAAAATTCGCTCTAAATTATTCGATCCCTTTTTTACCACAAAACCAATTGGGAAAGGTACCGGGTTAGGACTCTCGATCAGTTATCAGATTATCGTTGAAAAACATCAAGGTCAACTTGAATGTTACTCTGAGGTTGGACAAGGAACGGAATTTGCGATTCAAATACCGATTCGACAACTGAAAATATTTACATAGACGACTATTTATATTTGCTCTAAAAGTAATGAATGCAGAAGATAAGCAGAGATTGTTATCAGCGTTGTGTCATGGCTCAATTTTTTTTAGTAGTCTTTTGATTGCAGCAGGAATTCCATTTTCTATTTTACTGGCATCTGAGGATATAGTCGTTAAAGAAAATGCTAAAGAAGCTTTAAATTTTTTGATGAACTTCTATATTGCTGTTTTAGTGGGAATTGTTTTAACTCCGCTCGGGTTGGGCATTGTGATTTTATTCGTCTTAGGACTGATTAGTTTTTTAATGCCAATGTTAGGAATTTTTTCTGTACTCAGAAATCCGAAAAAGCCTTATATTTATCAATATGTCTTTAGATTTTTAAAATAGCATTAGAAAGAGGGCTGGAAACGGGGTCTCATTTAACTTCCTTGTCACTCGATCCGAATAAAGTTATTATTTAATCGAAGATTCCAGATCGATGTCTTCGCGGAGCAACTTTTGTTTTAGAACATTAAAAATTTTATGAATATCTTAATGCTCTCAGCGACATTTCCCTATCCACCTAGTAAAGGTGGAACGCCTATCCGTACTTTTAACTTACTGAAGTATATAAGCCAACGACATCCTGTGACTCTCGTGACCCAACGTTCTGATGATGTGTCCGATCAAGAAGTTGAAGAGTTGCGAGAGTATGTCGAAGAATTAGTGATTTTTCCTCGTCCTTCGGAAGACCAAACCAAAACCGGAACTTGGGGGAAAGCTCAACGTTTAGGCCAGTTTATTTTGGAAGGGACGCCTCCAAGTGTTCGATCGATCTATTCAGAAGCGATGCAAAACTGGATCGATGAGTGGGTCAAGACCGGAAAATGTGAAGCGATCACCTGCGAACATAGTGTGAATGAGATTTATATTCGTCCAGAGTGGAAACAGCATCTGAAAACCGTTGTAGACGTTCACAGTTCTGTGTATGGGACTTGTCGCCAGCAACTCGAAACGAATACCGCAGAAAAACCTCTACGCGATCGCCTCAACCTTCCTCTCCTCAAACGTTACGAACAACGCTACTGCTCAAAATTTTCAGTCATTGTTGCTACGACAGAAGAAGATCGCGAACAACTGCAAACATTCAACCCCAAGGCTAAATTTGAGATCATTCCCAATGGGGTAGACTTAGACCAATTTTCACAACGCCCCCAAGATCCCGGAGGCCATCGGTTAATTTTTGTGGGGACAATGGACTACATTGCCAATATTGATGCGGCTCGCTTTTTTAGCTTAGAAGTTTTTCCCGAACTGCGTAAACGCTATCCTGATGCTACACTTGCCCTTGTGGGAGCAAGACCCGTACCAGAAATCTCAGAATTATCTGCCCATCCTGGTATCGAAGTCACTGGACGAGTCCCATCAATGGCAGAATATTTACATCAAGCAACTGTTTGTATAGTACCGATGCGAATAGGTTTTGGAATCAAAAATAAAACATTAGAAGCAATGGCCACAGGAGTCCCCGTTGTTAGTAGTGATAACGGTTTAGAAGGACTCAGTGTCGATGGAAATGTCCCATTGAGGGCCTTGCGTGCTAATCGAGTTGAGGAATATATTGATAAGATTAGCCAACTCTTTGAAGATGCTCAACTCAGACAACAGCTTTCTGAAAATGGGCGAAATCTGATCGAGAGTGAATACACTTGGGAACAGATTGGCCAACGCTATGAACAAGTGATAATGGCTTGATTTGTGGCTAAATTTATGAGATTGTTCCTAATATTAAGATAGTAGGGTAATAAGAGGGTTAACTAACAATAAATTCTAAATCTGAAACCCTGACAATAGGCGGAGCGCTGATGATGAATAACAAGTTTCACCGAAGAAACCCCCCACCCAAAACCCCCCCTCAAATGGTAAGAATCCTACACCGACTCGGATGGCTCAATTCTAAATCTAGAGATCATCAAACCTCCATGATCTCGACTCGACAGACCGAACAAATTTCAACTCGTCAGCAGCGTTCTTCCCCGTCAAAAGATGGCACAAAAGACGGCATTCTGACGGCGGTTTGGAAAAAGTGGATGGCGGATACCGTCTCCTTTGTGTTGCTACTCGGAGGATCAACTTTACTGGCGAGTGGGGCTTGGTTCAGCTATCGACTGATTTTAGATCCTGATGTGGGGATCTGGCTGAATCAATTTTTACCCGCTTGGACTCAGATTCCTTTGCAACGCCATGATGCGATCAGAAGTCTAGATGAAATTCGGGTTAGTCTCGAAGAACAAGGACTGACGATTGGAGAAGGCTTATCCCTACCTCAATCTAATTCTCGAACTTTCTCTTATTCGTTCTTTGAGAATTATCCCTATTTAAAGTTTATTCAACCCTTTCTCTTACCGCCAGAAAAATTAGTTCAAAACTCACCTGACTTATTAGTTCCGGTGATAAAAAAACGCGAAGCGTCCCAGGCTCATCCTTGTCCATCAGTTTGTCAAGAAATTGTTGAACTGCGAGTTTACAAAGCCGTTCAAATGCCTTATCAACGTCCGGGAAGCGAGCAATATTATCGCCTCGTTCACCAGATCGATGCCCATGGCCCGGCTGAGTCGTTTGTGTTGACTTCATTAATTAGTAATCGGACCAACCAGCAAGGCTCAAATAAACCGATTCCTTTGACCAATATTCGTCAATTTAGTGGCAATGTTCCGGGTTTTGGTGTTTGGTTTAGTATGAACGGTGAACGGATTATTGGGTCAAAAAAAGTTCCTTATGGGAAAGTGATTCATTATAATCCAACTCATCATTATCTCAGTACAATGTTAGAGTGGAAAAGTGCGGCCGGACAGCAACCGATTTGGGAACAAGTGACTGGAGATGGTGAGCCAGAGTTGTTAGTTGAAGAAACCATTGGACTCGAACCCCAATTTAAAATCTATCAGGTTAAACCCCGTCAATTCGTTCCAAATCCGATTCAGCTTGCGGATATCTCCCTTGAGGAACAAGCCATTGATAGTTATTCATATCGCAAAGCTTTACGATTGGCTCGGAGTGGATTATGGTCCGCAGCTTTAGACTTGATGGAACCTCTAAAAGAACGGGTCAAGGAAGATAATTATCGTTCAGCAAAATGGACGGCTTTAGCTCAGGCACAATTGGATTTGATTCAATTTCATGCCCAAATTACAGAAGCACAAGCGACTGCATCTTGGGCGAGTCCAACCCAAAAAGTTCTTGCAGGTTTAATCGATGGTCGCTGGACAGAAGCATTAGATGTTGTTGAGAATAAACAGGTTAATTCGGAACAGATTAATACCCTGTTACAATCCGATGACGGACGTTTAAAAATTCGCATCCAAACTGCTCTTGTCGAAACGCCAGAGGAAGCAGATTTACAAGCTTGGGGTGCTTTAGTTGTAGCGGCTCAAGAGGGGAAAAATCAAGCTCTAAAATGGCTGAATGAGCAGTCTCTCAGTCCGGAGAATCAGCTTCGGATTCAAGAATTATTAGACTGATTTAGAGTCATGTTTGATCGTCAGGTGGGCAATGCCCACCCCCATAAAAAGAAACAATTAATATCTTTAGCATCAGTTGAGATTGCTATATATTGAATGAATAAACAAGTTGAAGTCAAAAAGCTAAGTTTAACTCGTAAGCAAATAGCATTTTATCTGGATGATTTAGACACTCCAGTTGGTCTATTTTTAAGTTTTGGAATTACAGGTTTAATTCTATTATCTTCAGTTATTTTTGTTGCTTTAACCTATCCAATTTCCTCAAAGCTTCGCTACATTTTAAAAGATATAGACAAAATTATTGTTATTATTTTCGCCTGTGAGTATTTAGTTCGATTTTGGGTAGCAGAACAGAAGTTTAAATTTATATTTAATCCCTACTCTATTATTGACTTAGTTGCTATTTTACCTTATTTCATCGGATTTTTTAACGTTAGTTTCCTGCGAATTCTTCGATGGTTTCGGATTCTGCGGTTAATTCGATTTATAAATGTAAAAGTTTATATCTTTCATTTACATACTGAGGATGCGGTTATTTTTGCTCGAATTCTCTTTACATTGTTAACGATTATATTTATTTTTTCTGGTCTAATTTATCAAGTCGAAAGTCCAGTTAATCCCGAAATCTTTAAAACCTTTCTCGATGCTGTTTATTTTTCAGTTGTGACAATGACAACAGTGGGTTTCGGTGATGTTGTTCCCCTATCTGAAGCGGGTCGATTTTTAACGATTCTGATGATATTAACCGGAATTGCTCTCATTCCTTGGCAAGTTGGAGATTTAATCAAGCAACTCATTAAAACAGCAGGTAAAGTTGAAGTCGTTTGTCCGGGTTGTGGTTGGCTCGGTCACGATCGCGATGCTATTTATTGTAAACGATGTGGTACTCATTTGAACAGTGAGCAGTTAATAGTCAATAGTGATATGTAAATTTGTATTATTTTCCGGGAAATGCTAATCTAATGTGATGCACCTTGCGACTGTTTAATCATTTCAACTTAAAACAATGTCAGATCCTAAACCTAATCGCGATATTGATCCGGTGACTGTTGTTGCTATCATTATTGCAGCCTTATTTATTCCGCTATTGATTGCTGGATTTTTACCTTAATTTTTTAATAGATAATCCGCTCAATTCTGTTGACTATTGTTGAATTCTGCCTCTATGTCAAAGGGTCCGCCATAATCCCAAATCCGAATTTCGAGACATTCATCAAAAACACTGATTTGTAACTCAATAGGAGTTGTATTGGGGAGATTCTTATGAGCATGATTAACAGCATTCGTAAATCCTTCAGCCAGAGCGATTTGACATTGCCACCATACGGATTTAGGAATCGGTTGCTCTTCTAGCTGTTGATACCAAGCTAAAACATTTTCTAAAAGTGCGATATCGCTCTTCACTTGTAGCTTAATTTTTTGTCTCGGAGTCGAAGAATCAGTCGAGACTTGAGAGGGGTAAGCTGAGTAGTTTTTGACAAGTTTTAAGCAATTTTGACGGTCATCCGGCGTTCGTTCATAACTCAGCTCATCTGTAATCGGAAAGAGAATTTTCAGACCCCAACCATGTTCAGGAAGTTCATCAATATTAGATAAATCAAGATTATTCATATTCAGTGTTAGGTGTTTATCAGTGTACTCATCTGCGCCAAGTTCTGGTCAGAAGCTATCACGCAGAATAGTTGGTTAAAAGTAGCAAGCGAGACACTTACACTATAATAATTTTGTTTTTTTCAGATTTTCATTAACAATCCCGAACCGTATTATTGCTTGGTGAAGATTGACTTCCCTCTTATAATTCTACTCATTAACTCCAACTGTTCACGCCCTGAATTTATGAGAATTTCAATGTTTTCCTAATCGACTTGACGAACATTGCGAATGACAATATCAGGCAATTTTAAGGGAATAGGAGACAGTTCTATCGTTTGTACATTTTGCATAGGAATCACTAACAAGCGATCGCCAACTTCTAGCATTAACTCTTTAGAGTTTAAAACCCGTTGAATATGACTGGCGAGGAGGGCTTTTTCTTCTTGGGGAGTCTCAAACTCAAAGCAATGAGATTCCCCATTAACATAGCGAACTGTTAAACGCACAGTGCGAGATTCTGGAATCTCTTTCATAATCTTATCAGTCCTAGATGAAGGGTTAGCAATTCAATCCTGATGTTGATCGTGAATAGAAAGTGAATAGACCGTTGATGCACACTCCCAACACCCAAAAAACTATCGACGACGTTCAGCTAATTTACGGTACACCTCACGTAGATCGACGTGATGATAAGCCATCGCTACTAAAGTATGATAGAACAAATCAGCAACTTCAGAGGCGATCGCTTCATCATCTTTGCAGGCCATCACGACTTCGGCTGATTCCTCTCCGATTTTTTTCAGAATTTTATTATCTCCCCCAGCCAATAATTTACAGGTGTAGGAATCTTCTTTAGGATGATCGCGGCGATCGCAAATCACCTCAAAAACCTCTGACAAAAGATTACTCGCCACCTCAGCAAATTCGCTCTTTTCTGCGGCAATGGACTCACATTCAACTAAAATTAATAAAGACTGACTGAGCGAGTCGTATCGCAGTTGAGTGATAGAGAGATCCGCTCCGAGTTCAACCAGAGCTAGCGTGGAATCGTAAATTTGTTGATTGTCCAAAGTCTTTTGTAAAGAGTCGGGACTCATCCATACTAATGTTAAGACTCGGCCCTCTAAGCCATCTTGGATAATGGCAGGAATCAACCCTTGTTCGTTGTAACGAATTTTATCAATTGGGATCAACTGGCTCAGTGTAAGGGGTTTTGGCGCAGACATAAATTCAGCAAGTGTAACGAAGAACACCTAACCTGTATAAAATATCATTTTGCGGTGCGATCGGTGCGGATGTTTTATCTGAATCGCGATCGCGATATAGGATTATCCTCAATTTGCAATCGTTGCATCTACAAGTTGCATCTACAAAATGTAAAAATCGGAGTTTCAGGAGATACACACAATGGTAACAACTCCATTAAGAACAACAAAGTCAGAAGAAATTTTTACAGTGGCTCAAAAGCTAATGCCCGGGGGCGTTAGTTCTCCGGTCCGAGCGTTTAAATCTGTTGGCGGACAACCGATTGTTTTTGACCGTGTACTCGGTTCCCATATTTGGGATGTGGATGGCAATGAATACATTGACTATGTCGGGACTTGGGGACCTGCGATTTGTGGTCATGCTCATCCCAACGTGATCTCCGCCTTGAAAGAGGCTCTCGAAAAAGGAACGAGCTTTGGCGCTCCTTGCGTCCTGGAAAATGTATTAGCGGAGATGGTGATCGAAGCCGTTCCTAGCGTAGAAATGGTCAGATTTGTCAATTCTGGCACTGAAGCCTGTATGTCTGTTCTGCGGCTAATGAGAGCCTTTACCGAACGAGAGAAAATCATCAAGTTTGAGGGCTGTTATCACGGTCACGCCGATATGTTCTTGGTGAAAGCGGGTTCTGGAGTTGCAACGCTCGGCTTACCCGATTCTCCTGGCGTTCCCAAATCTGTAACTGGAAATACCCTCACCGCCCCTTACAATGACCTAGAAGCCGTCAAAAAACTGTTTGCGGAAAATCCCGGCGAAATTGCGGGAATCATCTTAGAACCCGTTGTAGGTAACTCTGGTTTCATCACGCCAGATGTGGGATTTTTAGAAGGATTACGACTCCTAACCGCAGAAAATGGAGCGTTGCTAGTCTTTGATGAAGTCATGACTGGATTTCGCATTGCTTACGGCGGTGCTCAAGAACGGTTCGGCGTGACACCAGACTTGACGACTTTGGGTAAAGTGATTGGTGGCGGTTTACCTGTGGGAGCTTATGGCGGACGTCGGGATATTATGTCTATGGTTGCGCCTTCTGGTCCGATGTATCAAGCTGGAACGTTATCTGGAAATCCATTGGCGATGACGGCGGGAATCAAAACCCTAGAATTGTTACACAAGCCGGGAACCTACGAATATCTCGATCAAATCACGAAGAGATTATCCGACGGCTTGATCCAAATTGCTCAAGAAACAGGTCACGAAGCCTGTGGCGGTCAAGTGAGTGCCATGTTTGGGTTGTTCTTCACGGCTGGCCCCGTTCATAACTATGATGATGCCAAGAAGTCTGACCTAACGAAATTTGGGCGCTTCCATCGTGGAATGTTAGAACAGGGCATTTACCTAGCACCTTCCCAGTTTGAAGCCGGATTTACCTCTTTGGCTCACACCGATGAAGACATTGACAAAACTTTAGCCGCTGCAAAAGAGGTCATGTCAAACCTGTAGAGGCTTTGAGTAGGTTGGGTTGAAGCCTAAAACCCAACACCACTAATTTCCTGAAATGTTGGGTCGGGCTGACTCGACACCAACCTACAAAACTCTGCTTAGATTAACGATAGTTTGTAAACTGCAATGCCACTGGAAAGTCTTCCTGCTTCATCCGTTGAATAATGGCTTGCAATTCATCCTTAGACTTTGCCGTGACTCGAACTGAATCCCCTTGAATTGAAGACTGAACCTTTTTGAATTCGTCCTTAATTAACTTGTTAATTTGCTTGGCAATATCTTTATCAATTCCTCGCTTCAGTTTAATTTCCTGGCGAACTCGATTTCCACTCGCAGACTCAATTTTACCGTACTCAAAGATTTTCAAAGAGAGATTACGTTTAGCCGCTTTCGTTTGCAAAACCGTATGTACTGCATCCAAGGTAAACTCACTGCTAGTATTAACCGTAATCGCATCCTCACCCAATTCTAAAGTTGTATTGGTATCTTTGAGGTCGTAGCGACTGTTAATTTCCCGTGAGGCTTGATCGATCGCATTAACCAGCTCTTGACGATCAAAATCACTCACAATATCAAAAGAGGAAGTAGAAGCCATAACTGTCTAGTGTTGATAACAAACAAAAAATCGAGACTTTTCACTTAACTGTCTCTGTAGAAACTTCAGGTTAATTGTAATCACCCGCCACCCACTAACCCCAGGGATTAACAGTGAGCATACTCAGCACAAATAAAATAGTGATACAAGTTGAACCTATCGCAAACATCAGGGAACGGGCTAAGGGAATATTAAGAATATAAAACACAGAATAAAGTAGGCGAACGACAACAAAAGTGATTGCTGCGATCGCCGCCAATTGTGAATCCTGGTGTGTTACATAAGCACACAAAGCCGCTGCTGCAAACAGCATAAATGCCTCCAAAGAGTTCTGGTGCGCCCATGTCGCCCGTTGAGCAAAGGGAGGCAATTTATCAAACATCGCACGGGGTGCGCTCTGATCGTAACCGACTTGTAATCGACCATAACCGACCAGCAAAAATGGCAAATACACCAGCACAAAAGCAGCAAAAATGGCATCGACTAAAATTGCCGAAGTAGGTAGCTCTAAAATCCCCATTTGTCCGAGTTCCTCATCTAATCAAAGTAGAATAATGTCACCACTTTGCGTTGATTTTCTGCCTCCTCACAGGTTTTTAGCAAAGTATGACTATCGTGAAACGCAAAACAAATCAACTGCTGACATCGAGAAATAATCTCTTGGTTACACAAGGAACTTGCTTCAGCCAGAGACAATGTATCACCTTTGGGATTTTCCACGACATGAATCACCTGTTCAAGTTGAATCCGTGATTCTCTAGGTTGGCGTTGCAAACTTTGAGGTAAAATCACCGTCAACAAATTCGGATCAGCTCGCATGGCTCCTCGGATAGCGGCTAAATTGGTACCCGTCGCACCAGATGTAATGATGTAGTTTCCCCCTAGCGCAAGTGCATAGCTCATCAGTTCAATGAGATTCTGATGCGTCAGGGGAACATGACGAGATCCCAGCAAAGCAATTCGTTTTGAACCCGTTTGCTGGATAGCTGCGAGTTCTTCTAGAAAATCATCTACTCTCGGTAGATCAATGGATTGACTCAAGGATATTTTGATCACATAGCAAAACGACCCTGTAGATTGTAGCAAATCAAGTCACGATTTTTTGCGCCGCGTCAAACCATCTTTGCAGTTTCCACTGAAATCTTAACGATTACCTGTCGTATTTTGGGTTTGAGCTTCAGTTTCGAGTTCGACCTCTGTATTCGTCCAAGCTTCGGTTTGAGGGGAGGCTCCATAGTAACCGGATAAATTATGTTGAGGTTTTGCGGAATTCACGACTAACCCCAAAATATTATGGCGGGACTGTTTGAGTGATTCTAGTGCTTGTTGGAGTACATTTTTATCGGTTTTTTTCAAGCGAACCACGAGTAACAATCCATCGGTATGGGGAGCGAGTATTTTACTATCAACCACATCTGTACAAGGCGGTGTGTCATAGATGACCCAATCATACTTAGAGCAAAATAGATTCATCAAACTTCTCATTTTATTAGAAGAGAGAAGCTTGGTGGGATCGGGTGGAATTTGACCGGCGGTGAGGACAAATAAATTCTCCCAAAGAGGGACTTGTTGGACAACTTCATCTGGATCAACATCTGTATTAATCAGATTACTGAGTCCGAATTCATTGGCTAAATTTAATTGAGCATGAACTTGAGGGAGGCGCAAATTCGCATCAACCAATAAGACTCGATTTCCCATAGCGGCGGCGGCTTGGGCGAGATGAACTGCAACGGTTGATTTTCCTTCTCCGGGAGCGGGAGAACTAATGGTAAAAGATTTAATCGGAGTATCAGAACTCAGGAAACCAATATTCGTACAGAGTGTTCTGAATGATTCTAAGAAGGGGAGGAAATTATGACCCAAAAGAAACGGAATCGAAGCTTCATTGATTTCAATCCTTTTTCCGCTTTCAAGCTGAGTATTTTCTTGTCGCTGTTCCAGAGAAAGTTGCTGCCATTCTTTGAGTTTTTTGTTCTTGGGAATAATCCCCAAAATTGGCAGTTTTGTTTTGTCTTTAACTAAATCAACTGAGTAGAATAGTGTATCTAAACGTTCAAGGAGCAGAGCGACAGCAACGCCCGCCGCAAGTCCCGCGAAAATACCAGTCATAAGTTGGTTAACGAAATTAGATGCAGGCGCACCCGGACGACTGGGAGGAGATAAAACCTGCCAAGGAACTTCCGTTTGAGCCCCTTCAATTTGTAGAGATTCTCGTTTTTCTAAAAAGCGATTGAGACTACTCGTTGCTAGGGTTAAGTCTCGCTGTAAGTCTGTATATTGACGGTCTAATGTTGGCATTTGCTCAAGCTGACGATTGACTTGGGCTTCGGCTTGTGAAATCGCATTTAAACGGACTTGTAATAAGAGTAATTCATTGGTAATTGCAGCGGCTTGAGACCCTAAAACTCGCTGTGCTTCTTGATTCAGCAAAGGCATCAAGTTTTGACGTTGATTGAGTAAGTTTTGAATGGGAGCACTATTAGACCGATAGCGAGTTGATTCTAAAGCAATTAGGGCTTCAATTTGCCGAACTTGAGTGATGAGTTGTTGATAATTTGCCGAAGAATTTAAAGCGGCCATCGCCCCATCATTTTGCTGTAGAATCGAATAACGGGTTTGAACATCAACCAGTTGTTTTTGAAGTTCAAATTTCTCGGCGGACAAACTATCAGCTTGAGCTGATAATTTTTGAGCTTGACTTTGAGGTTCAATAAAATTATATTGCTGTCGGAAGCGTTCGAGTCGAGCTTGGAGTGTATTGACTCGATTAATTAATTCGGGTAGTTGTTCTTCAACAAATTGCAATCCTTGGCGAAGATTGGTTTGTTGTTCTTGTAGAGAATATCTTAAATAACCAATTGCTAATTGATCGAGAACAAATTTAGCTCGGTCAGGATTGGAGTCTCTATAGCGAATATTTAAAATTTTAGTTTCGCCTTGTTGATTAATTGCTAATCGACTGACAATCGCTCCATAGCTTAATTCAGGGTATTCTTTAGAAATGTCATTTTCAATAATTTTATTAATCAGTTGAGGACTTCTTAAAATTTGAATTTGAGTTTGATAATCTAAAGAAGTTTCTGTTACTTTACCCCCATAGCTATTAGTGAGTCCTGCAAGTTTGTCAGAGCTTTTTACAGGTTCAACGAGCAGTTGAAAACCTGATTGATAAACAACAGGCTTTCTCAAGGCTTGTAGCGTCATTCCTGAACCGACTGCAAATGCAATACTGGTAATCAGAAGAATACGCCGCTGAATCACAGCAAAGATTTTACCAAAATCATTTCCTTCTCCTTCTCCAGCAGGATTCATTGAACTCGGAGAAAGAGACGGAAGAGGCGGAAGCGATTTGGGAAGATTTTGTGAGAGGAGTTTTTCGGGGTTTGATGGGGTCGCCATAATAGAATCCGTGAGGTTGAAATCAGCTAAAAAGTTTATTTTTTTTTTAATTCTTCAAGCTTACTGATGAATATTCCGTAAGCCAAGCCTTTAAAACAAACGCTCAATAAATTGAAAAATAATTCCCAAGGGTGAAGTCGCATTCAGAATATTGCTGACATCATCGGAGAATCGATTTAATCCGGTGGGTCGAACCACAATAATGTCATTATTTCGCAAGGTTGGGTTGTTTTCTGGGCCAATTCCCTCTGCAAAGTTAACATTGATTTCTCGTTTTTCTACACTGCCATCTGGAGACAAACGAATTAACTCAACTGCACCCTCATAAGCTCGATTATTAAAGCCACCTGCGGCTAAAATTGCCTGACTTAAGGGAGTATTGGGCGGAATTTCTAAAAGTCCTGCTCGCTGAACTTCTCCCACAAAGTTGACTCGAATGGTATTTGGAGAAAGGGTACTGCGAGCTAAGTCATTGATCTCATTGGGAGCTAGATTATCAGCAGTCGGAATAATAATCGTATCTCCAGTTTTTAAGATTACATCTTGTTGTAAATCTCCCTCTTGAATTAAAGCAAATAAATTCACGTTAATTGTTTCTGCGCTACCATTGCGGTTGAGACGTTGAACTTGAATTTCACGTAAATTTGCACTAGAGGTAATTCCTCCGGCTTGTTGAATGGCTTGAGTGACGGTGAGGAATCCACCTGTTGCACTATCTGCAACTAAATCATAGGGGCCAGGACGTACTACTTCCCCAACAATTGCCACTTTCATCGGTTTAGATGCAGCCGAATATAAGTTATTATTAACAACTTGTGGCGCTTCCGCTAAATCAACTCCGGTCAGGGTTGGAATAATGATAGTATCGCCATTCGTTAGGATTACATCTTGGCTTAAATCTCCTCCTCTTAACAGTGCAAATAAATCCACATCAATAATTTTTTCTTGACCATTTCCGAGAGGACGACGGACAATAACTTGACGTAAATTTGCGGTTGAAGTAATTCCTCCGGCTTCTTGAATTGCACGAGTTACAGTTAAAACTGCTCCTCCACTTCCGGTTTGCAAGGTGTAGGAACCGGGTTGAAAAACTTCTCCAACAATGGCAATTTTTGCGGGAAGCGGTTCAGTCGGATAGAGATTATTATTCGCCAGTTGAGGGGCTTCTGTTAGGTCTACGCGAGTTAAGGTGGGAATAACAATTTTATCGCCGTCTCTCAGGGTTAAATTTTGACGTAAATCCCCCGTTTGAAACAAATCCCACAAATTAACAGCAATGATTTGTTCCCGCCCAGAACCCATTTTTCGCTGAACTTGTACTTCTCTAATATTAGCGGCTTGAGTAATACCTCCAGCCAGTTGAATGGCTTGAGTAATGGTGGGAAATTCAGTCGGATTAACTTGCAGTTCCATTGCATAAGCACCCGGACGATTTACGGAGCCCGCCACTGCAATATTTAAGGGTCGAGCCGCAACTAAAGTGACGGTAACTTGAGGATTTTTCATCGTTTGAGAAAATCGGGCTTCTAGATTTTGCTCTAATCTTTGAACGGTCATCCCTTCGACTTTCAATTTACCTAAGAGAGGCATATTAATAAAACCATTGCTTAAAACCGCATATTCACCATTATGTTCGGGGAAATTTGACAGAGAAATAGCAATGCGATCGCCTCCTCCTATAGTATAATCTGTGTTTTCCGCAACTTCAATGGCTTGAATTGTTGCAGGGGAATTCCTCAAATTCGGCGGAGGTGGAGGGGGAATTTGAGGCGGATTATTGTTATTCGTATTACTGACTTGGATCAGATTTTGAGCTTGTCCAACACTCACTAAAGCTTGATAGACAAAAGCTGAAACTTCCGCCAGTGTCGCACTTTTATTAGGGTTTAAAACCCTAACATTCGGATAGTTCACCACCAAACGATTTTCTGTAGCGGCTGCGACTTGACTTAAGCTTGATTCTGGTATATTATGAGCATCAAGAAAATAGCGACTTAAACTTTCGGGTGCAATTTGACGGGGTTGTAAATTTAAAACTTCAACCAATGTTACTAAAGCTTCGAGGCGAGAAATAGCTCGATCTGGGTCGGTATTAGATTGTACTGGATCGACACCGAAAGCATTTTGAAGAATAGAAGAAAATTGAGCTTGAGTCACAAATTGATCGGGCTGAAGTGAGTTCCCATCAATAGGCGGAATAATCCCACGAAGTACGAGGGGTTCGATAAAGCCTCGCGCCCAATGTTCCTCAAGAGAATTAGCAGCATAATTATCAGAATAAGTTGAGAGCGGCTGAGAAGCAATCTTCTGTTCAACTGAGGCTAATCTAGGCAGAGAACTGTCAGATTTTGAAGCGGATAACAGAGGATTCTCTCCCGGAATAGCGATCGCATAAACACTAGAATTTCCAGAAACGAAGATTGCCAGAGTGAGAAGAGAGAGGGTAGAAACGCGCATGAACCTTCTTTGAGTATTTGACGATATAAAACTTCAGTGAAAATGAATGCGAATTAAAAAGGGGATAGAAGCGGATTTTCTTATACTGATATCACCCCGAAAACAGCAATAATTGGCGAGAAACACTATGTAGATCTACAAACGGTCTCTCGTTAATCAGGAGATCTGTGAAATTACGGTTTATTTATCCGGATTGTGACTCAATAATTTGTAATCTTAAGAGAATATATAGAAGTAAAATCTGAACTTCTGTGTAATTTCGAGTCAAGCACTTAACTTGAAAACGGATGATGAGCAACAGACTAAAGTTGTCGCAGCGATCGCCAAGACCAAACATTTCAACCCGCCCAATTCCCCTTGCTCTATCAAAAATCCGCATCGCCAAAGCCCATTCAATTGCTACAGTAAGGTTAACGGGATATGACTCAAATCATGTACCAAGCCGATCCCCCGAACTCACCCCAGAAAGTCTTACCGACAATGTATGACTACCCAGCGAAAATCCAGAGGAGGTTTGGCTGATGAACTCGAAGCAATACTCCCTCGATATCGTGAGCAATTCGGAGAATGATCGGATTAAGAGATTGGATGCGATCGCAAGTAATGTTGGAGCAAAAATGAATAAGCTCACGTAGTTACAAAAATTGTAAAGGGTCTGTAAAGAATCAGTGTTTCTCCGGATTAGAGCCAAAATTTTAGTTTATGAGAATAGAAAACATCAAGTCAATACAAAATTTGAGTCTTTCTCTATAATCTTATGACCAACAGTTCAGTCGAATTAGTTATCGAAGCAGGTCGAACCGAGCGTCAATATTGGAATGATTTATGGCGTTATCGAGAACTCTTCTACTTTTTGGCTTGGCGAGATATTTTAGTTCGTTACAAGCAAACAATCATTGGGATGGCGTGGGCGCTGATTCGACCCTTTATGACGATGATTGTATTCACCGTTGTGTTTGGAAATATTGCCAAGCTGCCATCAGACGGTGTGCCTTATCCAATTTTAGTATTTGCCGCGATGCTTCCTTGGCAGTTCTTTTCTAATTCTCTATCAAATTGTAGTAATAGTTTAGTGGGCAACGCGAATTTAATTTCTAAGGTTTATTTTCCGCGTTTAATTGTACCCACCAGTGCAGTTGTTGTCAGCTTCGTTGACTTCATGGTTTCCGGTATGATTTTGCTAGGGCTGATGGCTTGGTACAACTTTATTCCAAACTGGAGAATTGTGACATTGCCTCTATTCATTGTGATCGCCTTTATCGCTTCAATTGGAGGAGGATTATGGCTCGCATCACTGAACGTAAAATATCGAGATTTTCGCTACATTGTGCCATTTATTGTGCAATTTGGTCTTTATATTTCCCCTGTGGGATTTAGCAGCAGTATTGTTCCGGAAGAATGGCGATTCATCTATTCTCTGAATCCAATGGTCGGTGTTATTGATGGGTTTCGTTGGGCTATTTTAGGGACTGAGACACAGCTTTACTGGCCCGGATTTGCCCTATCGATTGGATTAGTATTTCTGTTGTTTTGCAGTGGCATTTGGTATTTCAGAAAAGTCGAACGAACTTTTGCTGATGTCATTTAATCGAAATTAATTAAATCAAAAATAATTAATGGAAAAACTATCTAAAAAATCTGTAATTTTTCCGGAATTTTTCAAGCAGTTTAGGAAGTATTGATTAGTCATTCTTAAAAGGTATGTCTGATAAAATCATTCAGGTCGAAAACTTAGGCAAAAAATACATCATCGGTCATCAAAAGCAAGAAAAGTATGCAACCTTACGTGACCGAATGGCAAATGGAGCCAAGTCTTTCGGAAACAATTTACTCAAGCCTTTTGGAAAAAAGTTTGATGACCCCACAGTTGAAGAATTCTGGGCATTAAAAGACATATCGTTTGAAGTAAAACACGGCGAGCGAGTGGCTATTATTGGTCACAATGGAGCCGGAAAGTCAACCCTGTTAAAAATTCTCAGTCGAATTACAGAACCCACACAGGGACGAATTAAAATTCACGGCCGAGTTGCTAGTTTATTAGAAGTGGGAACCGGATTTCATCAAGAGTTAACAGGTCGAGAAAATATCTTTCTCAATGGTGCAATTCTAGGAATGGGCAAAGCAGAAATCAAACGAAAATTTGATGAGATTGTTGCCTTTTCCGAAGTCGAGAAATACATTGACACACCTGTTAAACGATATTCTTCTGGAATGCGAGTTCGTCTAGCTTTTGCAGTAGCCGCTCATTTAGAACCCGAAGTTTTAGTGGTTGATGAAGTTCTAGCCGTTGGGGATATTGCCTTCCAAAATAAATGTCTAGGTAAGATGGAAGACATCACCGAAAATCAAGGTCGAACTGTATTGTTTGTTAGCCACCAAATGGCAGCCGTTCGCAAGTTATGCAACACCGCCTACTGGCTAGAACGAGGTACTGTACGAGACAGCGGAGAGATTAATGAGATTGTTGATGCTTACGAAAAGCACATGATTAGTCGAGCCAGCTCTCAGTTAGAAGGTAAGATTGTTAATTCTGAACATGGACTAGAACTTCACAGTATTGATGCTTTCATTGAAGAAAATGAAGAAACATCGACACTTAAAGTTGAAGTTAAAGGTTATGCAGAGCAAGAAATCTCTCGTTTAGCAGTTGTAGTTCGCATCACAACTTCAGATGGAATTCTCATTTCTAATATTTGGCCCCGCATGGCTAATTCATTTTTAGAGAATATTAAAGGGAATTGGAATTGTGTCTTTGAATATCCAGATATTACTCGATATCTAGGTGGAGGTGACTATATCCTTAATATCAAGATTAGTCGGCCAGGAAAAGGAGTTATTTTGAAAGTTGAAGATGCAGCTATCATCAATATTCCCCCTGTAGATATTTATAGTTCTGGAAACTATTTTTCTTGGCGTCAACATGGGATTGTTCCATTACCTATTCAATTTTCTTACGATTGCAAATAATTTAATAAATATTCAATCAAGTCATTTTTTGAAACTATAAGGAGCCAATCAAATGAATTTTAAAAATAACCCAGTTGTTATTGGAGCTGTTGGAGGTTCAGGAACTCGAATCTTTACGAAGATTATTCGATATGCTGGAATTTATATGGGGTCGGATTTGAATAAAGCTGAGGAAAATAATGATAATAAATCATTTTACCGTGCTTGGCTACCGTTATATCTACATAAAAATGGCTGTTTACCGGAGTCAGTTCACGAAGCCTTATCAAATGATTTCCATGATTTTATCAAAAACCATCTTGCTGAAATTCCTAGTGAAGATGCTCGCTGGGGTCTGAAACATCCCAATAATCTTTTAATGATTAAATTTTGGAATGAAATTTTTCCGCAAATGAAGTTTCTCCATGTCGTCCGTAATGGTTTAGATATGGTGTACTCAATGAAGCGAATTCAATATCAAACCTATCAATGGTTCTTTTTAGACAAAGAGGAGCAAGATAAGGGAAGTACAAGTCAAATTCTATTTTGGTCAACGGTTAATCAA
>JBCBCI010000006.1:0-135221 GCA_038530755.1 Cyanobacteria bacterium J06592_8 | reverse complement strand
TTAAAACCCCCATTTTTCGTCCGCCTGGAGGAGTCGAAAATAACGGGTTAGTTGATTATGTTACTTCTCGCGACTACTTCTTCAATCAAATCCGCTGTATCTTCAATCTCTCTAGCGGCAGCGGAGCGACTATGGTAATGATAGAGATGGTTCCAGGTATGATTAGCAATCACATGACCATCCAATGCTACCTTTTTACCAATTTCTTTATGATTGTTGAGAGCTTGACCGACCCAAAAAAATGTCGCTTTAATATTGTTTTCCTTTAAAATCTCTAATATCTGTTCAGTTGTTTCTGGCCAGGGACCATCATCAAAGGTCAAGGCAACGACTTTCTCATCTGTTTTGAGATCGACAGCTTTAATACTTTTACCCTTGAAACGATCCGGTATAGTATTTTCAAAACGTTGTGCTTTGAGACCTGTAATCGCCGCTTGTACTCCTTCTACTCGTTGAGTAATTGTTTGGCTGACACGGGGCAATTCTTTGGGATTAATCACTGACTCAGCGACTTGAGAGTCTTGATTTTGAGTCGGAGTTTCTGCGCTCACAGGTTTCTCAGCAACAGAGCTAACAGTCGCTTCAGGTGAGGACTTTTGCTCTGGTTTTTGAGTTGATTCTGAACTTGGCACAACAACTTGGGATGGAGACTGAGAAATCGATGGAGCTTCGATTTCACGAGTCGCACGCAAATTCCAGGGCAACATTACACCAATGAGGAAACTTGCAACAGCCGAAATTAAAGCAAAACGCGAAACTCGCTGCTGCTGTTGCTGTTGACGCATTAAACTTGAGTGTTGTACCATCTATTGTTCCTTCACACCGATAAATTTAACTTTAGGAATAATTCCTTGATTAAAAACTCAGATTGAGCTAATTGTACTCCGGTCAATCGAGCTAAGTGTCAATAACATATTTCAATGAAAATGTCAAGACTTTAAGAAGTTGCTTGTAGAAAGTCAAACTCTCTCCAGCAAATCACTTCTCTACGATATTAGGTTAAATTTAGGCTAATCTGTCAAAATTTTATGTGAATTTGGTTGTTTTCTGATGATAAAGGCGAATAATCTGCTCTGTAACCTGTTCAATCGTCAAGCCATCGGTTTGAATTTCAATGGCATCTGCGGCTTTTCGCAGGGGAGCAATTGAGCGTGTGCTATCTTGATAATCCCGTTGAGCAATTTCTCGTTCGATTTGTTTGAGACTAATATCCTCTTGTCCTTGCTGTTGCAGTTCGAGTTGACGACGTTGCGATCGCTCTTTGACAGAAGCAGTTAGAAATATCTTCAACTCAGCATCAGGAAACACATAAGTTCCAATATCTCGTCCTTCGGCGACCACTCCGCCCGTCCGACCATAAGTCTGTTGCTGTTTAACGAGATGCTGACGCACGACAGCTTGAGCCGCGATCGCAGAGACATTTGCTGTCACCTGTTGGGAACGAATTTCCGCCGTTACCTCACGACCATTAATATAAATTTCCAGTTGATCTTCTTGAGGCTTGAGTTCAATTTGACATTGATGAACAATCTCCGCAACCGCAGGTTCATCCTCAATCTTGATCCCCTTTTCCAGAATTAACCAAGTTACCGCCCGGTACATTGCGCCCGTATCTAGAAATAGCAAATTCAATTTTTGAGCGACTTGGCGCGTTACCGTTGATTTCCCTGCCCCGGCTGGCCCATCAATCGCCAAAATGGGTTTCCGGTTGCGTAAAATCAAATTATCAATCAACCGTGTTGTACTCAACCGCGCTGCAATTGCCAATAGTCCCACCTCTTTCACTTCGGTTAACGGTGTCATTATATCCGGATCGACAAGTTCCAGATACTCTAACTTAACCTCTGGTGTGGTTGCCAGTTCTGCTTTGACTGCATCAAGTATCACCGAGCCTTGACAATTCCCCGCTAAAAAAACTTGCTCCCCTTGGAGGAGAGCGCGGTAGAGTATTGAAGCTTGTTGTTTCTGTTCAAGAGTTAAATATCGATTCCGTGAACTATAAGCTAATCCTGACGATTCTCGTACAATCGGACAAGCGATAATTGAAATCGGCCAGTTCAAATCAGTAACCATCCGTCGAATGATAGCAAGCTGTTGAGCATCTTTGCGTCCAAAATAAGCCCGCGAGGGTTCAATAATATTAAAAAACTTAGCCACAATCGTTGTTACACCCGGAAAGTGACCCGGACGAGAAGGGCCACACAACACAGAAATCATCTGTGACGGCGGAACAACAGCCGTTTGAGCTTGAGTTTCTGATTCTCCTTGATCTGGCGAAGATTGACCTAATATTTCCTTAACACTGGGCACAAAAACAACATCAACCCCTGCCTGTTGACACAGTGTTAAATCTTGCTCTAAAGATCGGGGATACTGATCGAGATCTTCTTGTGGCCCGAACTGAAGAGGATTCACAAAAATACTCACCACAATCACTGCATTCTCTGCTCTTGCCCGCTCAATCAAACTCAAGTGACCCAGATGTAGACTTCCCATTGTGGGAACAAATCCGACAGTGACTTGCGAGGTCTTTGAACGATGAATATTCAAGTAGCAGCGCATCGCTGCAACTGTAGTAAACAGGCGCATGGCAACACAACTGAGTCAACAGTACACAGTACACAGTATACAGTTAGCAGTAAAAGTTATTAGTCTATAGAACTGATAACTGCTGTAAAACGAATCAGGTTTATGATCGAACCGAGAAGTTAACACTTTAAGAAACCGATATCTAGGATATTTAGGTTAATTGGCATAAACGCGCATCCGTTAATATGGATCTCAATCCGTTTCAACTGTGTACTGCATCACTATAAACTGTCAAAGCCTCTACTTTTGAGAGCGGAGAACTTCCACTTTCACGGGCGCAACGCCGTTACTGACCATACCGATTACGTCAGCCGCACCGATGGATAAATCAATGATACGACCTCGAATAAACGGCCCGCGATCATTAATTCGTACTACCACAGAACGACCATTATTGGTGTTAGTCACTCGTACCATAGTTCCAAACGGTAGTGAACGATGGGCTGCGGTCATGGCATATTGATTGAACCGTTCTCCGTTCGCAGTTAAGTTACCATGAAAACCCGGGCCATACCAAGAGGCTAAACCTTGAGCCGCTGCTAAAACCTGGCCATTAAAGGCATTTTCTAAAGGATTTGAAGCGGGTTTACCTTCGATTTGCTTCAAAGGTTCTGCGTTCCCCATTTGGCGGCGCAGTCGGTTAGTGGCTTGTAGGGCATCTTCAGCTAAATCTTTTGTTGTGTCTGGAAGAATTGTATCGGAATCGATCGCAACTAGAGTTTGTCCCTCGATCTCAATCGTGTAGTTTTGTTGCTCCTCGTCCCAACGCACCCCGATCATGTTAGCATCTATTTGTTGATGGTTGAGCTGGTTGAGTTTAGCTGCAATTTCGCTTGCTCGAACAACTGGATCGCTATTTTGTTGAGCTTGGAGATCGGGACTCGATTGGAAAGAGTCTGAAACTGTCCCAACTTTAACAAGATTCCCTTGAGTTGCTTCTTTGAGCGAAGGGACTTCTTCAACGAAAGTTAAAACTGGAATATTACGCACATACAGAGTCGCGGCTTGGCGGTTATTCCACTCGTGGGCTTGAATTGTCGCGATCGCATTGATTATTTGATCGGTAGAATCCGATTGATATTCTCCCACCTTTACGGCTGTGCTACGAGTTGTTGCTTCTGTTTGAACAGAAGTTTCCTGATTTTCCTCTGTCCTGACAGAAGTGTCTTGCGTCTGAGTCTGTTCATTCGTCTCCAGGTCGGGAGTTGTTGCAAGCTGGTCAGCGTGACTTGAGAAGGAAATAGCCAAACTCGATAGGAACAGCGTTGCCGCGAAACCACATAAAAATTTGTGCTTCATGTACCGATTTACAAAATTCACCTGTAATTCGAGTGTTAAGGTCTAGATCCTTTGCGAGTTAACTTTGGAGATCAACTCATACTCGAAACGTGTTTACTTTTGCAAAAGCAACTGCAACAGATTAACACGAAGTTTGACAATTCGGAATCGGTATCGATTGATTCTTTTTGAAATTTTAGTCAAACTAAACAGTATAGTAAAGCTTAAGATTCCCTTGCGATGGACATTTTAGGAATTTTTGCTCATTTTTATTTTAGACTTATAAAATTTTCTAATAGGACTATTGCAGTTTGAGAGTAAACAGTAGACAGTAAGCCGTAAGCAGTTAGAATTTCTTGCCTTTTGTCTCTTGCCTTCCCTATACTGTGTGATCTGAGCAGTTGGATAGGTAAACAATGGATTATCGAGAAGCAGGTGTCGATGTAGCGGCGGGTCGAGACTTTGTAGACCGAATTCGTCAGCACGTCCAATCCACCTATCGACCGGGGGTTCTGGGAGGTTTAGGAGGTTTTGGGGGCTGCTTTGAACTTCCGACAGGCTACGAACAGCCAGTCTTAGTTTCTGGAACTGATGGTGTGGGTACTAAACTCAAACTCGCCACCCAACTCAACCAGCATCGAACCGTTGGTATTGATCTTGTCGCCATGTGTGTTAACGATGTTCTCACCTGTGGGGCTGAACCGCTGTTTTTTCTGGACTATCTGGCGACAGGGAAACTCAACCCCGAACAACTGGTTGAAGTCGTCGAAGGTATAGCTGAAGGCTGTCAACAAGCCGGATGCGCTTTAATTGGGGGAGAAACTGCAGAAATGCCAGGATTTTATCCCGTGGGAGAATACGACCTAGCGGGGTTTTGTGTGGGAATTGTCGAAAAAAGCCAGATTCTAGATGGTTCTCAGGTGAAACTTGGCGATGCAGTGATTGGTTTAGCCAGTAGTGGGGTTCATAGCAATGGATTTAGTTTAGTTCGGAAAATAGTCAGCGATCGCCAAATCAGTTGGGAAGACTGTCCACCCGAATTTGCAGGTCAATCTTTAGGGGAAGTCTGTTTAACGCCGACTAAAATTTATGTGAAACCCATTTTACAGGCTTTAAAATCGGGCTTAGAAATTCATGGAATGGCACATATTACCGGAGGCGGTTTACCGGAAAATTTACCCCGTTGTCTAACATCAGATCAAGCCATTTCCGTTCGTTCTGGAAGTTGGCCAAATTTACCGATTTTTGAATGGATTGCCAAAACCGGAAATGTTAATGCAACAGCCATGCAAGAAACCTTTAATATGGGCATTGGTTATGTCGTGATTGTACCGCCTGAGCAAGTAGACTCCACAATTAAAAAGTTTGAATCCAGCCAGATTTCTGCCTATAAAATTGGAGAAGTGATTCCCGGTTCTGGAAATTTAGTAATGAGTTAAACTTGTACTGAAAATCCGAAAAATTAAAATCTTAAACACGAAAATATTAAAAATGACTATTGAATGGCAAACTGCAAAAACCTACGAAGATATTCTTTATCATAAAATAGACGGCATTGCAAAAATTACAATTAACCGTCCTCACAAACGGAATGCGTTTCGTCCTCAAACAGTAAACGAACTTTATAATGCCTTTAGTGATGCTCGTGAAGATACTAATATTGGGGTTGTTTTATTAACAGGAGCCGGACCGCATACGGATGGGAAATATGCGTTTTGTTCGGGAGGCGATCAAAGCGTGCGAGGAGAAGCAGGATATATTGATGAAGCAGGAGTTCCCCGTTTAAACGTGTTAGATTTGCAGCGATTAATTCGGTCAATGCCAAAAGTTATAATTGCCTTAGTTGCAGGCTATGCAATTGGAGGTGGTCATGTTTTACATTTAGTTTGTGACCTGACAATTGCGGCTGACAATGCAATATTTGGGCAAACAGGTCCGAAAGTTGGAAGCTTTGATGGGGGATTTGGGGCGAGTTATATGGCTCGAATTGTCGGTCAGAAAAAAGCGAGAGAAATTTGGTTTTTATGCCGTCAATATACCGCTCAACAAGCCCTAGAAATGGGATTAGTTAATTGTGTAGTTCCCGTTGAAGAACTCGAAGCAGAAGGGGTTCAATGGGCGGGAGAAATATTAGAGAAAAGTCCGATAGCAATTCGATGTTTAAAGGCGGCATTTAATGCTGATTGTGATGGTCAAGCCGGATTACAAGAACTCGCCGGAAATGCCACACTATTGTATTATATGACAGAACAAGGAGCCGAAGGAAAAAAAGCATTTTTAGAGAAGCGAAAACCTAATTTTCGCCAGTATCCTTGGTTGCCTTGACAACCTGTTCATTTTTAAAGGTCAGCATTCAACCTCAATTTAAAATTAAAAACAAGTAAAATTATCTATGAATGAAAGCCAGAAGTTCCTAACAGAAAATGTTTGAATGAAATAGAGGGTAAACGACCTTGAGTGGTGACAAATTTGTTTTTTTAAGTTGAATTTGATGGAAATTGAAACCTGTTAAGAACTTCTGCTGCGTGAATCTGTTATCGGTAACTTAGTCAGAAAGAATGATTGCAAAAATCTTTGGCTTTACTTTGGAGACTAGACAGCAATGGGAACAGATTCAGGTAAGGCTTCTGTCTTCTGCGGTAGCACCAAGACATTCGCGGCTTCTTCCCAAGGTGTTGAAAAAGTCAGGATTGCTAAACTGCAAGCTTTCCAACCTCCTTTGACGGGAACGTTAAGCTGACTACAGTTTCCACCTCGTTGACCTTCTGGTGTGTAGTATCGGCAGCAACGACAGGACGAGATCAAAGCGTGTGAGGCTTCCATGAGATACTCCAGTGTGATTCCATTTGCTATTCCTTATTGTCCGGGATCGCGCAACTGATAGCGATCCCCGATCAATCATTATTCTGTCTCAGTTTGAGTGATCCCCAAGTCACAATCAAGCTTTATATTTATTTTAGATTTCATTTATAAACAGATACAATTAAACTTCAACACGTTGCAAACTGTAAACTTCAGTGAATTGAGATGCAAGACGTGGAAACAAGCTGGGGATCAAGCTAAAATAATCAAGATAGAAAATTAACAGAGCTGTAAAAATAGATTTGTGTATCTAGCTTAGGGCCAGAATAATCGCTACAGAGACTCAATTAAATCGGGTTCTGGGGACAATGGCAAACCTGTAGGGCCAGAACTCTTCTAAAGAAAAAAATGGGACAGTTTGAGACAGTACACAGGGAACAGTGATTTCAGTGATCAGTGGGTAGGTGGGGAATTGATTCGGTGACTGAAACACATCGCACACATAGACCAGCGGCTCAGTTCTCCGGGTGGGGTTGGACAATGACAATGGGGACATTTGGGTAAAGACTGCGATCGCCTTTGAATATTTTCAGCCCAATGTTGAAAAGCGGTCTGAGGGGTAACAGTCTGAGGGGTAACAGTCCCAGGAGAAACGGGAATAGAAGTAGGTGGAATATCTTTAATATAACTGGGATGCTGTTGGGGCTGATTGTCAAAATCTGGATCTGATGGAGAAGAATCAGCCTGAGCGTGCCACAGAGCGGTAGAAAACTTGATATCATTCAAAGGATTAGAAAGTCTTTGATTTAATCGTCGAAGCATCTGCGATCGCTTCAGGGTCAACTCCTGTGACCAAGAGGCGCTATCCGTGGCAACCATCAAAACTCCCCGACTCAGAGAAATCAATCGCGTGTGAGCGATCGCCCGTTGACCTACAATTGTTGCCCAAACCTCAATAATCGTTTGTAGCTGCTGCTGTTCGGGAGTTAAAAGCTGAAGTTGTAAACGACCTAAAATTTGATTGAGTGAAAACATGATCGGTATATAAAAGAACCATTATCCAAAAACACTGCTAATTGAAATTTGAATAATTCTGAAAAAAACTGCGAGGAGTTCACCGAATGAGTCAATCTTCTGCCGTCAAACCTACTAAATCTTCTGATTCCCCACTGCCTTCTACACTAAAAGGTGTTTTGAGCAGTCTTGATGTTCAACTCGAAGACGAACTAACCCGATATCGACGGTATCGCCGCCAAACTACCCCAGCATCAACGACGGAAAAACCGTCTCGTTCCTATACACAAAAACCCTCTGAGGTGTTGTCTGTCTCTGAGCAAGAAAGTCAAATCGAGCCGAGTGCAGATCGTGCTTCTCAGAAGTCTAAATCATCGACTTCTCAAATTCCATCGGGTTGGGAATCGGTTGTCATACCAGAACCTGCACCACTGGCCCCGCATTCTACCAACTCAGAAACTCAGTCTTCCTCATTTTACTCAAATCCTCAAAATACTAGCTTTACTCCCACGACTCCCCAGAACAATGAACCCGACGGTTATCTGGAATCTTCTCAACAACTGGTTAAAAGCTTAGAAGAACGTCGGGCTAGACGACGTCAACGCAATTGGGCGACAACTCCTCTGGGATTGCTTTCTTTGTTCTTGTTTTTCTTGTCCTGTATAGGCTTAGGATACTTGGTGATGTCTCCGTCTGGAATGGCAATCTTGGGGCTAGATCGTTGGTTCAAAGATGATGCTCAAATCGCAGAAGAAGCAGCAGAAGCCAATCGTTTAGCCGGAGCCGCACAACCTCAACCCAATTTAGCCGCTCGTGAATTTGTAGAACTCGATTTAGACACTCTCAGTAATATTAATCCGAATCCAGCCCCAATTCCAGTGGCGCCCCAAACCCCAGCCGCTAATTCTCAAAATTTAACGCCACCGAGTCCGTTGCCCAGTGGCCCTGGAATGAACAACCTCACGAACGAACTGCTTCCCGATCCCGTTCCGCCAACACCGAAGCCCGCCGCGCCTGTTCAGACTGTAACGCCCAAACCCGGTGCCGGAGCCGCAACAAAGCCGAAAACAAACCCAATTCAAGCCTCAGATGGGCTGTACTATGTGGTGACAACCTACTCCAATCCCCAATCCCTAGAAAAAGCCAGAACAGTGATTGCAGATGCCTACGTGCGAGACTTCAAAACCGGGAAAAAAGTTCAACTGGGTGCATTAGATAATCCAGGAGCGGCTAAACGTCTAGCCGAACAACTGCGAGTTCAAGGCATTGCCGTGCAGTTTGATACACCCAAAACAGGAGAATAGAGGAGAGAGAAAACCGATGGGACTTTTTGATCGACTATGGCGCGTCATTCGTGCGAATATTAGTAGTCTAATTAGCCAAGCCGAAGATCCAGAGAAAATTTTGGAACAAACGGTGATGGATATGCAGGAAGACTTGGTGCAACTCAGACAAGCGGTGGCTCAAGCGATCGCCACCCAAAAACGCACCGAACGTCAATATTCTCAAGCCAAAACCACCGCAGAAGAATGGTACAGACGAGCGCAACTGGCTCTGCAAAAAGGAGAAGAAAAACTCGCTCGTGAAGCTCTAACGCGCCGCAAAACCTATCTCGAAACTGAAAGTGTACTCTCAACTCAACTCGAACAGCAAGTTCACGTGGTGGATCAGCTCAAGCAAAATATGCGAAAGCTAGAGAGTAAAATTAGCGAGGCCAAAGCGAAAAAAGATCTATTTGTGGCACGGGCGCGATCGGCTAAAGCCTCTGAAAAACTCAATGAAATTCTCGGAAATACTAGCACAGGCGGAGCCTTAGAAGCTTTTGAAAAAATGGAAGAAAAGGTCATGCAGCTCGAAGCCCGTTCAGAAGCGATCTCCGACATTTCCAGCAACGAGCTAGAACAACAGTTTAAGGCACTCGAAAGCGATGACAGCGATGTGGATGCGGAGTTAGCCGCCATGAAAGCAAAAATGCTGCCTGGAAACCCCGAATAAAGTCACTGTTGAGAAATTCAGTACGGAGCAACAAAGGTAGAGCCTGTATTGGAGTTAAACTAGAAATAGCAGTTCGTAGTACCAGTTCGCTTTCAGCAACTGACTCTCTACAGGTAGATGACAACATTAACCGATCAGCTTTTTGGATTTGAGTAAACCTCAATTTGTCCTGAGCATCGTCGAAGGGCGTGCATATTGACCCCGAAAAGCTGACAGCAAGTGAATGTCAACAACCTGCTACCCTAAACTTTATAAATCGCTAAAGGAAAAACAGCGTTATGGGACTATTCGATCGGATTAGCCGTGTCGTGAGATCGAACCTAAACGATATGGTGAGCAAGGCTGAAGATCCGGAAAAAATCCTGGATCAGACTATTGTTGATATGGGAGAAGACCTGGTGCAACTCCGGCAGGCAGTAGCTCAGGCGATCGCTTCTCAAAAACGCAGCCAACAGCAGTATAACCAATATCAATCTCAAGCTAATCAATGGCTCTCTCGCGCTCAATTGGCACTGCAAAAGGGAGATGAAAATCTTGCTCGTGAAGCCTTACAGCGCAAAAAGGGCTATGAGGAGCAAGCCAACACCATTAAGGTGACTCTCGATCAACAAACCGCTCAAGTTGATGCCCTCAAACGGAACTTAATTCAGCTAGAGAGTAAAATCTCCGAAGCTAAAACCAAGAAGAATATGCTCAAGGCACGGGCGCAAGCTGCGAAAGCCAATGAGCAATTACAGGGAATGATCGGTGGTATTAATACCTCTGGTGGCATGGCAGCCTTTGAACGCATGGAAGAAAAAGTTCTGCAAATGGAGGCTAAATCTCAAGCCGCAGGAGAACTCGCCGGGGCAGACCTTGAAAGTCAATTTAGAGCTTTAGAAGCCGGAAGTGGCGTTGATGATGAATTAGAGGCTATGAAAGCGCAAATGCAGTTAGGCCCAGCTCAAAATCAAGGTCAACTTCCCGCAGGCGAACCATCCGCTCCCCAAACTGAAGCCCAAAAATCAGAAGTCGATAGTGAGCTAGAAGATTTACGGCGGCAACTCGACAAAATGTAGAAGTGTAGATATTTTGCAGTTGCCAGATTGCATTCAGCTAGAGATTTTTAGCAAGATTAATTCAGGTTTTTCATAAATCAGGAATTTGACGCTGATATGAAGTAGAAGTCATTAAGAGCAGTTGCCTAAAGCAAGTATCAATTGCGATTTATCTACTGCCTTTGACTCTACAGACTATTCATAAGGAAACAGTGTCATGCTATTACTAGATCGAGTTAGCCGTCTCCTGAGAGCCAACCTGAACGATATTATCAGTAAGGCAGAAGATCCTGAAAAGATCCTAGAGCAAGCAATTATTGATATGGGAGAAGATCTCGTTAAATTGCGTGAAGCTGTTGCTTTAGCGATCGCATCTCAAAAACGTAGCCAGCAGCAATACCAGCAAAATGAATCTCAAGTCAATAAATGGCTGTCGAATGCTCAACTGGCACTGCAAAAGGGAGAGGAAAATCTAGCGCGAGAGGCTCTTCAGCGTAAGAAAACGGCTGAGGAACAAGCCAACCTCGTTAAAGTTACCCTCGATCAACAAACCGCTCAAGTTGATACTCTCAAGCGCAATTTAACTCAGTTAGAAAGTAAAATTCTAGAAGCTAAAACCAAGAAAGATCAACTAATAGCAAGGAAGCGAGCAGCGAAGGCGAACGAGAAAATAGAGAGAATGCTCGGTGGTATTAATACGACTGGTGCAGTCGCAGCTCTTGATCGCATGGAAGAGAAGGTTCTGCAAATGGAAGCCCGTTCTCAAGGTTTAGCAGAACTCGCAGGAACAGACCTTGAAAGTCAATTCAAAGCGCTGGATGCAGGAAATGATCTTGATGACGAGTTAGCCGCCCTCAAAGCCCAAATGCAACTTGGTCCCGCCCCAACCGCAGGTCAACTCCCCGCAGGGAAAACATTGACGGACCAAACAGTAGCCCAAAAACCTGAAGTCGATATCGAGCTTGAAGATTTGCGCCAGCAACTTCATAAAGTATAAGGTTTTGTAGTTGCGCTTTAGCGCACAAGTAAAGCTAGAGCGTTAACTACAGCCCAATCCGTTTACAGTTGTGTTGTACGTCCGTGAAATTAGGGCAGCAAGCCCAACTACAAGCCCAACTACACGCTTGAAAAGCTTGAACTTTAAAGGAGAATCAGGAATAATAGGACTGAGTTGTGTAATCCTCAAAAACAATAGAGGTAAACCCGCACAACTTCAGACCTATATTCGTTTTCAAGCCAAACAGTCTAAACTTCACCCGTAAATTCAATAATGTTTCAAGTTCGTTTCCTGATTCTTAGCTCTTTTGCCTCTGGGTTCGGTTTATGCTCCATTGTATTTTCAATTTTTACAATGGCTTCCGAATTTAGCTTTGGTGCTGTGTTTCGGTTTCTTTTAACTGCTATTTTCTTCGGAATCAATCTTTTATTCACCGTTCATTTTTATGCTTTAATGATCCGAGACTTCAGACGATTAGCTCGCGCTCAACATGAGATGAAGCGAGTTACATCCACGTTTTAAGTTTCTCTCTCGACCCACAAAGATGACTCACAAATCGGAAAAATTATGTTAGATTTTCTCAATCCTATTCTAGGGCGACACCCGGAAAACGTTAAAGCGAATGTCGAAATTTATACATGGCAAACTTGTCCTTATTGTATCCGAGCTAAGTTGCTGCTGTGGTGGAAAGGTGTAAATTACACTGAGTACAAAATAGATGGAGATAACATCGCCCGCAACCAAATGGCTGAACGTTCTAATGGTCGTCGAAGCGTTCCGCAGATTTTTATTAATAACCAACATATTGGCGGATGTGATGAGCTATATACACTCAATGGTCAAGGACAACTCGATCCCTTACTCGCTGAAAGTGTAACCGCTTAAATTTGTCAAGTTAAATTTGTAAAGTCTCTGCAATCATTTTAAATGTATTAAGACGCCATTGAGTGTCTTGTTTGCGGTTTGTTGGGATTTCTAGCACTCGAATTCCACTTTTCGGGAGTGGATTAAGTTGCTGTTTGAGTTGGTGCCAAGACTCGACTTTTTGATAGCCTACTCCGTAGGTTGTGCAGAGTTGAGCAAAGTCAATATTCTGAGGCGTGGCGAAAAATTCTTCAAAAGGTGGATCAAATTTAGCAACAGGTAACATCTCAAAGATTCCACCCCCATTATTATTAATCAGAAGAATTGTTAGATGTCCGATCAATTTGTTTCGCAGTAAAAAGCCGTTGGTATCGTGAAGTAAGGCTAAATCACCTGTGAGTAAAATACTGCTTTGATAACGATGAGCGATACCTAATGCTGTTGATAATGTACCATCAATTCCATTCGCACCTCGATTGAAAAAGGGTTGAATTTCTTGAGTATTAGGTATCCAGAAAAATTCGACATCCCGAACTGGCATACTGTTAGCGATAAATATCGGTGTTTTTCGCGGTAAAATTTGTGGTAAAAGCCAAGAAACTTTGGGTTCTATTAACTCCTCAATCTGAATCATTTCTTGCTCAATTTTATGTCTCGCTACACGTTCTAAATTTTGCCAAAGTTTGAGATAATTGTTTTCAGGCTTATATTGAGAGTCAAAATTAGATAAACTTATAGAAATATTTTCAAGAGAACACCGCAAATGAATGGCTGAATTCTGAACAGCATTTAGATTTTGATAAGTGGGATCGAGAATATAAATCTCAGGCGAAATGTTTTCGAGCCAAATTCGGAGTTGTTTGCTAGTGGGTAAATCTCCAATTTGAATAACGATATCGGGAATTAGGTTTTGAGACCGATCAGAATTGCGTAAAATTAAATCATAAGTTGAAATAAGATTGGGGTTAATTTGAGCATGATTTCTAATCGGCGATAACCCTTCAGCTAAAATAGGCCAACCGAGAAATTTAGAGAGTTTAGCAATAGCTTGACTGTAGCCTTGAGGAGACTGAGGTTGAGTAACACCAGCAATAATTAAACCTTGTTGAATAGATTGCCATTTCTGTAAATAAGGGTTTAAATTAAAACTAGAATTAATAGGTATTTCTGAATAATTCTCTGAATAATTCTCTGAATAAACCATTGAAAAAAAATCAGGAGGAAAAGACGCTTCTAATGCTAAAGCTTCAGGCTCAGGGATAGGTACCAACGGCTCACGAAATGGACAATTTAGATGAACAGGTCCAGGAATTGGAACAAGCGATCGCTCCCATCCATAGATTAAGGTTTGTCGCAAGTAACGTAACATTTCAAGTTCTAGAGAAGGGGTTGCAAGTTCGCTTTGCCAAGAGGGATAATGACTGTAAAGTTTAACCTGATCAATCGTTTGTCCCGCGTGACAATTGCGTAATTCAGGTGGACGATCAGCTGTTAATATTAATAGAGGAACTCGACTTTCTCTCGCTTCAATGACAGCCGGATAAAAGTTTGCTCCAGCCGTCCCAGACGTGCAAACAAGAACCGTTGGGAAGCCTAATTTTTTAGCAATTCCTAGTGCGAAAAAAGCCGCAGAACGTTCATCTAGAACAGAAACAGATTCAATTTTAGGATGTTGAGAAAAGGCAAACGTTAACGGTGTGGAACGAGAACCGGGACTAATGATTGCAGTTTTTAATCCTAATTGATATAATGTTTCAACGAGAACTGAAGCCCATATCGTATTAATGTTGCGAAAATCAATCATAAATCGATTATACTAAAGTTAATCAATATTTTAGATGATTAGTGTTGAGATTATTTATTAAATTACTAGATTAAGTTATTATGACTTTTGTTGGCTTACATATTCATAGCGATTATAGTTTACTCGATGGAGCTTCCCAACTTCCTCAACTCATTGAACAAGCGGTTAAATTAGGTATGCCTGCGATCGCCGTAACCGATCACGGGGTCATGTATGGAGCGATCGAACTGATAAAACAATGTCGCAGTCGAGGCATTAAACCGATTATCGGCAATGAAATGTATGTAATCAATGGTGATATTACAGAACAGCAACGCCGCCGCAAAAAATACCACCAAGTTGTTCTCGCCAAAAATACAAAAGGCTATAAAAACCTGGTGAAACTGACAACTCTTTCTCACCTGAAAGGATTTCAAGGAAAAGGAATTTTTGCCCGTCCTTGCATTAACAAAGAGCTATTAGAAGAATATCACGAAGGGTTAATTGTGACCAGTGCCTGTTTGGGAGGTGAACTTCCTCAAGCGATTTTACAAGATCGCCTCGATGTTGCCAAAAGAACAGCAAAATGGTATCAGGATGTATTTAGGGATGATTATTATATAGAAATTCAAGATCACGGCTATCCCGAAGATCGCATTGTTAACGTTGAACTCGTGAAAATTGCTCGTGAGTTTGGGATTAAAATTGTTGCCACGAATGACTCTCATTTTATTTCTTGTAATGATGTCGAAGCTCACGATGCCTTACTTTGTATTAATACCCAAAAATTAATTACAGAAGAAAAACGAATGCGGTATTCCGGGACAGAATATCTCAAATCCGCAGAAGAAATGGCGAAATTATTTCGAGATCATCTACCAGATGATGTAATTAGAGAAGCCATCGCCACAACCCTAGAAGTTGCAGAAAAGGTAGAACCCTATACCGGAATATTAGGTGTGTCTCGGATTCCGAATTATGATATTCCACCTAATCATACACCAGATACATACCTTGAAGAAGTAACTTGGCAAGGACTCATAGAAAGATTCCAAGGACAGCTCAACATTAAGAAGCGTTCAGAAATTCCACCCGTTTATAAAGAACGCATAGAATATGAACTAAAAATGATGCAAAAGATGGGATTTTCAACCTATTTTTTGGTCGTTTGGGACTATATTCGATATGCAAGAAAAGAAGGAATTCCAGTCGGTCCAGGTCGAGGTTCAGCCGCAGGTTCACTGGTGGCTTATGCGTTAAGAATTACCAACATTGATCCGGTTCATCACGGCTTACTCTTTGAACGTTTTTTGAACCCCGAACGGAAATCAATGCCAGATATTGATACAGATTTTTGTATTGCTAGACGGGATGACATGATTCGCTATGTAACGAGGGAATATGGAGAAGATAAGGTAGCTCAGATTATCACCTTTAACCGCATGACCTCAAAAGCGGTGTTAAAAGATGTGGGTCGAGTATTAGGGGTTCCCTATAGTAAAGCCGATCAAATGGCAAAATTAATTCCGGTTGCTCGTGGAAAACCTGCAAAATTAAAAGTGATGATTTCCGATGAAACACCTGCACCCGAATTTAAAACAGCTTACGAAACAGAAGAAGTTGAAATCAAAAATGACCGGGGAGATGTTGCGGGGAAAATAAAGGTGCGGGAGTGGATTGATATGGCAATTCGCATCGAAGGAACCAACAAAACCTTTGGCGTTCATGCCGCAGGTGTGGTAATTTCTAAAGAGCCTCTAGATGAGATTGTTCCTCTACAGCGCAACAATGATGGAGCAGTGATTACGCAATATTTTATGGAAGATATTGAGGCATTGGGACTTCTAAAAATGGATTTTCTAGGGTTAAAAAATCTGACGATTATTCAGAAAGCATTAGATTATGTTCAAGCTAGTACAAATCTAAAACTTGATCCGTATGATTTGCCTGCTGAAGAAAGAAAAACGATGGCGATTTTAGCAAGGGGAACGGCGAAGAAAATGCCCAAGGAAATAGAGAAAACATACCAGCTTTTAGCTCAAGGAGATTTAGAGGGAGTCTTTCAGTTAGAATCTTCTGGAATGCGGCAAATTGTTCGAGAACTGAAGCCATCCAGTATTGAAGATATCTCCTCAATTTTAGCTTTATATCGACCGGGGCCATTAGATGCTGGCTTAATTCCAATGTTTATTAATCGCAAACATGGCATCGAGAAAATTAACTATGACCATCAACTTTTAGAGCCAATTTTAAATGAAACCTATGGAGTTTTAGTGTATCAAGAACAGATTATGAAAATGGCTCAAGATTTAGCCGGGTATAGTTTGGGTCAAGCAGATTTGTTGCGACGGGCGATGGGGAAAAAGAAAATTTCAGAGATGCAGAAACATGAGGAAACATTTATTGACGGGGCGACTAAAAATGGCGTTACAGCTCAAGTTGCCAAACATCTTTACGATCAAATGGTTAAGTTTGCCGAATATTGTTTTAATAAATCTCACTCAACAGCTTATGGTTATGTGACCTATATTACGGCTTATTTAAAAGCAAATTATCCAGTTGAATATATGGCAGCATTGTTAACGGAAAATAGCGATAATACAGATAAAGTTCAGAAATATATTGATTCTTGTCAACGAGGTCTAAAAATCAAGGTAGTTCCTCCAAATGTGAATCAGTCAGATGTTGATTTTACGCCAGTAGAAAATGAGATTATCTTTGGTTTGTCAGCAATTAAAAATGTAGGAGAAGCAGCAATTGAGAATATATTAGCCGCTCGAAACAAGGATGGTCAATTTAAAGATTTGCCGGATTTTTGCTCTAGAGTTAATTTACAAATCGTGAATAGCCGAGCATTGGAATCTTTGGTTAAATGCGGTGCTTTTGATAGTTTAAATAAGAACCGAAAACAAACTATAGATTACTTCAGTTTACTGATTCCTTGGGCGCAGGGAAAGGCAAAAGATAAAGCGATCGGTCAAGGCAGTATTTTTGATTTACTCGGCGGGGAAGACAAGAAAAATTCTAATGAAGGTGCGCCTGTTGCTCCGGCTGCTGATGATTTTTTAAACAAGGAAAAGCTACAATTTGAGAAAGAGTTACTGGGTTTTTATGTTTCCGAACACCCTTTAAAATCAGTAATTGAAAGTAATCTTATAGAAGATACGATCACGTTGCAGGATCTAGAGGAGACCAAATCAAAAAAAGTAAAGGTTTTTGTCACCGTAGTTGAGGTAAAATCTCATGTGACTAAAAAAGGCGATCGCATGGCGTTTCTACAGGTTGAAGATCTCAGCGGACAAGCCGAAGCCATTGTTTTCCCGCGAACGTTTCAAGCAGTTGAAGATTCTCTGAAAGAAGAAAATGTTTCCTTGTTAATTACAGGGAAAGTTGATAAGCAGGAAGATAAAATACAGATTATTATTGAAGAAACCGAATCCGTTGAGAAAATTTTAGAGAGAGTTAAACTCAAGGAAAATCAAAACGAAAATCAAAACGAAAAGCAAGAAAATCAACAAGTCGTGAGACTTTACCTAACTCCGGAAGAAATCGAAATAGTCGGTTCTCTAGAGAAACTGAAAGCTATTTTGAACGAATATGGAGGAAACCCAACCCATACTAAATACCCAGTAGAAGCTATTGTTTCCGAGCAATATTTAGTTAAATTTAACAAGCAATTTTGGATCGAGGATCGAGAAAAAGTTGTGGAGCGGCTGCAATCATCTGGGTTTCAAGCCTCTATTTTCAGTAACGTTTAGGTGGTAAGTTGATCGAGTTCGCTTAAGAGTTTATCAATACCTGCATTTGCCTCAAAAAAGGAAAAGAGGTGCTGATAATGAAGAACGCCTTCACGATCTAAAACAAATTGAGCAGGTAAGGGCGCACCCAAAGCTTGGCCTAGTTTGTACTTTCTAAAAGTCTTGTAGTTGGGATCAGATAATAAGGGCATTTTCAACCCTAAATCCTTCACAACAATTTGGCTTTGTTGTTCGTCTGTGCTGGTAATCATCAACACTTCAACTCCGCGTTGTACAAATTGTTCGTATCGCTCATTCAGGGCTTTAATGTGAGGATAACATAACGGACAATATTGCTTTTCTGTAAAAATTCGCGTAAAAGCTAAAACAACCGGACAGTTTCCTCGATAATTTGAGAGACGAACCGATTGACCATTAGTAATATCTGGAAGTTCAAAATCCGGCGTTTTTAAACCCATTTGTAGGTAATAGGTTGCTGGAATCGGCAGAAAGTTATTGAAGAAGCGGCGATTGAATAAACCGCTAAAATCTGTAGAAGTCAGCATCTTAAACAGTTATCAGTTTGACAATGTACAGTCAACAGTGTTTTCAGTTATCGATTTAACTAGTCCTATCCGCAAGGACTTTGAATTTCAGACAGGAAATTTATTTCCTGGCACTTTAACGGTGAACTTAGCTCTAATCATCAGAGGACTTTTGCTTTTAGACAGAAAATAGGAAAAGTCAGAGATTAAACTGCTAACACAATTAACCCTGATTTTCCCTACTCCGTTACTAATTTTCAGAGATTGAGTTAACTCAAATTAAACCGCCGCGAAGAATTCCTTAGACTTAACAGGGTCAGGATTCATGGTCTTATCGCCGGGTTGCCAGCCCGCAGGACAAACTTCATCGGGATTAGCTTGTACATACTGAATGGCTTGCAAGGTGCGTAGGGTTTCATCCACGTTACGACCAAACGCCAGGTTGTTGATGGTCGCGTGTTGGATAATTCCTTCTTTATCAATGATAAATAAGCCCCGCAGTGCAATTCCGGCTTCTGGATCGAGGACGTTGTAAGCAGCGCTGATTTCCTTTTTGATATCGGAAACCAGAGGATACTTTAAGTCACCGACTCCACCGGATTTGCGATCGGTTTGAATCCAAGCTAAGTGAGAGAATTCACTATCAACGGAAACTCCTAAGATTTGGGTGTTGATTTGGGTGAATTCATCAGTGCGATCGCTAAATGCTGTAATCTCAGTTGGGCAAACAAAAGTGAAGTCCAATGGATAGAAGAATAGGACAACATATTTGCCGCGATAGTCAGACAACTTTATCGTTTTAAATTCTTGATCAATGACAGCAGTTGCGGTAAATTCAGGTGCAGATAAACCAACGCGAATACACTCTTCTGCCATAACGCATTTCTCCTTGACTTTCTCTACAATGATGTCCCACTCAATCCGATCAGGAAACAAGTCCTGTGGATGCTTCCTTGGGTTTACGAATTGTTACGGGAATATCATACTCGAAACGACTACACCTATGCAACCAATTTAATCTGAAGCCGCGATCGCTTCTTTCTCTTGCAACTCCAATACAAACACGTAAAACAATTCAGGTGCGTCATTAACGCTCCCTACAACTGTATCACTGATTACTGTCTACTGTTAACTGTATTAAAACGAGTATGGAGGGACTCGAACCCCCGACCCTCAGAACCGGAATCTGATGCTCTATCCACTGAGCTACATACCCATATACTTATATATTATAGCATAGTCTCAAACGACCACCGAAACCCTTAATTTAAAAGATCTATTTAATGGATGCTATTCACAATCGACAAATCCGTTGCTAGGGTTATACAAGCGATTACCCAAAGAACAAATATGAGGTCAATGGTTTGAGGTTGATTTAACCTTGTGCTTAGACTTAACTCAAGCCGGACAGAGCGATGAGATTGAAGATACTCTCGACTATTGAGAAGCGGTCGCGATCGTTCAAAACCGGATTCAAACCTGCAAATTTGCCTTAGTGGAACGGTTAGCCAGTGAAATTGCTCAAGCTTTGTTAGAGCAGCCCCTGGTTGAAGAAGTCAGAGTTCAGTTAACGAAACCTCATCCCCCAATTCCTGATTTCGGGGGGCAAATACAAATCGATATTACTCGACCCTGATCTTAATGATCCGATAATCATTTGGCAATCCACTCAAATTACTGACTTGGAGATTCCAAAATTTTTAAGATTTCTGCTTGTATTTTTTGTCTGAATTCAGGATCATTTTGTTGGCGAAGGGTAATCTCATTAAATCGAGCCACTGTTAAGCCTCTGCTTTTAATAATCCGTTCAGCTTGTTGACAGTAACTAACAGCCAGTTGAGGGGCATTTCCCGGAAGGGAGTCAATACTACTGCGTTGATCGCAGACAATCCGAGGAACGTCCCCCATAACCTTTTTAATCTCATTAAAAACTTGATGTCTTCTCGACTCCAGAGAGAGAACAGCACGGGCATAGTTGGTAATTTCTTCATCCGTGAAGTCTTGATTGACTTGAGCATGAACAGCTTTAATCCCAAAGCTAGGAGATAAGCTCAAAGTTGGAGTTAAGCCACTCAGTAGGCTAACAACGGACAAAAGACTAATACCTAATGCTTTTGAAAGGACATGAGAGTAAGCAGGCGTGAATAGCTGAATGTGAATCTTCATAGTAAGTGAGCGATAGATATAGATAATCGGTACATAAAGTTTTAGAGGTAGATGAGAGCGAGCCAGGAGTAGATGAACTCAATGTAGTGGACACCTCAATCTCAGGTTCCCAGAGTTGGCTGAATCGGTTTGCTCCAATAAGTCTCCATGTTCAAAGATGAAAATCAAGCCAGTTAGTTTCCAGGAGGCTATCGAACTTGCTGCAATGCCTGTTGAATTCTCTGTTGGAGTTGAGTATCTGTTTCTTGCTGACGGGTAATTTCGTTAAATGTGGAAACCTCAAGATTATTCGTTTCTATCATTTTTTTAGCGTGTTCGCAGTAGTTTGTCGCCAGTACCTGAACATCCCGACCTAAGCGATTCAGGCTACGTGTTTGGTCACAAATGACGGGTGGAACTGACTCTCCAACGATTTCTTGAATGTCGTTGTAAGTTTGTTTGCGTTTTTCTTCAATCGCTAACACTGCACGAGCATAGTTGAGAATTTGCTCATTACTAAATTCCTGACGAGACTGAGCGAATGCAACTGATGTCTGTGTCAGAGATGGTAGTGTCCTCAGATCCGGCACAATTCCAGCGATCGCCGCTATCATAGAAAAAACACCAACTAATAGAGGGCTGCGAAGTTTAGGGTTGACGTGCAGCTCAATAGCGTTACGAAAAAAATTGGTCATGTAATTTACGGTCTCCAAACTGAGAAACTTACTGCTACTCACGACAGATGGCAAGCTCAGTTGTTTTGAGTCTTTACAAGCCCAAGAAGTTCCTTGCAGCAGAAACTTCGCCAATCTGGGTCAATATTTGCACAGTATCTTCTAAAAATTATATCTTTAGATCTTTGGAGAGAACATAGGACGACGCCGGTTCTGAGAATTGATAAATTAGACAATGATCAGATTCACGTCTTCAAGATCTGGAGTGCTATGCTTATGTCTACCCCCTCAGAACATCAACCTCAACCTACCCCTCGTATCTTCTCACGCACATTTGATGAAGCCGAGGCAGCTAGTCAAGCAATTTTAGGCTTAAAGCGAACGAGTAGTCAATTAACTCCAGGAAAGCTTCATGCGAAATGTAATTTTGCCGACTTTAACAGTCTTAAGTTTGTTGATGTTATTTGTAATCAAGGGTGGAAAACTGTTGGAGAAAAGTCTTCTAATTCTCTAGAGTTTGTGATAGAAATTTCAAACACTGACAGCCCGTTAATTTCTCATGGTTATGAACTCAAAATACTGGATCTATTTGCTTTTGATTACACAAGAGAAGTTGATTTAATAGCCCCAAAAAATAGTCATATCGTCATAGCTAGCGTTGACCTTAATCTTTTCCAATCCCTTGCTGAGGAAATGGGATATGATTGTTTTGGGTTGAAGTTTATTCAGCAAAATATCGTTCGTTTCGATCCAGTTTCACTTGAGATGCTCAAAGCCTATTATCGGGAAATCAGTATCCTACTGAATACCCAACCTTCATTATTGATGCAGCCGCAGATGCAATCATTAATTGTAGATGACTTTTATCCCTTGCTAATCAGTACCCTTGGAAAAAAAGTAAGAAAAAAGCAACAGAAGCCTAAAATATACCGTCGTTATCCCCTCGTTAAAAAAGCTGAAGAAATTACCAGGTCTGATCCGGACAAACCTTTAACCCTGAAACAACTGTGTAGTGAGTTAGGAACAAGCAGTAGCGCATTGTCTTATGGCTTTCAGGATCTGTTTGGGATGAGTCCGATGGCTTATATTAAAACTCAACGACTCAATGGAGTGCGCCGCACTTTAAAAAAAGCTGACCCAAAGACAACAATGGTGATCGGTGTAGCGCAACAATGGGGATTTTGGAGTAATGGACACTTGGCCAGAGATTATAAACAAATGTTTGGGGAATTGCCATCGGAAACTTTAAAACAGAGTTCCAAATCAAAGGAAATTTAACGACTAGCTATCAGCTATCAGGTTTTAAGTTTCAGCCTTCAGCTAAACAGGTTGAAACCAACTCACTATATATAAAACAGGTTTTTTGCATTGATTCTTTCCTGACTCTTGCTACCAGCAATTCTTGAATGAGTTGACGATAAAAATCTAATTGATCCGTTGAGCGATCGCCTCCTTTCAAATCAACAAAAATTAGAACATTTTTATAACGTTTTTATATTAACAAAATTTGGAGACGATTGATTAGAGATTTTAATGATTTTTAATATGGCTTCAATCCCAATGAGGTTTTAGGAAAATCATTAGATTTTCCTAAAATTAATAGTTAATTCTAATGTCTCCAAAAGTTGGAATTTTTGAATGTTCAATATCCTAAAAATATGTGTTAGCCTCTTAAACAGTCCAAAATTAGTCCATTAACTTGATAAAAATTGTCCAAACTATTTCTTCTCTAGTCGTGAAAAAAAATAAAGTTAAACTTTTGTGAATTTACCTATTAATCAAAGAATAAGCATTGACAATAATAGAAGCTCTGATATACTTTCCAATATGAAAAGATAGAAGGGTGCTACAGATAGTTAAAACTCCTATCTTTTTAAGTAGGTATAGTTCAAAAAAATCGAACTTCAGATTCCTGAATATTTGTACAATCAGGATTTCGGATGTTCTGTATCTTTTGGCATTCTCCATCTACCGGGTCAAGGGCTATTAAACTTCGTTTAATCAAGCTTTTGGCTAGGATTTGAACTGAGATTAATTATTGAAGTGATCTAGAAATTAAGGAGTTTCTTTTCATGACTCGTTGCATGAAAGCGGGAGTTGCTATGGCAATGTCCCTATTATTCGCCTTGTCTGGGATATTATCCTGGACTCCGCTAACAGCTATGGCTGCAACCAGCAAACCCAATATCCTCGTGATTATGGGAGATGACATTGGTTGGACGAATATCAGTGCCTATGAAAAAGGCATTGTCGGTTACGACACTCCCAATATTGATCGCATTGCCAAAGAAGGAATACTGTTCACCGACTACTACTCAGAACAAAGCTGTACTGCGGGTCGAGCTGCCTTTATCACTGGGCAAAGTGGCTTGCGGACTGGCTTGCTGAAAGTCGGTTTCCCTGGAGCGCCCTTTGGCATCCAGGACGAAGATCCTACCTTAGCAGAAATGTTGAAGCCCCTGGGCTACACCACAGGACAATTTGGTAAAAACCATCTTGGAGATAAAAACCAGTTTCTGCCGACCGTCCATGGTTTTGATGAATTTTTTGGCAACCTCTATCACTTGAATGCGGAAGAAGAACCAGAAAATGTAGACTATCCAGGCGGACGCGATGGTTTCTTTGCCAAGAACCTCGGTCCTCGCGGAGTTCTAGATTGCGTGGCGACCGATGAACCCAGCGAACTCCCAGATGATCCTCGGTTTGGTGCTTTAGGCAAACAGGAATGTGAGGATACCGGGCCGCTCACGATTGAACGGATGAAGACCGTTGATCGCGAGTTCCTGAATCGGACAAAAAAATTCATTACAAAAGCAGTAGCTACAGACAAGCCCTTCTTTACTTGGTTTAACTCAACCCGGATGCACTTCTACACCCACATTAATGATGATGTAGAGGGCATTAGTGGTCAGGGCTTCTACGGTGATGGCATGGTAGAGCATGATGGTCATGTTGGCGAGTTGCTCAACCTACTGGAGACTCTAGGAATTGCAGACAACACCATTGTCATTTATACAACAGACAACGGCCCCCACTATAACCAATGGCCGGATGGCGGTTTGAGTCCTTTCCGAGGAGAGAAGAACACCAACTGGGAAGGCGCTTACCGCTCACCCACCCTGGTACGCTGGCCGGGTCATATCCCAGAGGGAGTCGTGTCCCACGAAATTTTCTCCCACTTAGATTGGGCACCAACCCTAATGGCAGCAGCAGGTGTGGATGATGTTAAAGAAGCTCTGAAGCAGTCTTGTGATGATGACAGTGGACTCTTCAAAGGTGGACTCTTCGGCGGTAAAGATAAAGATGAACCCACAAACCTGTGTGAAACCTATCTGGATGGGTTTAATCAACTCCCTTATTTAACCGATCCGGAGAACCAAAAGGGAGCACGTCCGGGCTTCATATACTTTAATGATGAAGGTCAACTACCGGGGGTTCGTGTTGGCGACTGGAAAGTGGTCTTTTCCGAACAACGGGCACACTATTACGATGTCTGGCGGGAACCATTTGTACAACTGCGGCTACCCAAGCTATTTAACCTGCGTCGCGATCCTTATGAGCGGGCAGACATAGACTCCAATAACTACAACGATTGGTATAGCCGCCGACAGTATTTGTTGCTGCCAGCGATCGGGCTTGTGCAGAAGTACCTGGATACCTTTGAACAGTATCCTCCGAGTCAGCCTCCTTTTAGTTCCAATCCTGACAAAATCGTTGAAGACATCGTTAACGAGATTAACGTCAGTACGGGTGACTAACCCTTGGGGTTTTGGACTTGCGATATTGGATCGAGGATTTTTGTAGAGTCAGATAATTCCTCCGAACCTTCTGAAGATATCAGTCATGAAGAACTTTGGGACCGAATCATTCAGGAGGTAACTCGACGATAAGTAACTGTTGAGTTCAAAAGTTAGCCATTAAAAATCAGATGTCGAATTTTTGTATTGCTTCGGCATCTGATCCCAGAAAAAGTAGTAATGAATTGATTTGCTCAACACTGAAATATGAGGTTTAATTAATGATTTTGAAGCGTATTTATAAGAGGGTAGTGGCAGTTGCGATCGCCATCTCTCTCTTCCTGGTGATGGCTGTACCTCCTGTGAGGGCGCAGCAAATTATCCCTCATCCTGATGCACCCTTCAGCGGTAAAATTGGTCTGACTTACGAAGATTCTGAAGAAGTTGTCCCTCAGTTGAAAATTCCCGAGACTTTCGGTATCCAAGATGCCCCCAACATTCTCTTAGTGATGCTGGATGATGTGGGTTATGGGCAGTTTGGCACCTTTGGTAGTAGCGTCATCCAGACTCCTACCATGGACTATGTGGCCGACAACGGCCTCAAATATACCCAATTTCATACCACAGCTCTCTGTGCCCCCACCCGTGCTGCTCTACTCACCGGGCACAACCACCATTCTGCCGGAACAGGCATCATTACCCGTCTTGCCACCGGTTTCCCTGGCTACGACAGTCAGATTCCTTTAGACACAGCCACTTTTGCAGAAACCTTGCAAGCCTATGGCTATGCTAACGCTTGGTTTGGCAAAACCCATAACGTGCCAGACTGGGAAACCAGCATTGCGGGTCCTTTTGACCAATGGCCTACCCACATGGGCTTCGACTATTTCTATGGCTTCGTAGCTGGCGACACGGATCAGTTTTCCCCTGTATTGGTGGAAAATACCACCCGCCTGGAAGCTCCGGATACCAATGCCGACGGCTCTCCCTATCACCTAACCACCGATATGGCAGACCATGCCATTAGTTACATCCGTCAGGTGAAAGCGGCCATGCCTGACAAACCCTTCTTTGCCTATTTTGCTCCTGGCGCAACCCACGCTCCTCACCAGGTGCCTCAAGAGTATGTGGAGCAATACAAAGATCAGTTTGACAGCGGTTGGGACGCTTATCGCACAGACACCTTTGAACGTCAGAAGACTCTTGGTGTCGTCCCCCCTGATACAATCCTGACCCCCATGCCAACGAATGGTGACTTACAGTCTTGGGATAGCCTCACTCAGGAGCAAAAAGATGTCTACGCCAACATGGCGGAGGTGTTTGCCGCTTTTACCACCCATACAGATGAACAAGTGGGTCGGGTGATTGAGGCGATCGCCGATTTAGGACCGGAAGAACTTGAGAACACACTGATTATCTACATTGCAGGAGACAACGGGTCTAGTGCTGAAGGTGGGTTAGAAGGGTTGTTGAATGAAATTACCTTCTTTAATCAAATTGAGGAGCCTTTCCCAGATAAGGTAGCTGTACTCGAGCACAACGTACCGGGCGATCCCTTGTACCTGGGTGGCCCCATGTACTATAATCATTTCCCCGCAGCTTGGGCTTGGGCAATGGATACCCCTTTGAAGTGGACGAAGCAAGCAGCTTCCCATTTTGGTGGAACTCGCAACGGCATGGCAATCTCTTGGCCGAAGCGCATCAAAGATGTAGGGGATGTGCGTTATCAGTTCAGCCATGTTACGGACATTGCACCGACGATCTATGAGGCGATCGGCATCCCAGCACCCACAACAATCAATGGTGTCGATCAAAAGCCCCTAGAGGGAGCCAGTTTAGTCTATACCTTTGATAGAACTGATGCTGATGGCAACGATCTGAGTTTGGTCAATGCACCCACAGATCACAATACCCAATACTTTGAAATGTTCGGTAACCAAGGTATCTATCACGATGGCTGGATGGCGAGTGCTCTCCGCCGTGTCCCCTGGATGCTCGATGAGGGTGGAGTGGATTTGTTGCACTTGGATTGGGAGTTGTACGACGTTACCAACGACTTTAGTCAAGGCACTGACTTGGCAGATGACAATCCCGACAAAGTTGAGGAAATGAAGCAATTGTTCTTCGCCGAGGCGGGTAAATATGGGGTGTTGCCCTTGGACGATCGTCAAGCTGAACGCCAAGAATCTTCTCATCGTCCCGAACTCACAGCAGGACGCACCACTTTCGTCTATCCCGCAGGGTTTCAAGCACCGGAAGGAGCAACCCCTAACCTGAAGAATCTCGATCATACAATCGTTGCTGAGGTGACTATGGACGATACAGACGAAGGAATGTTGGTGACAGAAGGTGGACGCTTTGCGGGCTTCGGTCTGTTTGTTCAGGACGGCCAATTGGTCTACCACTTCAATCAAGCAGGGGTGACGCGATCGGATATTACATTTCCGTTGCCTCCCACAACCGAAGGACCAATTACAACTTTGAAAGCGGTCTACAAAAGTGACGATCCCAATGTTCTCTATGCAGGGGCAGATGTTACCCTGTATGCCAACGACATCCTCCTTGGCACAGGAAGAGTTGAAGCTAGTCTTCCTTACCGCTTGACGATGGACGAAAACTTTGTGGTTGGTTTTGATACCCAAACCCCGGTAACAGAAGATTATGCCGACCAGATGCCGTTTAAGTTCACTGGAACCCTCAATAAACTCACCATTACCATAGATGATCCTTTGATCGAAGTCAGTCATGAAGAACTTTGGGATCGAATCATTCAGGAGGTAACTCAACGATAAGCGATTGTTGAGTTCAATAGTTAGCAATTAAAAATCAGATGTCGAATTTTTGTATTGCTTCGGCATCTGATTCCACAAAAATCAGTAATGTATTGATTCATTCAACACTGAAAGATGAGGTTTAATCAATGATTTTGAATCGTATTTTTAAGATTGTGGTGGCAGTTGCGATCGCCACCTCTCTCCTATGGGGGACCATTGCTCCCTCTGTATTGGCTCAAACTGCTGATGGCACCGCCCTACCTTTTCCTCCCGTGCCTTCTGCTAGTACCGCCAATGAGACCCTACAAGAGTCCACCATGATCCGCCGGGAAGAACCGAACTATCTACCCGACGATGCCCCCAATATCTTGGTTATTCTTCTGGATGATGTAGGATTTGGACAAGCTAAAGCCTTTGGCGGCGAGATTAATGCTCCCACAATTCAGCGCTTATGGGATGAAGGCATTGCCTACAACACCTTCCATACCACTGCCATCTGTTCTCCCACTCGTGCGGCTCTCTTGACCGGGCGCAATCACCACCAAGTCCACTCCGGCACGATCACCGAACGGGCGCTAGACTGGGATGGTTATCTCGGTGTCATTCCCGAAACAACGGCGACACTACCAAAAGTATTGCGGGAATACGGTTACAAAACTGCAGCCTTTGGTAAGTGGCACAACACACCAGCGAATGAAACAACCACTATGGGACCATTCGATCGCTGGCCTACTGGCTATGGCTTTGACTATTTCTATGGCTTTCTGGCCGGAGAAACCTCCCAATACGAGCCGCGCTTGTTTGAAAATACCAACGCGATCGAACCCCCTCATGATTTCCCTGATGGAAGTCCTTACCATTTAAGTGAAGATATGGCAAATCAGGCTGTTACTTGGCTGCGCCAGCGCCAAGCTTATACTCCCGACAAGCCCTTCTTTCTCTACTGGGCTCCCGGTGCTGCCCACGGTCCCCATCATATCTTCTCCGAATTAGCCGATCAATATAAGGGTAAATTTGACGATGGCTGGGATGCTTTGCGCGCCCGCACATTCGAGAACCAGAAAAATTTAGACTGGCTTCCCCTAGCAGACGATGCCGTCGATACCCCTCGACCGGAAAAGATGGAGGCTTGGACTGAAATTCCCGAATCCGAAGAGGCTTTCCAAATCCGCTTGATGGAGCTTTACGCCGCCTTTGTAGAAGATGTGGATACCCAAGCCGGTAAAATCGTTGACGAACTGGAAGCCGAAGGCATTCGAGACAACACCCTCATCTTTTATATTTGGGGTGATAACGGTGCTAGTGCCGAAGGGCAAAAGGGCAGTATCAGCGAACTGTTGGCTCAGAACCAAATTACCAATACCGTAGAAGAACAACTCCAGGCCCTCAGTAACCAATTTGGCACTCCAGAAGATCCCTCTGGTCTCTCCGCCTTGGGGACTGCCAAAACCGACAATATGTACAATGCAGCTTGGGCTTGGGCTGGAGATGCACCGTTCCGCTATACCAAGCTAATTGCTTCCCACTTCGGCGGTACCCGCAACCCCCTGGTGATTTCTTGGCCTGCTGGGATTACCCCAGACTCCACCCCCCGTTCCCAGTTCCATCACGTCAACGACATCGCTCCTACCATTTACGACATTCTCGACATTACCCCACCGGAAGAGTTCTATGGCTTTACCCAGGAGCCAATCGATGGCACTAGCATGACCTATACCTTTGACGATCCCACTAAACCAGGTCAAAAGCAGATCCAGTATTTTGAGAATAACGGCAGTCGTGGCATCTATTTCGATGGTTGGTATGCCTGCACGTTTGGTCCCCTGACTCCTTGGGAAACTACCGAGATCTCAGATTTAGTAGATTGGGATTCTCGTGAAGATGTGTGGGAATTATACGACCTGACAACGGACTTCACACAACAGAAAGATCTTGCAGCCGAACAACCAGAGATTCTGGAGATGATGAAGCAACTGTTCTTGCAAGAAGCAGAAGATAATCAGGTCTTTCCCATTGGAGGTGGTCTCTGGACGCGCATCTATCCTGAAGACCGGATCGAGACTCCTTACACAAGCTGGACATTTGATACCACCACCACCCGGATGCCGGAATTTACTGCACCTGGTTTAGGTCGTGAGAGCAATACGGTGACGATCGATGTCGATCTCAACGGCAACGATTCCGGAGTTCTCTATGCCCTCGGTGGTGCGAGTGGCGGTTTGACATTTTTCATGGAGGACGGAAAGCTCAAGTACGAGTACAACATGATGTTGTTGGAGCGCTACAAGGCTGAATCCGCAGCGCTCGAAGCTGGTAATCACACGATTCAGGTGCAAACTACCTTCACGAGTTCGGAAGTCGATGCCCCAGCCGATGTAGCAATTCTGGTCGATGGAATTGAAGTGGCCGACACTACGGTCGAGCGCACGGTGCCTGTTGCTTTTACAGCGAGTGAGACCTTTGATGTGGGGACGGATTTGGGTTCTCCTGTTTCGCTGGATTATGCCGATGACACGCCCTTCCCTTTCACTGGCACGATTAACACAGTGAAGGTGGAGCTTGCAGATTCAGAGGCACGCCACTTTTTACCTTTACTTCCGGCTTTCTTCGACTAGATATTCATAGAAGAGTATTGATAGTCGATGAATTGTAGCAGATCCCTGCTGGAATAGTGTCCCAGTAATTTAAGTCTTCTCAATGATCGTGGCTTACCTTCGCCACGATCCCCTTCCTCTCATATCAAATCAATCAGGTTTCTCTGTTCAAAGCTATTTTCCACCTCAGTGAAATAATTCTGCAACTCAAATGATGGATAATTCTCAAAATTATATTCAAAAACTCCTAATTGTTCTCAGTGTTTTGATTCTGACTGTTACTATTTTTAGTCCGAGTGCATTTGCCGTACCCTCTTCAACTTGTCCCCAAAATATGGTTTTGATTTCGGGAGGAGAATTCAAAATGGGGTCGGCGAAACCCGAATTTCTCGAAGAACGACCTGTTGAAGATGTGACCGTCAGTTCATTTTGCATTGACTCTCACGAAATTACTAACGCCCAATTTACCCAGTTTGTTGAAGATACAGGTTACGTTACCGTCGCCGAACGTCCCCTATCAAAAGAACAATTTCCTGATTTACCCGATGACCAGCTCGCGCCGGGTTCTCTTGTTTTTGAACCTCCCGCAGAAGGCATTCAACAAGTCGCTTATCTAAGTTGGTGGCATTGGGTGACCGGCGCAAACTGGCGACATCCCTACGGCCCGGATAGCAATATTAGCCGCAAAGAAAACCATCCCGTTGTTCATATTGCCTATGAAGATGCCTTAGCCTACGCAAAGTGGGCGGGAAAACAACTTCCCACCGAAGCCCAATGGGAATACGCCGCCCGAGGCGGTTTAAAAGCAGCTACCTACACCTGGGGTCAACAATATTCTGCCAAAAAAGCCAACACCTGGCAAGGAATTTTTCCCTTTGTCAATACCAAAACTGATGGGTATTTGGGAACTGCCCCCGTTGGTTCGTTCGAGGCAAATGGTTACGGTTTGTATGACATGACGGGTAATGTTTGGGAATGGACAGCCGACTGGTATCGGGTAGAACGAAAGGACATGGCTCATAGCATTAACCCAGAAGGCCCCAGCCAAGCCGAAAGTTTTGACCCCAAAAAACCTGCCGAGGGTGCGGTACACGTCATTAAGGGGGGTTCTCACCTCTGTGCGCCCAACTATTGCAGTCGATACCGTCCGGCTGCACGGGAGTCCCAGTCACCCGATACTGGAACCACTCACATTGGTTTTCGCCTGGTCAAAAATTTGGGTGAAAATACCTGAATATTGGGTTGACTGCCAACGGGAGAAAATTTGGACAACATAGAGAATTTTGGAGCATTTACTCCACCTATCTGCAGATAGTTCTATCTCCACAAATGGGGATGGGGCAAATCCGCTCTCCTCCCAACCTTCTGAAGATATTAGTCACTCAACAATCAACCTAGACCCCAAAAAGCGATCGCTATTCTCAACGATCCGATCCTGGTATCTCACAATCGCAAGGTTGGCAATATCCAGCCAGAACCATTGTAAGTGTAAGTCCAGCACTCACAACACAAGACAATTCCGAATCTGATCACAAAAAAATTGGCAATGAATTGATGCTGAAAACACGAGAAATAGCACGGTAGACTGGTCGCCCCCGTATTTTAATAGGGGGACGGGGCGTATAAACTGCGCGGCGGAGTTCATAAATGCCTGGGGTTTCCCCAGGCAAACCCACGCAGACAGCCCCTCCGAAAAGGCGACACGGGCGGATTTATGTAGTTTGCGAAGCGATCGCTTCCCTCTGACCGTTTTCTTCTACCTTTGTGTTATGTTAATCCCTCCACTGCTTCAGTAATATTTGAGGACCCCTTCAAGAATATTACTGTAGTCGCTATCGACCCGCAGCACGGGAGTCTCAAGCCCCTGATACTGGAACAACTCACGTTGGGTTTAGCTTAGTGGCAGCAGCTTTTGCAGGGCAATCCATTTGAGAAGTTCTTCCCTAGAAAAAAGTCAATCTAGGTAGACGATCAAAAAAAGTTGGAATTTTCGTATGCTCGCTCTTGTGAAATTTGTGTATGCTGTTGGAGGCTGTCAGAAGTCAATAGAGTTGGCATTCCCTACCCTCAGTCAACTAATCAACTCTTGCCTTTCCAACTCAGCCGAGACTATCAGGTTGTCATCTCGCAGTCGAAACCCTAAAGCCTATTCCAAGGCTACCTATTACTGCCCGTCCAGTAGAACATCTGTACAATATAAATTTTTTAACTCATGGTGTACACGCAAAAGTCTCCAAGTCCTGTTAACTCAATCCAAGAATTTAAACTTGCCTATTTCGGACGTATTCTCTCTCATAGTCGTTTAGGAGAAGTCTACAAACTCTGCTGTCTTTTACAGGGAATTGACCTGAAGCTTCGACAGTTTGAAGTGGAGCCGAAAGAATTAAAAGCAAAGATGTTAAGCCTAAAATCTCAATCAGGAACCCACATTTGCATCACCGTGCCTTATAAAGTTCAAGCTTTTGAATTGTGTGATTTTTTAACAGAGCGTGCCCGTCAAGCGGGTTCGGTTAATATTATTCGTAATGAACAGGGAGTATTTTACGGTGATAATTCTGATGGAGAAGGTTTTATCAGAGATGTCAAAAGTAACCATAGGCTATGTTTTCGGGATAAGAAATTATTGGTCTTAGGTGCGGGTGGCGTGTTGCGGGGAATGTTGATGGATCTTGTTAACCAGTGTCCCAAAAGTATCTTAATTTGTAATCGAAGTCAAGAACGTCTTCAAAGGATTAAACGGGATTTTCCTTTTGATATAATCAGCACTTGTAGTTATAAAAATATTCCTCAAGAGCCTTTCGATTTTATTATCAATGCCACGTCAGCCAGTATTCAGGGACATCACTTACCCTTAAATCCGGCTATCATTGGCCCAGATACTCATTGTCTGGAATGTGCTTACAAAATTGCGGAACATACGCTCTTTCAGAAATGGGCACTCGCTTCTGGGGCTAAATCATCAATTAATGGTTTAGGAATGCTCGTTGAACAGGCTGTAGTTGCCCTAGATTTCTTTTCTAATCTTTCTATCAATTCTCGTCCAATCTTGAAGCATTATGACCGTCAAAAGTCTGATTGATTCCTGGCATGAACTCGCTGATCAATTCGATGTTTTTTTTATTGATTTATGGGGTGTGCTAATCGATGGTGAGCGATGCTTTCCCTATGCCATAGCGTGGCTGACATTTCTGAAGAGTCAGGGAAAAACTATTGTCTTGATCAGCAATACACCGACCATGGGAGAATTCATGTCTGAGCAACTCTCGATCGCTTCGATAAATCCAAAAATCCTAATTGGAAGCGTATCTGCGATCGGATTCCCGGTTTCAAAGAATTCAAACGCCAACAATACCAATCTCTCACTTGTCAAGTTAGAATTATAGGTTAGCTGGAAAAATGAAGAGGCTTAACATAAACGAATTTATTAAGAATATCTATGAAGCGGGCTCGGTTGTAGGGCGTAGTGGGAAAGCTCATAAACTACACTCCACGATTGATCGTGAAGAAGGTGAGTTTCTATTTTCTATCATTAATAGTGATTCCACGATCCGCAACACTTTAGAAGTCGGCTGTGCATACGGACTTTCCTCGCTATATATTTGCTCAGGCACAAGTGAACGGTCGGGCGCTTCACACACTATTATAGATCCTTTCCAAAATACCCAATGGGATGGTGTTGGAATAAAGCAATTGGAGGCTGTAGGAATTGATTTCTACAGCCTAATCGAAAAGAAATCAGAATTTGCGTTGCCAAAACTATTAGAAACAAATGAAGGTCAATTTGATTTCATTTTTATAGACGGATGGCACACTTTTGACCATACACTGCTAGATTGCTTCTATACAACTCGACTGCTAAGAGTAGGGGGTATCCTTGCCATTGATGATGTATGCTTTCCATCAGTGAAGCGTGTTGTTGATTTCTTAAAGAATTACCCGTGTTACGAAGAAGTGAGAGTGGTTGGGAAAAAGCTTACAAAATCATGGAAGGAAGTCGGTACAAGGTTTATATTGTCTTCAATTAAGCAAGAAATATGGGCAAACATCCTATCGAAGAAATTGTATCGGGAAATATTTGAAGATCAAGAGAATAGAATGGTCGCATTTAGAAAAATCCAAGAGGATAAGCGAAACTGGGATTGGCATGATGACGCGTTTTAAAGACAAAGTAGATAACAAGGCAACGGCAATGGATCGTAGCTTCATTGCCTCCGGTGAGCTAAGAGGCTGTTTGTAAAGAATTATGAAGCCAGATACTCATTGTCTGGAATGTGCTTACAAAATTGCGGAACATACTCTCTTTCAGAAATGGGCACTCGCTTATGGGGCTAAATCATCAATTAATGGTTTAGGAATGCTCGTTGAACAGGCTGTAGTTGCCCTAGATTTCTTTTCTAATCTTTCTATCAATTCTCGTCCAATCTTGAAGCATTATGACCGTCAAAAGTCTGATTAATTCCTGGCATGAACTCGCTGATCAATTCGATGTTTTTTTTATTGATTTATGGGGTGTGCTAATCGATGGTGAGCGATGCTTTCCCTATGCCATAGCGTGGCTGACATTTCTGAAGAGTCAGGGAAAAACTGTTGTCTTGATCAGCAATACACCGACAATGGGAGAATTAATGTCTGAGCAACTTTCATCCCTGGGTATTAGCCAAACACTTTATCAAGCCATTGTTACTTCTGGAGACACAACTCGATATCTGCTTTCTGCTGATACAGCGGCTAATAAAACGATTGTTGGTTCCCGTTATTATTACATGGGTGAGGCTCAACATCAGCAGTTATTGCAGGGTTTACCCTACTCGCGAGTTAACCAACCTGAAGAGGCAGAATTTATATTGCTAACGGCAACGGATTCTGCTTTTGAGTCTCCAGAAGATTTTAAAGTCTTTCTAGAAAGAAAGGTGACGATGCTATGTGTAAACCCTGACTTACATACCCTTTCACTGCTAGGAAAAAAGCAATTCTGTGCCGGTTCGGTGGCTCAAATGTATGAACAACTGGGTGGAGTAGTGATTTACATCGGCAAGCCTTTTCCAGATATATTTGCCCTAGCTCATTCCCATGTCAACTTTGTAGATCAGGCAGGTATCGTCATGGTGGGTGATACGCTTTATACTGATATAAAAGGTGCGCTTGACTATGGGATAAAGACAGCTTTAGTGAATAAAAAGTTGTCATCTCAAGATATTAAGCCTGATTATGTATTCATGCAATTTACTCAATAATTTGTATCTATGTTTAGCTTTGTGATCCCTTGTTACAATGGTAAGGCGGCTCTCGATAATACACTGCAATCCTTATTTTGGCAGGAAAAATCTATTCCATTTGAGGTAATATTAGTCGATAATAATTCAAGTCGGGATAATCTTGATGAGCTTTATGAAGCCTACAAAGACAAGCTGAATCTCTACTTAATTAAGCAGCCGAAGTTAAAAACGACATACGCCCTAAGTCGCGCTCGTAATCTCGGCTTGAAACTCAGCCAATATCCATGGATGATTACCCTAGACTCCGACATTATCTTACCTCCCCACTACCTAACAAATCTAAGTAACTATATCAATACAAGAGCTCAAGATCAAAGTATTTTATTAACAGCAGAACGTATTTTTATCAGTCGTGCTGATATTGAACCACTAACATGGGACAAACTAACAGAAGCAGTTCCAATTGCGAGTTCTTCTAACTATAATCGCGTTGAAGATCGAAGACTTCCTTATCTCAAACAGTTGACGACGACTCCTCATCCTTGGGCATTCTTTCATGGTTGTAATACCATTTTTAAAACACAGAATGCGATAAAAGCGGGTGGATTTGATGAAGAATATGATGGGCATTGGGGATATGAAGATATTGATTTTGCTTACCGCATTATCACTCGAACCGACTGTAAACCTGTGTATTTACCCTCGATTTACTGCTATCACCAAGAAGAAGAACATTCTGCCCCAACAATGATTGATCGTTTCGATAAATCTAAAAATCCTAATTGGACACGCATCTGTAATCAGATTCCGGGTTTCAAAGAATTTAAACGTCAACAATACCAATCTTTAACTTGTCAAGAACTGAAATTGGAGGAATCATAGAAAGTCCTATTCGTTCTGAAATTCAAACAAATTGTACTTCTTTTAAATTAATATAAAAAGCTACAATTATAGAGTGTTTGACGATATAAAATCAAGAAAATAATCAGAAAGTAAATTATAGTAAAGTGCAGAAATAAATGATTTCAAATCCAGAAAATGATCAAGAAAAATCGGATTTAAACGAAGTCGATAATTTCAGCGATAATGAAGTTAACATTAACTTACAGCCACAGACAGAAACAGTAGTCAAATCAAATGGGCTGGGATTGCTCCTGTTATCAACTGCCGTTTTGATTTTATCTTCAGCTTCAATTCTGATTCGACTCAGTGAAAACGAACTGGGTCCTTTTGCGACCATCTTTAATCGTCTTTGGATTGCAATTGTTGCTTTAGTAGCGTGGAAAGGGTTTGCGAAAGCACGTTCCCAAATCATTCAGGATGTTTCCATTCAACCCGAAATCTACACGAAGAAAGATATTGTTCTGAGTATAATGTCTGGTCTGATTAGCGTCCCTTGTGTATTGTTATGGGCTTGGTCATTAACAGAAACTAGCGTAACCAACTCTAACTTACTCCATAATTTAATGCCATTATTTGTTGTTTTAACTGGATGGTTATTTTTCAGGAAAAAATTTGATCATTACTTTTTGATCGGTTTAGTGCTAGCATTGGGAGGAACAATTTCAATCAGCATAGAAGACTTCCAGATTTCTCCCGATCATCTGATAGGGGATCTAGGTGCTTTACTTTCGGCTTGGTTTTATGCTGGTACTTACATGGTTGTTGAAAAGCTGCGAGAAAAATTTTCGACAACTACAGTGCTTCTCTGGGCTTGCAGTATAGAACTATTAGTTGTTTTTCCCACAACTTTGCTGATTGAAGATCAACTGTTTCCGTCTTCACTGAACGGATGGTTAGTCGCGATTGCACTCGGTGTTCTCTGTCAAGTGATTGGTCAAGGAATTATGGCTTATGCCTTGAAGCAGTTTTCATCCGCATTTGTTTCTCTTTTCATATTGCTCGAACCCATTTTTACGGGTTTTTTAGCCTGGCTTATTTTTGCCGAGAAATTAACAGTTATAAATGGAGTGGCTTTCTTCGTTGTCTTAACGGGAATTTACTTCGCTCAGTTGAGTCAAAGTATAAACAAAAAAATATCGAGTCCGGCTGAAATCAGTTAAAAAATATTGAGATGTTGTTAATCAATGACACTCGTTAGAAAAAAAGTTGGAATTTTCGTATACTCGCTCTTGTGAATTTTGTGTATTCTATTGGAGTCTGTCAGAAAACAGTCTTAGTAGGCATGGTCAAACCTGATTCCTCTAATAAACTTTTGCTTGTCCAACTCGGAATTTTCTCTCTCTTTGAGACTGTTCGGGAAGTTGTTACCTAAAATGCCAAGTTAGAAGACAGGTTGCTGTCCTCTCAACAATTTTTACTGAGTTAATTCAGTGTAATGTTTTAGATTTATCTTGTTGAAAATGGCGATCGCGTATAATCAACTAATTCATCTGGTTTAGGACGGTGATCGCTTCAAACACAACTCAAGAAATCAATTGACCCTCTGAAGTCAAAAGTACAAACAAGAATCACACTTTATGCGTACTAAACAACCTTTAGCTTTCAGTTCTTTCGTCATCTTAGTTTGTGCCGGCTTTCTTACCGTAATTATTGGACTGACATCCAATGCTACTCCGGCTAAAGCAGATGTGATCTACCACGCCTTCGATGAATGTTTTGCTAATGTCACAGGAAAACTGCCTGAAATTCAAGCAGCAGGATATAACTATATTCAAATTTCCCCTCCCAATCAAACACCTTCACGGGAAGATGATGCTTGCACTTCAGACAAATACTGGTACATTCAATATCAGCCATTCGATTATGTCCTAGAAGGTAATCTTGGAAACGAGCAAAATTTAAAGGATTTGATTGATGCTGCTCACGAACGGGGAATTAAAGTTATTGCCGATGTGGTCTTTAATCACATGGCTAATTATCGTTTTTATAAAGATGTTGCACCTTTCCCCGAAGCATATCCACTCTACCCGAAAAAGGAATATTTCCACGAGGCAAAATGTATCGCCAACTATAACAATTCCTACGAAGTTGAAAATGATTGGTTATGCAGTCCCAATGATCCGGAAGGATTACCAGATTTGAGGACAGACTTACCTGATGTGCAACAGAAACAGCATGAGTATATGCAAAAACTGATGGATCTTGGAGTAGATGGTTTCCGCTTTGATGCTATCAAACACATTTCTGTTGAAGATTTGGAGAAGATAGTTGAAGTTATCCCTGAAGATAAGTTTTTCTATGGTGAAGCTATCGGTCGTAACTTTGACGAGAGCATGAAATATATTCCAGTGTTTCCCAAGGTAACGGATTTTCAACTGGTTAATACCTTGAAAAATGCTTTTGGTTACGGGGGAGACTTACGCTCTTTAATTAATCCAGCAGATACTCAGCGTGCTGTACCTGGAGATAATGCGGTTACCTTTGCTCGCAACCACGATACTTGGGCAATAGGACAGTTTGATAATTGGAAATTTGACAAGAATGACTTAGTTTTAGGAACAGCTTACGTTTTAGGGAGAAAAGAAGGAACGCCCTTGATTTTAACTTTTGATGCTTTCGACCCTACGATTGTTGCTGGTACCAAATTCCACGAAAAAATGATGGGAGAATCTCAATACTATCGCAATGGCAATGAAATTGCAGCTAGTGCGGACAGTCCCAATTTACTCTTTATTGAGCGTGGAGATAAGGGTTTAGCCATGATTAATAAAGCGGGCGAAACATTTGATGTCACAGCAGCCAAAATGCCCGGTTTAGCAGTAGGTTGTTACAACGAGCTACAGTACGACTTTGAAATGTGTGTAGGTTACGGCGGTGATGGTCAAAAGTACATTAACAAATGGGGTTCTCCCAATCGCGGTGGGATTGAGATCGGTCCCCGTAGCGCATTGTTCTTTGTCAAAACCGAGGCTTAAGTAGTCTCTTTGATGACCTGATATCAAATCGGGTAGTATCGGATAAATACAGAAACCGGGGACAGTGCTTTCTCTACGTCAGTATCTCGGAGATCTAAGACTTTCCCCAGTTTCTGATCAGTCTCCAAAGCTAGCTGATTTGACCTGATTAATCTTATTGAGGACGGCGATCGCGTGTAATCAACCGTCCTAGAACGGAACTTCCGATTAAAAAAAGTTGGAATTTTCCTATACTCGCTCTTGTGAAATTTGTGTATAGGGGTCAAGTCTGATGACAGAAACAATTCTATTTTGGGGTATTTTAGCTTTTTTGTTTGGAACTCTTGCCATTGGGATGTGGGCTGCTAAACAAATTCAAGGTGATAGCATCAACTATTTTGTGGCTGGACGGGGATTAGTTTTACCTCTAGCTGCTGCTACCTTAATGGCGCAATCTGTTGATTCTAACGCCACATTAGGTAACACAGATTTAACCGCTGAATTCGGCTTTTGGTCTGGGGCTTCTTTACCTTTAGGTTTAGCTCTTTGCTTGTTTCTGACCGGATTATTTTTTGCCAAGCCGATGAACCGGATGGGCTTAATGACTTTACCAGATTTTTATCGAGCAAGATACAACCGAAAAACAGAATTTGTTGCTTCTATTCTCATGGTATTGAGCTTTGCATTCCTCTTAGCAGGAAATCTAGTAGCGGGCGGATATTTATTTGAAGGATTTCTCGGCACAAACTATACGACTGGTGTGCTGTTACTGGCAATAGTTGTATTGATTTACACAGCAAGCGGGGGCTTACTTGCAGTTGCTTATACCGATGCAATTCAAGTTGCTATTGCTTCTGTTGGTTCTCTGTCTCTATTTGGATTTATTGTATTTAATTTCGGCTTAGATATTCCAACGGGAACAGGCCCTTTTGCCTTGGCTCAACTGACTGACCCCGCCGCAGGTGCTGCAATTAATTGGGCGACTTTACTCGCATTAGGATTAGGGGATATTGTTGCGATTGATTTTATGGCACGAGTCTTTGCAGCCGATAGCCCAGAAACAGCTCAAAAAGCCTGTTTTATTGCTTCTGCTGGCACCGTAATTGTTGGTGTTCCTTTTGCCCTGATTGCCCTATCTGCCAACAATATTTTAACGCAAGCTGGAATTACTCCTGACGGCCCTGTACTATTTGCTTTACTCAAAGGTGTTGTTCCACCTGTCTTGGGTTTATTGGTGATTGTCGCCATTCTTTCCGCTTCTATATCAACGGCTGATGGTGCTATTTTAGGAACCTCTTCTGTTATGGCTCACAATATTCTCGGAATTCGTCATACTGCCCATAATGCAGCAGGAGATAGACTTCTAAAAATCACCCGAATTATGGCTGTTTTTATTACAGCTTTTGGTGTATTTTTTGCCTTAAAAGTTCCTCAAACTGGTATTCTCCTATTGTTGGCATTTGATATTAGCTTTGCTGGGTTATTAATTCCTCTGGTTGGAGGTTTATATTGGCGTAAAGCTACTTGGCAAGGAGCACTGGCTTGTATTTTGAGTGGAACCTTTGTTCGACTAATATTCTTTGTTCTGATGCCGACCACCTTTGGAATTGATAATACACTCCTGTACATTCCCAATCCTATTTTTACCCCTGATTTTGATGGGTTTCCCACGTTAATTAGTCCTTTAATTGGTTTAATTCTGTTTATGATTATTTCTCAGAAAACCTATCGCTGAATTTTGAGCTGAATCTTGAAAAATCAAGTCATCCTGTAGAAGTAATGATCCGAGTCGGTTAAACCCACTCTATATAAGGAGGGATATAGCAAAAATCACTACTTATTTACCGCTACCAAAAAATTTAAACAATTAATCTAGAACTTAGATTAAACATTTTATTTTTATTAATTAGGTGTTTTGTTGTTCAAATTAAGGAGCTTCATAATGTTCAAGTATTCCGCAAATGCTAATATTCCAGTAATGCTTTTTCAGTTTTTAGGCTATCCATTTGGATTCTTTTTATTAATTGCTGATGGAATATTCAAGCTAAACTTTTTATTAAATATTAGCCTTGTGTTGTTCGGTTCATTATTACTCTTTCTTGTCAAAGTTCAAGCCGCTTACTATTTTCATGAATTTGCACATGGGAACATCTTCAAATTAGTCAAGTTAAATAACTTTTTTGGTAAAGCAGTATTGTGTTTAATTGGAAATCTGATACCATACCAGATACTTAAGAAACAACATCTGAACCATCATGCCAGGAGAGTTGATTTAGTGGTTTTCGATCATGTGGATTACTTAAATCGGCATCCGACCCAAAAGTTCCTGATACATCTTCTGGAGTTTTTTATGATTCCTGCATCCGAAGTTTTATTTCAAGCGGTAGCTACGAGAAATGCGTGGCAAAAAGGGTATAAGGGGTACATTCTAATAATGGCAACCTCCCATATTATATTGCTTATGGTTTTATATTATTTTAATCCGATAGCTTTGATTGGATACTTTTTAGCTTTCACCGGAATGATTCAAATGTTGCGTTTAATGGATACATTTCAGCATACTTACCCAGTATATACGCCTGAAACTATGCCAAAAGATTTAAGTCGCGTCGATGATCAAGCTAACACATTCAGCAATTATTTTGAAAGTGGGTTGAAGCCGTTAAATTGGTTTACTCTTAATTTCGGATTTCATAATGCCCATCATGCTAATCCAGCATTACCTTGGCATAAGTTGCCTGAATTTAATGTAACAGTCAAAAATTTGAGAGGGGAAAAGTGTATCAAGCCATTCCTTAAATTCCGAATAGAAAGAATTATGAATCAGGATTTAGGTCGTGAACAAAAAAAACCTGATAATTTTGTGGGTTTTTCAGGTGTTAGTTTTCTCACTGGAGTTTAGATTATTTAATGAATTTACTATCCTCAAACAAACAGACCCCATCTCAGAGATCAATATCAAAGCGTTGGCAAGGTATTGTCGCTTTTTTGATTGTTGCCATTTTGTTTGGATCAGAGCCAGCCATTACAAAACAGGTCGTTTTCTCGGTCACACCGACTGCGCTAGTCGCAATTCGCAGCTTCTTCGCATTCATCATCTTTCTGCCCTGGGTTATTAAGATTATCCTGAATTTTCGCCCTATTCAAATTTGGAAAAATAAGTTGACAGGACAGACTTTAAATCTCAATGTTTTGGCGGACGAAACCCCTCAAGGAGATTGGGTGATTAGCCGGGCGTTGTTACAAGATAGTTGCCTGTTAGGAGTTCTAACATTTGGTGCCTATTTTTGTTTAGCTTTGGGTGTACAAAGCATTTCCGCTAATCGAGCTTCTTTCTTATTAGGCCTTTGTGTTATTGTTGTCATGCTTTTAGATTTAGTTGTTCGCCAGCAATTTTCTCTCCGCATATTTTTGGCAGCAATTTTAGCGTTTGGTGGTAGCGGCTTAATGTTTTGGGAACAAAGTAGTGAACCCCTAATTGGCAGTTTATGGATTTTAGCCGGAGTTGTGTGTGAAGCGATTATATTAATTGTGTTGGAAGACATTGCTGCTGGTCATCATGCCCTCACTTTATCTGTTGTCAGACAAGGGGTTGCGACTATACCAGCATTAATTGTTGCTGGGGCTGAACTGTCAAGTCAGATTCCTGAAATTCAAGCCAATCTACTCCCCCTGTTGTATTTAGGTGCTATGACGGCAGCAACGACTTGGCTGATTGTTTTTGCTTTACAAACTTTAACAGCGGCAGAATCTGCCTTAATTCAAGGGCTAGAACCTGTGTTTGGGGCAACGATTTCATTCTTGGTGCTTGGGGAAGTCTTCGGTTATCGGGGTTTAATCGGTTCTGGGCTAATCTTAACTGGAACCACCCTAGCCATCCTGACTCAATCAAGCCCAAGTGCGGAGAGTTGTAATCTAGTTGACGATTAACAGCACAACACGGTATTGTGAGTACATTGTCAACAGTATTCGAGGTGACAAAGCACCTGAAAAAACGACCCTGATTTATGCAACGAGGCTTTAAGACTAAGTTAAAACTGAATAACAAACAGAAGACTTTAATGGCTCAACACGCCGGTTATTCTAGGTGGATTTGGCTAACATTATCGCTTTTGCTAATAAGTTTTCTAGTCATATTGTTAACAGTAGAAGCTGGAATGAAATTGAGCAAATCCAGTCCCTTCAGGATTTTGCCAACCCAGACCCATTGCTTGAATCGGCGCAGCCTCTGGTGCTGGGCCAATTTTGTCTGGCTCAACCATACCATGACTTTTACCAAAGGCATGACCACCTGCAATCAGGGCAACGGTTTTCTCATCGTTCATTGCCATACGTGCGAAGGTTTCACGAATGTCTCGGGAGACGCGGCAGGGTCGCCTTCACCGTTCGGTCCCTCTGGATCGACGTAAATGAGTGCCTGGTGCGAAGCGGCGTTCCAAATCAAAGGCAATTTAACGACTAGCTATCAGCTTTGGGTTGACTCCAGTTGAAGAGATGGGTTGGCTGATTGACCCAGAAGATAGGAGTATCTTTGTTTATCAGCCAGGGCAAGTAGAGATACTAGATGAACCGAAAGCTGTTTTGCCTCTGCCAAGGTTTATGGCTGAAATAACTTATAAAGTGGGGGATTTGTTTGGGTTGTTGGTGCTGTAATGGGAAGGCAATAGGCAACAACAAAAGCTGTTGCTTGAATAGAAGCTTATGTGTTAGCCTGCAACCAAGCTTCTAAGAATTTGATAAATTAAGGTCAAGAGTGCAATTCCTACCAGAGAAATCAGCAAGATAAACAATAGTAATCCTCCTACTAGAATAATCACAAATAAGTGATCAGCTTTTTGCCCAATTTGAGGTTCATTAACGTGAGCTTCTAAAAGTTCAACATTTTTAACATTAGCTTTCCAGGCGACATCAAAAAGATCTCCAACCACAGGTACAGTTCCGGCGACAGTTTCAGTAGCTACATTAGAAGCCATCCGGATCAAAATTGCTTTAGACACCCCCAGTTGAAAAGCACGCAACATAATGTAAGCTGAGAACAAACCTCCGAGTAGATCGCCTCCTCCGGGTATCAGTCCGATAATCGGATCGATGCCAATTCCATAGGAAGTACCTGGAACCTTAATGGCGTTGTCCAGGAGATGACTAAATTGGCGCAGATGCCGCATAGTAGAGGCTTTAGACTCATCATGGAGGGCGGAAACTGAGTGTTTAGGAGAGGATTTTGGGTTCATAGTCGTTGCAATTGGTGAAAAATTCGACATTTCTGTGTCAACTTCTGTAACATAAAATTAATGATTTAACTCAGCTTGATGCCTAACGACGGTTATCAGCCTGAGCTGAGATCTTGTTCTTAAAATAGGGTATTTTAAACCATTATGGAGTGGATAGAAGTTTCTAAAAATTGGGTTTTGATTCCTCCTCGACCAAAAGCAATTGTCCACTTTTTAGGGGGAGCATTTGTCGCCGCCGCACCACAAGTAACTTATCGATGGTTGTTAGAGGCGATCGCTCAACAAGGATACGTTGTGATTGCCACCCCTTTTATTAATACCCTTAATCATGGGATCATGGCAAAAAAAGTTTTGTGGACGTTTGAGGATGGTCTAGAAGACTTGTATTCATCTCGACGTCTGCGCCAGCGAAGTTTACCCATTTATGGAGTAGGGCATAGTATGGGTTGTAAGCTACATTTATTAATTGGGTCTTTATTTCCAGTTTCTCGTGCGGGTAATATTTTAATTTCCTTCAATAACTATGCGGCGCGAGAATCTATTCCTTTAGTTGAACAATTCTCATCCATGATGGAGGTAGAATTTACACCCTCTCCTCAGCAAACAAATATCATGGTACAAGAACGCTATCAGATCCGTCGGAATCTCCTGATTAAATTTACCAACGATACTCTCGATCAAACGTTAGCCCTCAATAAGATTTTGCAACATCGTTTTCCGAGAATGGTCACACTTCAGAAGTTGGGCGGAGATCATTTAACTCCGGTGAATCAGGATGTTAGTTGGTCTGTCGGAGAAGCCTTTACACCCCTTGATGCACTCAGTCAATGGATTAAACAAGGAGTCTATCGAGATTTATATCAATTGAAACGAGAAATTTTACATTGGCTTGATCCTTTGGGGAAAGCCAGAGAAGAGTAATTGCAGTATGATCTTGATGAGCTTGACTAAACCTGTGTACTCTACTCTTGAGGGATAGGTTTGTATTTTTTGAGAATCGATAAGCAATTACGACCATCTGGTTGACGCACGTAACTCAAACTATCTGCAATATCACGCATCAACTTGAGTCCTCGTCCTCCACTCGCATTCTGATCGATTTGAGGCGGAATTTTTTCCATCTTCTCCATCAGATCAAATGCAGGACCCTGATCCCAAATCCGAATTAAAATTTGGTCATTAGAGAGGTCAACTTCAATATCAACCGTAATGTCTGGAGGAAGATTCTCATGGGCATGACGAACAGCATTTGTAAATCCTTCTGCTAAAGCAAGTTGACAACGAATCCAGATCGTACTGGAAATAGATGGATGCTGCAATTGCGCGAACCATGCCAAAATATCTGATAAAGCATCAAGATTATTAGGGGCTTGAAGCTGGGCTTTGCAGGGAAGAAGCAAGGGTTTGGAAGCTGAAAATTTAATCACACTTCGTATGAGAGCCTACATCTACGATCAATTTAGCATGACCCATGACGAATGCCACACTCAATTTGGCAACTCAGTGCTATGGACTCTACGCTTTGGACTATACTCTATTTATGCTAAAGATTGACTTAACACTTGATGTTGCTGACCCTTACCCTCGCAAATCTATACCAAGCGCGTTCATGTTTAGAATTTTGGTGATTGATGATGACACGGTCATTCGAGAGCTGCTAAGGAGAACTCTCAAAAGACAGGGTTATGATGTTTCGGTGGCTAGTAATGGTGAGGAAGGTATCGAAAAGGCACAGCTGTTGCGTCCGGCTTTGATCATCTGTGATTGGATTATGCCCAGATTGACAGGTATTGAGGTCTGTCGCCAGGTCAAAGCGAATCCTGAACTCTCAACAACTCAGTTCTTTTTACTCACGTCTCTAGGGTCAATTTCCGATCGCGTTAATGGTCTCGATGCGGGGGCGGATGATTTCATCTCTAAGCCTATTGAAATGAATGAGTTGTATGCAAGGGTTCGGGCGGGGTTAAGGTTACATCAACTCAGTCAAGATTTGCAAACTCAAAAACAGCTACTCGAAACGGAGTTAGCCGAAGCGGCAGAATATGTACAATCCTTGTTACCGGCACCCACTCAGACTCCTTTAAAGATTGAAGCCAAGTTTATTCCCTCTCGTCAACTCGGAGGAGATTGTTTCGACTATTGCTGGTTAGATTCTGAGTATTTATCTATCTATTTAATGGATACAGCCGGACATGGTTTAAGGGCGACTCTTCCTTCTATTTCGGTTTTAAATTTACTGCGATCGCGAACGTTAGCCAATATCGATTATTATCAACCGAGTGATGTTTTGAAGGGTCTCAACAATACCTTTCAAATGTCCTATCAAAATGACAAGTATTTCACGATTTGGTACGGTGTTTACAATCGCATCACCCGCAAACTCACCTATGCCAGTGCTGGACATCCACCTGCAATTTTACTGTCTGGCCGCAATCAAAAGAATCTGCAAATTCAACGCTTAAAAACGCCAGGAATGCCTGTGGGAATGTTCCTAGAAGCGGAATATATTGATGATGACTGTGAAATCCAAGATGATAGCGAGCTATTTATTTTTAGTGATGGTGTTTATGAAATTCATCAGCCTGATGGTTCAATTTGGGGACTCGATGCCTTTATTCAGCTTTTAGCTGAGTCTAACTCAGATACTTCTACATCCTCTCAGCTTGATACTATCTTAAATTTTATTCAAGAGTTAAATTTTGGGAATCCTTTTGAAGATGACTTTTCTCTACTCAAGATTTACCTGGATTAAGACTTAGAATATTAACCCTTGTTATCTTTAGTTTATCTTTTTTAAAATGGAGGGGGAAGAACACAGAACTGGTGAAAATTGAATTCGACTGTACATCTTTTCAAGATTAATGACAACAATAACCGAATGAAACACCCTGAATCACAGGAAAATTTCACACTTGAAACCTTTCTTCCCCCTTCAGCTTAACTTCCAAATAAGAGATCTACTATTCTAAAGTCGAGCCAAAATTTAGCTACTTTGAGCTGCATAGTTGCTGTCAAAATCTTCTCGATTTGCAAAAATCTCGAATACTCGATCCATGCTCGTCAGCTCAAACAACATTCTAAGTTGATCGTTGATCGAGCAAAGTGCTAACTTACCACCTGCTGCTCGAACTGTTTTAAGAGCTAAAACAAAACTACCTAAACCAGAACTGTCCATAAATGTGACATCTGTACAATCTACCAGGATGATTTTAGCTCCTTTATCCACGAGATTGGAGATTTCTTGACGGAATTGACTTGCTTTCGTTCCGTCTAAAATGCCTTGGGGTTGAAGCACTTCTACTTTAGCGTCAGGACTCATAATTTATTAACAGTAAAGCCTCAAAGTTGACTTGCCAGTCTCCGCTAGTATAGCCTTGAGATGAACTCATCGCCAAATTCTCTAAAAAACAATCTAGACTGATCGGTAAACCGATGGCAGTTAGGAGGTTTTGCTCAAGGGTGACGGGCTATTGTTGACGTTTGGGTTGGGGACTGACTTTGGCACGGTGGAGTAGTTGACCTCGATATTGATAGCCCGTGTAGCGCACCACAACAGTTTCCCCAATTTGAGCAGTTCCTTCTAAAAGCTGGTGCATCTGCGGATCGTAAGAAACTTCCGAACCCACAGGCGCAATCGCTTCTACTCCCCATTGTTGCACAAGCTGTTCGACTGGACGCAACAGAGGCAATAATTTCACTGCCGCAATATTAGGATTTTGTTGCACTTTGTAAACAACAGTTGGCCATTGTTTGAGCCAAGACTCTAAGGTCTCTAGACTTCCGCGCTGAAAATCCTCAGACAGGGACTCTCGTTGCTGTTGCATCTGCGTTTGCAAGTGTTGATACTCTTGTTGCAGTTCTTCAATCGCTGGATTTATAGCTTGATTGTCAGAGGCACTTACTGACTCTGGCGCGAAGGTAGCTAACAACTCAACCAGAGAAATCTTCAGTCCTTTACTAATTTTAAGCAGAACCTCGACTCGCATTTGTCGAGTGAGTCCTCGGCGCATCCGAATAATCTGCCATCGAGATACACCCGCAGTTTGACTCAATTCATCAAGAGTAGAAAATCCCGCTTGCTGCATGAGTTGGTGCAACTGGGGGCTAAAATCAGACGTTAAAGATGGATTCATCGGAAACTTCAGCAGACTCCGTCTTCTATGGCAACCTCTGTTACGAACTCACTGACAAGTACCACAATTATGGATTTATCTGTCTTGGTCTCCGTTTCGCTTAGAGGTGTAGAAAATGGGATTATACACTGATCTACTTCCCTTGTCTATCAGAATTACGTGCAAGACAGCGAAGTCTGATGGAGTTGTCCAGTCTACAACAATGCAACAGTTAACTTGTGCATTGCTAGTCGAAGATTAAACCTAGTTCACCGGAACTGCTTGTTTGCTGGCTGTACTGCTACCATTTGTACTGGTATCACTTCCTTGCAAATGGGCTTCGAGGAACCACAGGCGCATATCAACGGTGCGGGAAATTTCTGTGTATAGGTCGGCTGTATCGGCATCGCCTAAATCATCGGTTTTATCAATTGCTTCACGAACGTGCTGGGCATACATTGCAAAGCGGTCGGCTAGGGCTACTACATGATCTTGACCATCGACGATATCAAAGGGATATTCGGGCAAAATAGAATTGGCTGCTGCAACACGGGCGGTTCCCATCGCAAACCCTCCCAGGGCAGTAACTCGTTCGGCTACCATATCAACATAACCTTCGAGTTCCCCTGCCATTTCATCAAAGAGTGTGTGCAGGGAGTAGAAATTCATTCCCTTCACGTTCCAGTGGGCTTGCTTGGTTTGCGTTTTTAGGTCTAATGTTGCTGCTAATGTTCCGTTAAGAATCGTGATAACTTCTTTGCGGGTTCCTTCTGGGAAATCAATGCGAGAAGGATAGAGGCGGGTTTTGAGGGGATCGTTACTCATAACTTTATACTCCTTTAGGGTTATCGTTGCAAAAATTTTGTTCTGCGAACTTACAAATATTCGATAGTCTCATTGAATTTTACTCTGTTTTGAACGACGATTCATCTGTCTCAGGCTAGATGCTTTTGTAGAACAGAACGGGGTGCTTTACGCACTTTACAACGGATAGTTTCATGGCCTAATTTTGTGCAGGCTTCAAAGCGGTGACACCCTGAAAATCCATAATATTGGCCGTCTACTTCTAATACTTCAATTGGTTCTTGTAAGCCAATTTCTTGAATGGATTCCATCAATGCCACAACTTTTGCTTGATCTGTCATCCGAGGCAGTGGACGCCGAATCTGGTTGAGGGGAATCTCTTTGACTTGCACGGGGATAGTTCCTCCTTTTCTGACCTTCTTCTTAAATCATACTCATAATGACTTCGTTTTAACAGCTTATTGTTAAGGAATGCTGACATAAGCGAAAAAAACATTCTTCTATTTGCTACAAATATTCTAGGCTTGAACAGGAACTCAACAGCGATCAGTGTTTTTTCTGATTCCCCATTCTCTGTTGTCGTGTCAAACCTCAAGCCTATAGAATTTCTACTTCAGTAATAGGTAATTCCAGCCAATCCTTGAGTTGATTTGCTAGCCAATATGCTTCCTGACGAGATAGCCCACCTTGATGATATCCGACTAATAACGGTTTTTGATATCCAACACTTGAATCATCTAAATAATTGGTATTAAGTGCTAATTGGACATAATGCTTATATTCTCCAGTTATATAGTGGCAATCCTTAACGACTTCTATACTTTTAATCAGACTGCGATTCACTCGATGTAAATATTTCTGTGGATTAGACTTTCTCCAAGTGGAAGCGGTATATTGATCAATCCGAAGTATAATTTTATCCTCAAGATTTGGAAGAGATACAGATTTATTTCCTAATCCACTCAATAATATCAAAGCTAATAGGAAAATCCAGATTTTATGGAATGTAAGAGTTAACAATAAAAAAACACTGATTATAAAAATAAGCGGAATACATAAAGATGATAAATCTTGATAATCTATTTGTTGAAGATTTTGAAAATCATAGGGAATAGAGACTGTTATGGCTTCAGAAGTTTTCTCAACGACACAGTTCATAGATTTTCGATAATATACCTTAGAAAAGCTACGTGGATTAATCGCCGTTTCATTAGAATCAGCAAATCCATCTTGCTCGGAAATTTTTTCATCTTTTAAAGCCTTTAACGCCTGTTGAGCCGTTTTCAAGCGTTGATCGAGATCAGGCTGCACCATACATTTTAGCCAAGCTTGAAACCCCGGACTGACTTGAGAACTGACATCAAATTGTATTTGCCCTCGACGAGTTGGTAAATCTGCTGGATGAGATCCTGTGAGAATATAGATCAAAGTTGCTCCTAAACTATACAAATCGGAAGCCGCACTGACACGACCTCCAAACTGTTCGGGTGGCATATAGCCGTAGGTTCCCACAATTGTCATTGTGCCGCCATGCGCTACAGTTTGTACAGAGCCAAAATCTATTAAATAAACATCTCCAGGACTGTTCCCACTGCGGTCAGTCAACAAAATATTACTGGGTTTAATATCCCGATGAATCACTGGAGGTTGATGGTGATGAAGATACTCCAAAACCTTCAGGAGTTGAGTCGCGATCACCTTTAAATCCGATTCACTAAACCTTCGTCCTGATTCTACCCAATTTTGTAGCGATCGCGCTTGAATATAACTCTGAACTAAAGCAAACCCCTGACCTGATTTTTCGCTAACTTCAAAATAATCAAGATATTTGGGAATGGCAGGATGATCGAGAGATTTAAGTGTTTCTGCCTCTCGTTCAAATAGTTTTAAATCCTCCCAGGTAAAATCTTCTGGATTCCAAAGAAGCAACTTAATCACCACTTGTAATTGAGTTTGTAAGTCTTCTGCCTGGTAGGTTCTGCGACCTCTTTGGCGAGCTAAAAGTGACTGAATACGGTAACGATTTTGAAAGATTTGTTTCGTCATTTTTGTCAATATTTTGCTAGGAAACTGGAAACGTTATCAGAGATTTAGTGCTATAGTGCTACGCGCAAGAAATTGGAAATCCTTTGAATTTGCCCTAACCGATATGCGTAGTCCTATGTATCAAGTACCAAGTATTGAATTATGAAACAACATCATCGAAGATCTCTCAGATTGGCGAGAGTATCTCTCTCACTTAATGAGATATCTCCCACTTAGATGAACTTATGCAGTTTATATTTTTTTCCAAAAAACTGAAAAGATGAACATTGCCCATCATATAGTTACCCAAAGCAAAGCAATACTAGAATTGCAGAATTTTTAATCCTAGAACTAAGATGTAGGTATAAAGGATAAAATTTGGATTCATTATGATGGTATTGAAGATGGGATTACTGATGATCCCTTACGATTAACATGGGGAATTAGAGAACTTTTTGTTGATTTGGGGTTAACTAAATTAATTGCCGCTCAAAAAGCAGAACAAAAAATTGCTGTTGAAATTAAGGGATTTACTACTCCGTCTAGCATTGCAGATCTAGAACAGGCTTTGGGACAATATTTAATTTATCGAGCTATATTGGAAGAAGTAAAACCAGATTGCTTGTTGTATCTGGCTATCCGAAAAACAACTGATCAATCAATTTTTTCAGAACCTATTGGTGAGTTAGTTATCAACAAGTATAATATAAAGTTATTGGTTTTTGAGAGTATTAAACAGGAGGTTGTACGATGGAAAGTTTAGTTCAGGTACGAGAGATTATTCAAGAAATACTCAAAGAATATACAGAAATTCCTTATGCTTACGGAGATCTACGATGTCGTTTAATTGTGGGCGAGGATAGGAATAATTTTTTATTGATTACTCAAGGATGGGAAGATGATGTACAGGTGCATGGATGTTTAGTTCATCTAGAGATAATTGGGGATAAAATCTGGATATATCGGGATGGAATAGAAGATGGAATTGCCAATGATTTAGTCAGAGTAGGAATTCCGAAAAGTCAAATTGTTTTAGGTTTTCATCCGCCAGATGTTCGTGCTTATACAGAATTTGCCGTGAACTAGGGATAAGTATTAATAAGTAAATTAATAAGTAAATTAATAAGTAAGATGAGCAATGCCCATCCTACTAAATTCCCCCAAAATTTGGGGTTAGGGGGCAACCTAAATATTAGAGTTGACTTTCGACTTCCCAAACCCGTTGTTTGACCTTGACAACACTATCAGGATTTAAGGAAATCGAATCAATTCCCGCCTCAACAAGAAAATCCGCAAAATCAGGATGATCGCTAGGTGCTTGACCACAAATCCCCACTTTTCGTCCGGCTGCATGGGCGGTTTTAATTAATCGTTGAATCATCCGTTTCACAGCTAAATCTCGTTCATCAAATAACTCGGCTAATTCACCAGAATCTCGGTCTACTCCTAAAACTAACTGAGTTAAATCATTACTCCCAATAGAAAATCCATCAAACCGTTTGGCAAATTCATCGGCGAGTTCAACGTTAGAAGGAAGTTCACACATCACATAAACTTGTAAACCATTTTCACCGCGCTTCAAGTCATTACTTTCTAATACTTCTAACACGCGATCGGCCTCTTTTAACGTCCGACAGAAGGGAATCATAATAATCACATTATCCATCCCAATCACTTCTCGCACGGTCTTAATTGCCTTACATTCAAGGGCAAATCCTTCACGGTAGCGATCGCTATAATAACGAGACGCCCCCCGAAATCCTAACATGGGATTCGCTTCGAGTTTCTCAAATTTTTGACCGCCAATTAAATCTGCATACTCATTCGTTTTAAAATCACTCATCCGTACAATCACAGGTTTAGGATATTGAGAAGCGGCAATCTTGGCAATACCTCGTGATAAGAGATCGACGAAATAATCAGTTTTATCTTCATATCCATGGGTCATCTGAGAAATTTCATGGCGAATCGAGTAGTTCTCAATTTGATCAAAATGAATCAACGCCATCGGGTGAACTTTGATAATATTATTAATCAAAAATTCCATCCGGGCCAACCCAATCCCATCAGCAGGAAGTTGCCACCAGCGAAACGCCGCCGTCGGACTACCAATATTCATCATTATCCGTGTTTTAGTTTGCGGAACATCAAATAAACTCACCTCTTTTGACTCGAATTCTAATCGCCCTTCATAGATATATCCTTCTTCTCCTTCTGCACAAGAAACGGTGACTTCTTGCCCGGCTTCTAACAATTCAGTTGCCCTTCCGGTTCCGACAATTGCCGGAATTCCTAACTCACGACTAATGATAGCAGCGTGACAAGTTCTTCCCCCATGATCGGTAACAATTCCTGCGGCTTTTTTCATCACCGGAACCCAATCTGGATCGGTCATTTCTGTCACTAAAATTGTTCCTTCTTCAAATTGTTCAATATCACTAACATTGCGAATTAAACAGACTTTACCGCTAGCGATCGCATCTCCAACACTCAATCCTACTAATAGGCGATCGCTTTGTTGAGTTAAGGAATAGGTTTTAAGAGTTCCAGCTTCTTTTTGAGATTGTACGGTTTCGGGGCGGGCTTGTACAACAAATAGTTCTCCGGTATCGCCATCTTTTGCCCATTCAATATCCATCGGACAGCGATAATGGTCTTCAATTAAAGTTGCCCATTTAGCCAGTTGTAAAACCTCATCATCATCTAAGACAAAAGATTGTAATTCATAGAGAGAAGTGGGAATATTTTTTGTCGTTTTTGTTGTTCCCACTGCATAGACCATTTTTTCCTGCTTATTCCCCAAGCTTTTTTCAATGATGGGTTTTAAGTGAGGTTGTTTTAATAAGGGTTTAAAAACGCGATATTGATCTGGAGTTACAGAACCTTGAACGACTAATTCTCCGAGTCCCCAAGCCGATGTAATCAGGATATCATTGGGAAACCCAGTTTCTGGGTCAATTGAGAACATCACCCCCGAACCCGCCTTATCAGATCTGACCATTTTTTGAATCACAATAGACAAAGCCACATCCATGTGATTGAACCCTTTTGTTTCTCGATAACTAATCGCCCGATCTGTAAATAATGAAGCGTAACATTTACGGCAGGCTTCTAAAACTTCTTCTGTTCCGGTAATATTAAGATAGGTTTCTTGTTGTCCAGCAAAACTTGCATCCGGTAAGTCTTCAGCCGTAGCACTACTGCGAACCGCCACATCAATTTCATCTAGATTATAGCGGTCAGAAAGCTGCCGATAAGCTTCACGAATAGTCTCAGCAATTTGATCAGGAAACCGAGAACGAACCAAGAGACGACGAATGGTTTTCCCTGCTTTTTCTAAGGGAATTTCTCCTTTTTCAAATTGTTCAATTTGATACAGAATTTCTGACTTTAAATTGTTAGCTTCTAGAAACTCCCAGTAGGTTTGAGCCGTAATAGCAAATCCATCGGGAACCCGAATGCCTTGAGACTTCAGAGATTGAACCATTTCTCCCAAAGACGCATTTTTTCCACCGACAATGGGGACATCATTAACTCCAATCGTGTCAAACCAGCGAATATAGGAATTTACTTGAGTTGCGGTCATTTTGGTCTCCCTGATACTAGATGGTATTTCATTCAATTATGACAAACCTTTTTCGAGAAAAACCCAAAATCAGTAAGCAGAAGAAGGGAGTTAAAGAAAAGTCACAATTCACCATAAAAATGGTAAACTATTAACGATTTAAGTAACTCGGCGAGTTCATTGCAACCTAGATCTAAATCTAGAACATCCAATAACTATTTAGGCAGAACCCGCCTCAACATAATAGAGGAAATACGGGCAAGTTGATCAAAACCAGGAACATCCAACAACCCTTTTGACCGAACCCGCCCCAACCATTCTTTCTCTCGAATTCAAACTTAATTATGAAAATTGTGTCCATTCATTGGACCTGATTCCTCCCCAAAATATAGCGATAATAAATCAGCCCCTTCATGTCCCATGTCAACTAATTTTTGCTTAATCGCTTGTAGGGCGAGTTGAGAGGGTTTGGTATGTCCACGTTCCCAACGATTAACGGTTTGGAATGAAACGCCTAATTGTGCAGCTAATTTTTCTTGGGAGAGTCCTAAACGTTTGCGTAATGTAGAAACGAGGAACGGAATATTTTTGCTCATCTTAACAAAGATCATTTCCATAACAACTACAACCTCAAAAGTGAAAACATCAACAAGTGGTATATCAACCATCTATTTGTATTATTAATCTTCTGGCTTGTATCAACTTCGCCTTAACGGGTGAACTGATAGCATGAAAAAATATATCTCTCAGGCCAACGCCCGCTAAACTCGGCAATTCTTATGCCCGATGCCCAATTTTGAGTTGCTTCAAGGTATTTTCGGCAATGTGATACAATCAAAAAACGCGAAAACCAAGCGATCAAAACATTTTAGGCTTGACATCCAGAAAGACTTCTACGCATAGTGGGTAGCCTGTAAAAAGGTAACTGAGTGAAACCATCAGTTTTAAATCTCCTGAAAATAGCGGTGCGACCCTGCTGCTTCTCAAGCAGAATCGCGAAGCGCGAACTCCGTTGGGCGGGTCCCCCGACTTGAAGCGCAAACTTGCGACTTGGCGGTTTCCGTCGAGAGCAAAGTTTGCAAGAGAGGAAGTTCGCAAGAGACGCGCACCAAGAGAATGGAGTAGAGAGACAAAGTTGTCATTTTAAAACCGCAGCACGCGGTGACAGGCAAGCCCTAGAATTCAATTCGAGGGAACCTGTCACTCAATAATAGGTTGGGTTCCAGCCGATTTTAAGCCTGTGGACCGGGTGCTGCCGACAGTCCGGGTTTGAAGCAGGAAGCAAACAGTGCCGAAGTGTTGTAATGCGACGCTTTGTACAGGTTTTGTAGAACAGAAAGTCACAACCCAGAAACTTATGACAACTGCAACAACGCAACAAACGGAAACTCAACTTCCTCCACTCATTCCCCGTGATATCCTGTTTGGCAACCCAGAACGGACTCGTCCTTCTCTGTCGCCCGATGGCAAATACCTCACCTATATTGCCCCAGACGAAAATAATGTTCTCCAGGTGTGGTTGCGTACTGTCGGACAAGAGGATGACCGTCAACTGACTGCGGATAAAAAACGAGGAATTCGGGCGTTTTTCTGGACTTATAGCCCCAACCAACTCATCTACGCCCAAGACTCCGATGGCGATGAAAACTGGCACCTTTACCTGGTGAATATTGAGTCAAATATTGTCCGAGACTTAACGCCTTTTCAAGGTGTTCGGGCGCAGGTTGTTGATCTCGATCACAATTTCCCAGAAGAACTCCTCGTCGGGATGAACCTCAGAAGTCCGCAAGTTTTTGATGTGTATCACGTCAACCTCAAAAATGGGGCGGTTGAATTTTATGCTGAAAATCCGGGAAATATCGTCAGTTGGACGGCTGACAGTGAGTTGAAAATTCGGGCAGCAACGGCAACAACGGAAGATGGCGGTTATGATTTGTTGTATCGGGAAACCCCAGATTGTGACTGGGAAACGCTACGACATTGGGGACCGGATGAAGAAGGCGGCGCTGTATACTTCTCTAACGATGGTAAAACGCTGTATATTGTCGGTAATCACGACGCGAATGCAGAACGTCTCCTCGCCTATGACCTCGCAACTCGGAGTGAAAGTGTGATTGCTGAAGATCCGCAGTATGATATTGGTGGAATTTTCGCCCATCCCACCACTCGCAATATTGAAGCGGTTTCCTTTTACAAGGACAAGGAAGAATGGCAGATTTTAGATTCTACTGTCGAAGCGGACTTAGAGGCGATTAAATCTATTTCTGCGGGTGAGTTTGGCATTAGCCGGATTTTAACCGATGAGAAATGGTTAGTCAGTTTTGTCAATGATGATGGCCCGGTTTCCTACTACGTTTATGATCGCGCCTCCAAAAGTAACAGGTTCCTATTTACGAACCAGCCTAAATTAGAAGGCTTACAACTGGCGGCGATGGAACCGATGTGTTTTACCGCCAGAGACGGGTTAACCATTCATGGCTATCTAACCAAACCCGTTGGCGTTTCCACTCCCGTTCCAACGGTAATGTTAGTTCATGGTGGGCCTTGGGCGCGAGATGTTTGGGGCTATGACCCAGAAGCCCAATGGTTAGCGAACCGAGGCTATGCCGTATTACAACTAAATTTCCGAGGATCAACGGGATACGGAAAAGACTTTGTGAACGCCGCTAACCGCGAATGGGCGGGAACCATGCACGATGACTTAATTGATGGAGTTAACTGGCTAGTCGAGCAAAAAATCGCCCAACCGGATAAAATTGCGATTATGGGCGGATCTTATGGCGGATATGCCACACTGGTTGGGTTAACGTTTACGCCCGATGTGTTTGCTTGTGGTGTGGATATTGTTGGTCCGAGTAACTTAGTCACATTAATGCAGAGTATTCCGCCCTATTGGGAACCCATTCGTGCTAATTTTTATCATCGAGTCGGTAATTTGGAGACAGAAGCGGACTTTTTGAAATCGCGATCGCCTTTATTTTTTGTAGATCGAATTGAGAAGCCGCTTTTAATTGGACAAGGCGCGAATGATCCTAGAGTCAAAGAAGCCGAAAGCGAACAAATTGTAGACGCGATGAAACAAGCCGGAAAGCCAGTAGAATACGTGCTGTATACTGATGAAGGACATGGATTTGCCCGTCCAGAAAATCGGTTACACTTCTACGCGATCGCGGAAGAATTCCTCGCGAAATATTTGGGCGGTCGATTTGAACCGATGAGTGAAATTGAGGGTCATTCTGCTGTGGTTCAGTCTTTTACTTAACGAGCTTTCAGTATTTAGCGTTCAGCGTTCAGTTCTGTTAAAATTTTTTAGGGATAAGTATTTCTAAGAGATTCTTGCTAATTGCTGAACGCTTTTTCAAAATAACAAAAAAACTCAACAATACACTTAAAAATCATGGTTGGCTTTCTTCAAGGTCTTTTTTCAGGACAAAAACCGGGTGTGGGAATTGAACTCGTTTCTGAACGGATTCATGTTGTTGAACTGAAGAAAAAAGGGAATGATTTCAAGTTAGTCAACTTGGCAACAACAGAAGTGCCTGAAGACGTGGTTCAAGACGGGCAAATTATCGATACACCTACAATGGCAGAACTGATTCAGTCTACCTTGGCAGATAATAATATTAAAACAAAACGAGTGGCAACCGCAATTCCTGGACGAGAAGCTGTTACTCGTTTAATTTCAGTTCCGGCTGAACTTAATGAAGAAGAACTGAAAGATTATATGAACGCGGAAGCGGGATTATACTTACCCTTTTCGAGAGAAGAAGCAGACGTAGACTATCAAAAATTAGGAATGTTTGTGGATGAAGACGGGATTGAGAAAATGCAGGTTCTCTTAGTTGCAACGCGCAAAGAAGTGACCGATACCTATTTAGAAACCTTTGAACAAGCCGAACTGAAAGTCGATGTTTTAGAAGTGAGTAGTTTTGCCCTCATTCGCACTCTAAAAAATCAATTACAACAGTTTTCCTCATCAGAAGCCGCAATTATTGCTGACCTCGAATTTGACAGTACCGAACTGGCAATAGTTGTTGATGGCGTTCCCCAATTTAATCGCACCATTCCGATTGGATTATTTCAAGTTCAAACCGCTCTAAATAATGCAATGAATTTGCCACCTTCTAGAGATGTCAGCGAACTCCAAGCCATGACCCTTCCCGTAACCGATACAATGGGAGCCTTAAGCGATCCCAATCCGGGAACCAATGCCATTATCAAAATCTTGGCTGAACTTGCAGACGAATTGCGCCGTTCAATCGACTTCTATATTAATCAGAGTGATGGGTTAGAGATTGCCCAACTGCTACTCGCAGGCCCCGGAGCCGCGATCGGACAACTCGATGAATTCTTTATGCAGCGCCTAGCCATGCCAGCGACTCAAGTCGATCCCATCGAAATGTTAGCTTTACAGATCGAACAGGAAATCCCACCCGATCAACGTGCTAGTTTAGGAGTAGCGTTAGGGTTAGGAATGCGAGTCTGTTAAAGTAAGTCTAACAAGACTCAGCAAACATTTCGCTATCGTAGTCGCTATCATAGGTGGAGTGGTATCACCTATAGAAAATCCTGACAGTGACTAATGATTGACAACTGTTTACTGTCAAACAGCGAACTGTAAATACAGGTGAGTGTTCTGTAGAGCGAAGATAATCTTTGATCGCCCGTCTAAAATATACGTTTATATGATGCCCTCAAGCCCTAAACAAATCATTCAAGAGGACTGAGATGTACAGCCTTGATATTAATTTTCTTAACGATCGCCCAGATTACAAACCCGCAGAACGAAAAGCCCCAATTGCTGGTGGCAGAAGTGCTGCCTCGGTTGATCGAACTCCAATTTTAATCGGAACTGCGGTTGCTCTAGCAGCGAACGCTTTAGTCGGGGGAGTTTGGCTGGTGTTCAATCAGCGCAATGCTCAACTGCAAACCGAGTTATCGGCTCTTGAAGCTCAACTGAATGAGAAAAACGACCAAGTTGCCCAGCTTGACCAAATATATGCTCAAGCAAAGCTTGCCAATGAAGAAGCGGATGCTCTAGCCACCGTCTTCAATGAAATTAAACCTTGGTCAGCCTTGAGTCAAGAACTGGCAGAACTGATGCAAATTGCCGGGATTAAGATTGATAGCATTAAGCAAACCGAACCAAAAGCAACACCTGTTGCTGCCGCCCCTCCCGCAGGACAAGCCGCAGATGCTGCTGCTGCGCCCCCTCCAAGAGACACCGCTCAACTCGAAATTAAAGGGATTGCCAACTCATACACACAACTGAATGATTTTATGTTGTTGGTGAAGCAATCTCCTTTCTTTGATGGGGAAAAAACCAAACTAATTTCAGCGAAATTAAAAGATAATCCAACTCGGCTTGTTGTTGCTGATTCCTCCGTATCAAGTAATGATTTACCCGATTTGCAACCGATTGTTGAGTATCAAATCGAAACCAATTTAAGCCAAGCTCAAGCTTCAGAGTTGCTTCCTCAGCTCAAGAGTAAAGGAGCAGTAGGATTAGTGAACCGGATTCAGACCCTTCAGCAAAAAGGAGTAATTCAACCATGACCGCAGCGAATGAATTTATCGAAGTTGATGAGGATATTGAGTCTTCAAGTCCAGTCATCTTAGGTATTCCCTTTACTCCCAGAAATATTGGGATTGCCATTGCAGTGGCGGGAGTCTTGTTAGCTTGCTTTGGTATCTTCAAGTTAGTTTTACCGACAATGGCTCAAGGGAACGAACTTAAGAGTCAAATTGATACTAAACAGCAAGAAATCGAACAGCAAGAAGAGCGACTGCGTAAGAAAGGAGAAGCCGAACAACAGTTAGCTGAAGCTCAACAAAGACGTGCATCTGTAACTGCATTATTTGCGGATGAAAATACCCTTGAAACGTTACTCTTTGACATCGAAGAGCAACTCAATACCCTCAATACTGGGGTAATAGAGGATGAGGAGAAGGCGAGAATTACTAAGTTTGAACCCGCTAAACCTCAAGGTACACCCCAACAAGCTGACTCAGACATTGAAGTTGTCAATGATGGGTCTCTGGGGTCTGCGGTGAATGGTAAACTGAGACGGCGTGGATATGAGGTGGAGTTTGAAGGAAGTTTTGCTCAAACCCGACAATTTTTGATTATCCTAGAGCGGATGCAACCGATGTTAGTGGTCAGAGACCTAGAAACGAAGCTTGTCGATTCTTCACCTGTTGTTGAAGGAGAATACAAGCAAGGTCAATTTGTACCGGATAGCGAACAACCTCAGCGTCGCCTCAGAACGTCTTTTACCCTCAGAGCATTGATGCCTTTGAGTCAGGAACAACTTGAAGAAGCAACAGCGACACCCGAACAACCCGCTCAATAATACTCACTGCTTTAAATTTTGAAATATTTAATCAACCTCTAGCCGCGTTTACCCCAAGCGCGGTTCTTCATTTTTTGACTCGTAGCACTACAGTTTTTAATATTTAACGGAAGAATTCTAAGAATTAGCTTGACATGGTAGGACAAATGCTCTAATGTGTCAAGCGAGTTAAGCATTACTTAAATTCTCTATCCAATTTAAAAACAAAGTTAACCGATAAACTTAGTACAAGCGCAATCGCAGACAATCTATTTTTAGGTCGAGGGTATTGCTCAATAACCATATTTCTGGCTCTTGTTAAATCCCCATCACTTGATAGACCAAACGCGATTAACAAATTGACCCTTAAACGCCTTAGACCCTAAACCATAACGTAGTCCAGTAGAGGAGGGAACGTGAAACAAGTTCTAGGATGGGGAGCAGGACTCTCAGTCGCCGCCGTTGTTCTGATGGCACAGGCTCCCGCTCACGCATTTACAGTCATTCGAGACGTTCAAGTTGTTGAGCGTAATGGTGAAACCAATCTCGTTCTCGTGACCGAAGGAGGCGGACGTCCGGAAGTCTTCGTGGTCAGACGAGGCAACGATTTTGTCGCAGACATTATCAATACCCAACTGAATATGGGTCAAGAGATGTTCCAACAAAATAACCCGGCTCCGGGAATTTCCTCTATTGTAGTGACTCAGCTTGACCCGACCAGTGTTCGTGTGATTGTCACAGGAGCCGGAAGTTCACCTGATGCTAGAGTCGTTCAAGGCGAATCTGGAGGCATTGTGATCGGCATCGCATCTTCCGGAGGTGCAACTGCCAATGTCCCTTCCCCAGCAGCCAGACCTTCTGCCTCATCTCCGAATGTGCTAGTCCCGAACCCCCAGGTGGAAATTGATCGCGGTTCCTTGGCTCAACAGCCGACCCCCTCTCAAGAAGAACCCATTATTCCGGATGAGTCAATTAGAAGTCCCAGTCCTCAATTAACTCCCGATACTCGCCGCTCTGTAGACCCCACACCCCCATTTTTACCGCGTGCGGTTGCTCCTCCTGTCGGAGATATTGCCGTTTCTAACGTGAATCCCGCCCTTCAAGCGATTAACTTGAATACCACAGAGGTAATTCCCCGTTTGGTATTACGAGACGCGCTGGTGCGAGATGTTCTGTCTCTACTCGCCCGTACAGCCGGACTTAATGTTGCCTTCGCCTCAGACTTCGGACAAACGACAGGGCCTGGAGGAGGTCAGGTCAGTGTTGGAGAATTAACCATTTCCCTTGATATCGAAAATGAATCGGTTCAAGATGTCTTTAACTACGTGTTGCGGTTGAGTGGACTCGAAGCCAACCGTCAAGGTAATACTATTTTCGTGGGTCGCCAACTGCCTAACACCGCTCGTGATGTTGTGGTTCGTTCCTTCCGACTGAATCAGGTTCGCGCTGGAGAAGCCGCAGGTTTCCTCGTCAGTATGGGAGCCGAACGCTCTATTACTCGTGAACAACAGGTGACTCGTGCCAACTCTGTGAATATTCCCGGAAGTACCCAAGCCTTAACGACAACCGATACTCAGATTACCACCGTTGTAGAAACACTGCGGGTCGAAACTCAAGACTCTGTTCCCCTACTGCGGGGAATGCAGGTAATTGTGGATGAGCGTCTCAATAGTTTGACCTTAATCGGGCCGCCAAACTTAGTTGAAGTGGCATCTGCTCAGTTGATTCAACTGGATCTCCGTAAACGTCAAGTCGCCATTAACGTGAAAGTTGTTGATATTACCCTCGATGGTGAGGACACATTTGATAGTAGTTTCTCGTTTGGGATCGATCAAACTTTCTTCGTGAATGATGGGGGTGCAGCTGCACTGAACTTTGGGGCGGTTAATCCTCCTTCTCGGGGAACATCGACTTCCGGAATTAACGCTCGACCGATTATTCCGAATAACCCAGTGGGTACGGAAGAACCGTTCTTTGATCGCGATGGAACGACTCGAACCCCGTTAACTGCACCCGGAGACGGTGGGCTATCACTGCGACCTGTTTCTCCTGTTACGAGTCGCCCAGAACGAGTCGGGATTTCTGACTTTGAACCGTTTGAACGGAATGATGATGGTACTTTTGATGTGGGTGAAGTCGAATTTGATACCTTCCCCCTGTTCCAATATCCTCGTCGTTTCCTGCAAACCCTACAATTCCAGATTCAGAACCGCAACGCGAAGATTTTAACCGATCCGACTTTGTTGGTTCAAGAAGGAGAAATTGCCAGGGTTGAACTGGTTGAGAATATTGTCAAACGGTTTGAAACCGATACTATTGAAACCGATGGCGGTCAACGGACGGAAAGAGAGCCTGAGTTTGAAGATGTTGGATTAGAATTGGCGATTAACGTTGAGCGGATTGATGACAACGGGTTTGTCACGATTAATGTTAATCCAGTTGTGACTGCGATTACGAACCGTATTGACTTAGGGGGAGTAACAGGTGAGGATTTCGCAACAGAAACTTCGAGGCGGGAATATCAGTCTGGACGCATCCGTCTGCGAGATGGTCAAACCTTAATTGTTTCTGGAATTATCCAAGAACAAGATCGGACTACAGCCAGTAAAATTCCATTCCTCGGAGATTTACCCATTGTTGGAGCATTATTTAGAAGCTCAACTCGTGAGACCGAACGAGCAGAAGTGATTGTGTTAGTAACTCCTAGCATTATGGATGAGAGCGATCGCGCACCCTTTGGCTACGAATACAACGTTAGCCCCGATGCACGAGAAATGCTGCAACGACGTTAGACAGGTTACAGGTTACAGGTTACAGAGTGAATAATTTGATCAAACTAAACAACTGATAACTGTAAAGATGCCAGGGATTTCAATCCCTGTCTGAAATTTGAAGTCCTTTGAAAAGGACTAAACTCAATTCCCTGTTCGTTGTTCACCAAAAAAACTGGTAACTGTTTACTATAAACTGTAAAAACTGTCCCCTCTCCCTTAATGAGGGCTTTTTTTTGGGCCAAAATCGAACCTAAATGAGAAAATTATCTAAAATCTACATAAAATTAAAGGTTTGATCGATCCCTTTTTGGCTTAAAAACATTAGAATAAGTCATTGCAAGTGAGATAGGGTCAGGGTTACAGCGATCTGAAGTTTAATTTTGATCGACAGACTATCCGTGATCGGCATCACTTGACAACTTAATAACAGATTGGCAACCTTGATCAAGAGTCCGACGGGACAAAAGCAATTCTTTTTTGTTCTGCGCTTAAATTGATCTATTGTGCAATCCATTTTCCGCCCCGATCTACTGTGATGCGGGGTTTCTAGACAAGGAGGTTTAATGAATAAAGGTGAATTAGTTGATGCTGTTGCTGATAAGGCCAGCGTTACCAAAAAACAAGCGGATGCAGTTCTGACAGCAGCCCTTGATACCATCATGGAAGCAGTATCGCGTAGTGACAAAGTAACCCTAGTCGGTTTTGGGTCTTTTGAGTCTCGCGAACGTAAAGCTCGTGAAGGACGCAACCCAAAAACGGGAGAAAAAATGGATATTCCGGCAACTCGAGTTCCAGCCTTCTCAGCAGGTAAACTGTTTAAAGAAAAGGTCGCTCCCCACAAAGAGGAATAATCGTGTCAGCCCAATCGCTTGTCAGACCTGGACACGGTGGAAATCTTACCTGGGCAGCTTCAATTGCAGGCTGCTCTCCCTCTGATATTCTCGATTTTTCCGCTAGTATTAATCCTTGGGGGCCACCTCAATCAGCTTTAGCCGCAATTCAGGATCATCTTGGCGATCTCAGGGCTTATCCCGATCCGCAATATCGGGCTTTGCGAAAGGCAATTAGCCAAGCTCATACCCCCCTAGAACCTGAGTGGATCTTGCCCGGGAATGGTGCTGCTGAGTTACTGACTTGGGCAGGATGGGATCTGGCTCAACAAGAGACAACCTATCTGCCTACCCCAGCATTTGGGGACTACAAGCGCTCCCTGAGTGCCGTTCAAGCAACGGTGATTGAGTGGCCCCTCTCTGAATATCAGGGTAAGTGGTCTTTAACCCCAGGACTTGACAGGCGAGGAGGGCTGTTACTCAATAATCCTCACAACCCCACAGGTCGGCTGTTTGAGCAGGATATTCTTAAACCTTTTCTCGAACAGTTCGATCTGGTGGTTGTGGATGAAGCGTTCATGGACTTTTTGCCACCGAACCAACAACAGAGCCTAATACACAGCGTTACAGAATATCAAAATCTCGTGATCTTGCGATCGCTGACGAAATTTTACAGCATTCCTGGACTGCGTTTGGGCTATGCGATCGCTCACCCAGAGCGACTGCGTCGTTGGCAACAGTGGCGAGATCCTTGGCCTGTAAATGTTCTGGCGGCAGCAGTGGGTACAGCAGTGCTACAAGATTGCTGCTTTCAACAAAAAACCTGGGACTGGTTAACCACCGCCCGGTCTCAACTGATTACAGGTTTAGCCCAATTACCCGGACTGCGTCCCTATCCCAGTGCTGCTAATTTTCTGCTGGTTTATTCTGCATACCCGGTTCCAGAATTGCAAATCTCTCTATTGCAATGTCATCGGATTTTAATTCGAGACTGTCTAAGTTTTCCGGAACTGGGTCAACACTATTTTCGAGTCGCCATCCGCACAGAAGCAGAAAACCAACGCTTAATGACTGCTTTGCAAGAAATCTTGCACCTATAATCAGCTTTGAGATTAACTCGAATTTCAGTAAACTTCTGACCTCATATTCCTCTGCGATTTCTATGATTGACTATGATGTGGTAATCATTGGCGGTAGTCCCACAGGACGCTATGCTGCGGCTATCGCGACTCAACAGCAAGCCCGTGTCGCTCTCGTCGAGCCTCAAAAACCGACTTTTCCCAGTCAATGTTGGCATTCTGCTCACAGTAACGCTCTACTCTCTGTTGGTCAAGCAGTACGACAATTAGAGCGAACCCAACAGTTTGGCTTAGAATGGGAAGGCGACAGCCCAAACCCTTCTCTCAACTGGCAACAGACTCAACATTGGCTTCAGACTGTGGTTGCCAACCTCGAAGTGCAAAATTCTCCAACCCTACTCGCCGCTTCTGGAGTTGATGTGATTTTTGGACAAGGGGAATTTATTCGTAAACCGCATTTGGCTTTTGTGGTGAATCAGCGAACTTTGCGATCGCGAACTTATTTACTGGCTACCGCTTCCCAAGCCAAAATTCCAGCGATTGAAGGATTGGCTTTAACGGGCTTTTTAACCGCTCAAAGCATTCATAAACTGAATGAGATTCCAGAAAGTTTAGCGGTGATTGGTGGCGATCCGAGTGGAATTGAACTGGCGCAAACTTTTGCTCGACTCGGATCAAATGTCACAATTATTGTTAAAAATAATCATATTTTACCTAAAGAAGATGATGAAGCTGCGGCCTTAGTTCAAGCCAAACTTGAAGCAGAAGGGATACGAGTGATCAGTCAAACTGAAGTTTTACAAACCAAACAAATTCAGAAAAAAAAATGGATTCAAGCCGGAAATAAAGCCATTGAAGTTGATGAAATTATCTTAGCCGCAGGACTTCAGCCTCAACTCAGTCGTTTAAATCTAGAGGGCGTTGGAGTAGAATATAATCATCAATATTTACACTTAAATGGTAAACTCCAAACCACAAATTCTCGGATCTACGCCTGTGGAGATATATCGGGAGGATATTCTTACCCTCATATTGCCAATGCTGAAGCAACAGTTGCCTTAAAAAATGCGTTGTATTTTCCGGTATTTAGAATGGATTATCACGGGATTCCTTGGGCAACTTTTTCCGATCCTCAGTTTGCTAGAGTCGGCTTGACAGAAGCCCAAGCCCAACGTCGCTACGGAGATCAAATTCGAGTTCATCGAGAGTATTTTAAACAGTTACCCAAAGCGATTATCGAAGATGAAAGGATCGGGTTTTGTAAACTGATCGGACATCAAAAAGGTCAGATTTTAGGAGCGACGATTGTTGGAACAGAAGCCAGTGAGATGATTGGTATCATTGCTTTGGCAATTCGTCAAGGCTTAAAAATGGATGCGATCGCCCAATTGCCTCAAATTTGGCCAACATTCTCCCAAATGACACAACAAACTGCGATCGCCTGGTTGCAACAACGACGTCGGTGCAATACCCTATTAACAGACTGGATTGAAAATCTCTTTCACTGGCGACGATCTTGGTCATCTTAGGTTAAGCGGTGTGCATTTATTAAGTTAACATTTTGAATTTAAGGTTAAATAAGGTTAAAAATGAAGTTCAATCTTCGACATTTATCCGTTTTATCGGTTACACTTCTGTTTCTCGCAACTGGATGTCAAACTTCCTCCGAAAAAAACACAGGAAATTTAACAGAAACCCAAGAATGTTTTGATTGTGACTTAACGGGAGAACACTTTGAAGGCGCAGACTTATCCGGTGCAAAACTGAACGGTTCTAACCTCAGTGGCGTTAACTTAAAAGGAGCAAATTTGAGTGGCGCATTCCTGGATAACGTTAATTTTAGCAATGCCGATCTCCGAGGCGCAAACCTCAGCTCTAGTGCCTTAACTCAAGCTAATTTAACCGAGGCGAACCTCACGGGTGCTGACCTAACTGGAGCTTTTTTAAGAGGAGCAATTCTTACTAATGCGAAACTCAATAATGCCAAATTGAATCAAGCCGATTTAAATACGGCTGAACTGGAAGGAGCCGAGCTAACTGGAGCCGATTTTAAAGAGGCAATTATGCCGGATGGTTCCCTTCAAAAATAGTCTTTTAATTATACTGCTATCAATTTTTAAAATCTATCTTCAAACTCACTCTCAATTCAAACCATGCTAAAAGCGATTCTCTTCGATCTCGATGGAACCTTGACCGATACCGATCCGCTACACTTTAAACTTTGGAAAGAAATACTCCAAAGCTACGACATTGAAATCGATCATCCCTTTTACAAAGCTAATATTAGTGGTGGGCAAAATCCAGAAATTATCAAAAATTTAATTCCTCAGCTTTCAGTTGAAGAAGGTGTCGAACTCGCCGACTCTAAAGAAGCTCGTTTTCGCGAAAGCGCAGAAGAATTACAACCGCTTGCGGGTTTGATGGAGATGTTAGATTGGATCGAAACAACAGAACTTAGAAAGGCAGTCATTACCAACGCACCGCGAGAAAATGCTAAATTTATGTTGGAAACGCTTCATTTAACCCCTCGATTTGAATTTGTGGTTTTAGGAGAAGATATGATTGCTGGAAAACCCGATCCAGCTCCCTACAAATACGGTTTAGAAAAAATGCAAATTCAGCCCTCAGAAGCAATTGTTTTTGAAGATTCTCCCTCTGGAATTCGTTCGGCTGTAGGTGCAGGAATTTATACGATTGGAGTGGCAACGACTCACGAACCTAGCATTCTCAAAGCTGTCGGAGCCTCAATGATTATTCAGGATTTTAACGATGTGCAAATGTGGGCAAAAATTCAATCATTACTCGGAACCGAAAAAACTGTTCAAATGACGGAGTGAATTTAATAACTCTTAGCAATTCGGTAGAAACCCCCACGAATATCGTGCAGGTTCGGCAATAATTGTGTTAAGCTCGAAGCCTAAGTCCTTTATGTCAGTGATCAATATCACGGGAATTGTGTAATATAGCGGCCATCTTCAAAATGAATCGATAGAATGGAGAAGGAATAGGGATTTATCAGAGCATCTAGGGCATCTGAAAATTATTGCTTGAACAGGAGGTGTCTACATTATGCAAGCGAGATTCTATCGCTGGAGTTTACTGCTGACTATATTCACAGTTGGCGTGAACCTTTCTCCCGCCAATGCTCAAACTCGTACCATTACACCTGCCCTAGATGGAACGGGAACTGTTGTGAATCAACAGGGAAATCAGTTTGAGATTAATGGAGGTTCAGTTAGCGGAGACGGTCAAAATCTATTTCATAGTTTTGAGCAATTTAACCTATCTGAAGGGCAAGTTGCCAACTTTTTATCAAATCCTAATATTCGTAATATTTTGGGGCGAGTCGTTGGCGGCGACGCTTCATTTATTAATGGTTTAATTCAAGTCACAGGCGGGAATTCTAACCTGTTTTTAATGAATCCGGCAGGTATTGTTTTTGGTGCAAATGCCAGTTTAAATGTTCCGGCGGCTTTTACCGTTACGACAGCAAATGGAATTGGATTTGGGGCAGGTAATTGGTTTAATACTTATTCAAATTCGGACTGGTCAACCTTAGTCGGAACTCCGAGCAGTTTTCGCTTCGATGCTCAAAATCCGGGTGCAATTATTAATAATGGTCAACTAGCAGTTAATACAGGACAACCGTTAACTTTAATTGCCGGAACAGTCATTAATACAGGCACACTTGTTGCGCCTGAAGGGACTATTTCTGTACAAACCGTTCCTGGTGAAAATTTAGTTCGTATTAGCCAAGACGGACATTTATTAAACTTAGAAGTCGCTGCCCTTCCTAATAATACTATCGCCGAAGCAAGTTTAACTCCCTTATCTTTACCTCAACTTCTGACAGGCGGAGAAACAACAACAGCGACAGAAGTGATTGTCAATGCTCAAGGGGAAGTTGTCTTAACATCAGGTCAAACCGTTGAATCTGGAGACATTGCGATTGGCTACGCCAGTGACGCGACTGCGTCAATCGCGCCTGAATCGAGTCAAACTATTAATAATAATCCCAATAATCCTAATGCTATAACAGGTCAAACGGCTAATTTAAACGCGGCTAATACATTAACAATCGCGGAACGTTCTCTGCAAACCACAGGCGATCTGAATTTAATTGCAAACAATACAGTCCGAATTCGAGATAGTTTAACTCAACCCTTCTCAGCCGAAGCAGGCGGAAATGTTACTATTATTGGTCGGCAAAATATTGATATTCTGGCTCTAGACTCAATTAATATTTTAAGAACAGCACCCTTTCAAGCCGGAGGAAATATCACCTTAGCTAGTGATGGCATTGTTTCCGGAGATAGCCATTTTAGTGCCGGTGGAAACTTCAGTATTCTCAACTCAACCGGAGCAGGTGGAGTCTTTTTGAGTTTATACGATCCGATTATTTATTCAGATGGAGATGTGGTCTTTGGGAGCTACGAAGGAGCTTCCTTAAAAGTTGAGGCAACAGGCGCAATTATTGGCGGTGATATTAATATTACTACGCCTGATATTACCCTAGAAGGATCGACCGATCCAGATGCAGAAATCCTCAGTAGTAGTCCATCTTTAATATTACGTTCAGGAGTGGCAACACTGAGTAATGATGTCAATATCGAGCCGAATACTTCAGTCGAAGGAACAGGTTTTATCAACAGACCTGCTTCTGGAAATAATGATCTCAGCGTTGGGGATGTGACAACCGCAGGCGGCCCAGTGATTCTGAATGCAACCGGTCGAATTGTGGTCGATGAAATTAATACCCAAGGCGGAAATATTAACCTACAAGCCGTTGATAATATTGTTGTAGCTCGTAATCTTAACTCCGTAGGTGGAGATATCGAAATTGCCACAAATAACTTCTTGCAAGTCGGTACACGAATCGATCCGAGAGACAATATTCCAAGTATTTCTTCTGCGAATCCTCAAGCAGACGGCTCCATTACAATTTTACATGGCGGTGGTGAAACGCCCTTTATTATTGGAGATGCCACCGTTAATGGGACAGCGAAAAGTATTACCAGTAGTTCCAATCAAATTACTCCAGTCTTTGAAGTTCCTCCTGATGAAAATGGCATCTTTACTCAAGGAAACATTACTATTCAGACCACACCATTATCTCCGACACCGCCCCCTGTTGAGCCGCCTACACCTTTTCCCACACCTACACCAGAACCACCCGGTAATGGAAACCCAGGAGAACCGACACCAGAACCACCCGATGATGGAAACCCAGTAGAACCGACACCAGAACCGCCCGATGATGGAAACCCAGTAGAACCGACACCAGAACCGCCCGATGATGGAAACCCAGTAGAACCGACACCAGTACCTATACCCGAACCGACACCAACCCCAGGTGGAGATGGAGAGCTGATCGATCCGACACCCAATCCAGACCCGCCTATTGATGGCGATCCGATTATCAGAGATGACGATCCACCCATTAACCCCACACCTGGACCTGTCCTAACTCCCACACCACCCTTTTTCCCTGTGGTGCCGACTCCAAGTCCATCTCCAACCCCACTTCCTCCAACGCCGATTCCTCCAACTCCGGCTCCGACACCTCCTTCCGACGATGAGGTTCTCAGTCCATCTCAAGCGGAAGAGGTGACAACAGTCTTGGAAGCGGAATTAGTAGATCGAAAAAATCGTTCCAGCTCATTGGAAGAAGAAATCAGCACCGAAAATAGATTTGTCAATAATTCCATTTTGAGCGTTGAAGAGGTTAGCACCCCAGAGGGTCAAACGCTAACGATTCAACAAAATACAGATGGGAGTATTGCCTTACGTGAATCCGAGCCAACCTCGGCTTCAATTCCTTCGGATATTACCTCGGATACTACCTCGGAGATTAATGTAGATTCTGGGTTTGATGCCGGACAAACCATTGAACTTGCTCGTGTTGAGGTGACATCGAGTTTAGACAGTAATAACCTAGAAGAATCTGTCTCCAATCTAGAAGAAGCTTATAGTTTAGATTACCTGAATTATTTAGGAAAAGATATTGCTGATTTTGAAACGGACACTTCTGCACAAGAGATTCAAGAAAAGCTAAGTGCAATTAATCAAAAATATAGCACTAAAGCCGCTATTATTTATGTTTTTTCTCAAGAAGATGAGTTGATTTTGATGGCAGTTACAGCGCAGGGAGAGGTGATCAAGAAAAGCGTTGAAAGCATTAGTCGAGAACAACTCTTACGGATTGCTAATCAATTCAGATTTGAAATAACAGACGCTCGTAAACGCTATTCTCATAACTATAAGGCTTTTGCTCAAGAACTTTATGGCTGGATTGTTAAACCGTTAGAAGATGAGTTCAAAGCCCAAAATATTGACACCTTGCTCTTTGTAATGGATCGAGGTCTGCGAAATTTACCACTCGCAGCGTTGCATGATGGGGAACAGTTCTTGATTGAAAAATACAATTTTAGCTTAATCCCCAGTTTCAGTTTAATGCACATTCGCGATCGCCCCCTCAATGACCCACGAGTTTTAGCAATGGGAGCCTCAAGATTTACCGAAAAACCTCCTCTGCCTGCGGTTCCAATCGAAGTTTCATCGATTACAAAAAAAGTCACAGGTAACTATTTTCTGAATGAAGAATTCACGATTAAAAACTTTAAACGACAACGCGCTACTCAATCCTACAACGTGATTCATCTGGCAACTCATAGTGAATTTAATGCGGGTGATGCTGATAATTCTTACATCCAATTTTGGGACGATAGACTCACCGTTAATAACTTGAAAAACTTTGGATGGAAATGGGAGACACCACCCGCCGAACTCTTTGTATTAAGTGCTTGTCGAACCGCAATTGGGGATGAGAAAGCCGAACTCGGATTTGCAGGACTCGCCATTCAAGCTGGCGTTCCTTCTGCCTTAGCAAGTTTGTGGTATGTCTCCGATCAAGGCACATTAGGACTCATGGTTGAATTCTATAATCAACTTCGAGAATCCTCCACAATTGCAGAAGCATTTCGAGCCGCTCAACTTGCTATGTTAAGCGGAGAAATTAGCATTAAGGAAGGCTATTTAGCCAATGCGGATAATCCCAATCAAATTCAACTTCCCAATGAACTAATGAATCAAGGAAATATTTCTTTTTCTCATCCGTACTACTGGGCCGGTTTTACACTGATTGGGAGTCCTTGGTAAACTTAGACGAAGAATACTCATCTCTGATTTCCTATAAAAGCCAGGGAAAAATATCTTGATTTTAGATTTTTAGATCAAGAATTTGCTAACATAGCTATAGAAAAAATGTGAGGAGCGATAATAAGTTCAAGTGCAAGATCAGGGGCGGCGAGCAATTAACAAAATACCGATCAGAGTCTCTCAGATAAAATTCATTAAAAATGGAAGTGATGACTTTTAACTCAAATCTTGACCCGATGCCTAGACTATTTAATAGAATTAACGCTCAGTCCCCAAACCCAACCGAGCATTTTCAGGGGGAAGGGATGCTCGTTGTGATGGCGTCGAACCTTGAGCAGATTCCAGCATTAGAAGCGGGAATTCATTCAGGTGCGACCGTTCTCAAGCTTGATCCGAAACAAGATGCCATTCAACAAATTACCCTCGCGATTCAAACAGCAAAGCATCCGGTTAAAAGTCTCCATTTAATGACTCACGGTTTAGCGAATTGTTTGCAGTTCGGCGAGACTGTTCTCGATCTCAATAATATCAAACAATATCAACCTCAACTCCAACAGTGGAACGTTCCAGAAATTTTTCTCTACGCTTGTAATCTCGCTCAAAAGGATTTAGAATTTATTGCTCGTTTACATCAACTGACTCACGCCAGTATTGCAGCTTCAAGTACACCGATTGGCTGTTTAAAACAGGGCGGAAATTGGCAGCTTGATGTTCAAATTGGGGCAATTAAATCAGATCTTGCCTTCACCGAAACCCTGCAAAAGAGTTATTCAGGTCTATTTACCATTGAACGAGTTTCGCTCAATTCCCAAGGCGAACAAACCAATCCAGATCCTCAAAACTTCGGCTCACAAGATGCAGTTCTGTCTATCGATGGACGGTTTATTGCCTTTGAGTCCAATGCTAATAATTTAGTTCCAGGTGATAGTAATAACCTCACAGATGTCTTCATTCGCGATCGCCAAACTGGAACGACCACCCGTGTATCTGTTAATAGTTTTGGACAAGAAGGTCAGGATCGTTCCGGAGCCTTATCGGATGGAATTTTACCCGCTCTCACTCCTGATGGACAATTTGTCGCCTTTGAATCTAGAGCCGCCAACCTGGCTCCGGGAGACAACAACGGCGAAGAATGGGATATCTTTGTTCGCAATCTTCAAACTGAGACAACAACACGAGTTTCACTCAGTCCCAACCAAGAAGGTGGAGATGATACCTCCCGAAATCCAGATATTAGCGCAGATGGACGGTTTATCGCTTTTGAGTCCCTCGCCGATAACCTAGACGCTCGAGAGACCGAACCCGGAATATGGGATATTTTTGTTTATGACCGTGACTCCGACGGAAATGGAATTTTCGATCAAGGAAATGGTCGTCAAATCCCCATATCGATTACTGAAATCGGTATTTATGGAAATGATGACTCCTTTAACCCGTCAATTTCCAGTGATGGTCGGCTGATTGTCTTTGAGTCTGACGCCAACAACCTAGTCGAAGGAGATAATAACGGCGTTCGAGATTTATTCCTCCATGACCGTGACCCAGAGGGGAATGGGATTTTCGATGAAGGGAATAGCAGCATCGAGCGTATCTCTCTGGGAATCGATGGCGTTGAAGCGAATGGAGCCTCTTTTAACCCTCAATTATCCGGTAATAATCGCTTTATTGTCTTTGAATCCCTAGCCAATAATTTAGTCGAAGGAGACAGTAATAATGCACTCGACATCTTCGTTTACGATCGCGAAACGGGTTTAACGACTCGCGTTTCAGTCGATTCAAATGGAGTTGGAGGAAATCAAGCCTCCGATCAGCCCAGTATATCCGATGATGGTCGATTCATTGGGTTTAGTTCTTCAGCTTCTAACTTTGTTGTCGGTGATAATAATGAGTCTAGAGATATTTTTGTTCACGATCGCGATCCCGATCAAAATGGAATTTTCGATGAAGGAAATCGAAATACTACCCGAATTTCAGTTAGCAATATAGGTGAAGAAGGAAATGCAGACTCCTTTCAAGCTGTTCTTTCCGGTGATGGCAGTGTTATTGCCTTTGAGTCCGCCGCCGATAATTTAGTTCTGGGTGATACGAACGGTGTGATTGATATTTTTCTCTCAACAATTGACCCCGCGATTACAATTTCACCGGGAATCGACCCCATTGAAGACGGACAAACAACCGGAACCTTTAACATTGATTTAAACCGACCCCCTTCCCAAGATTTAATCGTTAATTTTAGCGTTGCTGGGGATGCAGAAAACAATATTGACTATATTTTTACCGCCGGGGATAACATTACTAATATTACTCCTAATAGTTTTACAATTGCAGCCGGAGCCACCAACGCTACCTTAAATGTTCTGCCTATTTTTGACAATATTAATGAAAGTGATGAAACGATTCAAGTTAGCTTACAACCGGGAACCGGATATGGTTTAACAACCCTAGATACCGCCAGTTTAACCATTGGCGATCGCTCCTTAGTGGTAACGAATACTAATGATTCAGGAGTCGGTTCCTTACGACAGGTGATTAATACAGCCAACTTTGTCGGCGGAACAGATATTATTACCTTTAATATTCCCATCACCGATCCGGGCTATAATCCCAATACGGGAACCTTTACCATTCAACCCCTTTCTGAACTTCCAGAAATTAGTGATGTCACGATTTTAGATGCAACCTCTCAACCGGGATATGTAGATCGACCTTTAATAGAAATTGCCGGAAATAATATTGTCGGAGATTCAGTTGGATTAACCCTAACCGCAGGAAATAGTAGCGTTCAAGGCTTTGTTATTAACCGTTTTACAGACGGAATTCATCTATTAGAAGGGGCAAACAATACAATTCAAGGTAACTATATTGGCACAGATGTCGCCGGAAATATTGACCTTGGAAATACAGGAGATGGTATTCTTCTCAGTCAAGGTACAAGCGGGAACTTGGTTGGAGGAACGACACCCGAAACCCGGAACTTAATCTCTGGAAATAATAACAATGGCATAGAACTTGATGTAACAACGGGGAATATTATTCAAGGAAATTACATCGGGACCAATATTACAGGGACAACAGACTTAGGCAATTCCGGGGCGGGAATTCAACTCTTTGAATCCGGAAGTAATCAGATTGGGGGAATAATTTCGGGGGCGGGAAATTTAATTTCTGGTAACGATACAAACGGGATTGAACTTAATGGTGGTCTCGCCACAAATAACCTAATTCAAGGGAACTTAATTGGAACCACATCAAATGGAAATACAGCATTAGGTAACAGTCAGAGTGGGATTTTTCTCTTCGGTGATGCCAATAATAATACAATTGGGGGAGTTCCAGAAGCCGGAAACACAATTGCATTTAATCCCGGAGATGGTGTCACAATAGAGGCTGGACAAAATAATGCAATCCTCAGTAATTCAATTTTTGAGAATGGTTTAACTTTATTAGATATTGGAATTGATTTGGGGAATGATGGAATCACAGCAAACGACTTTAATGATACAGATATTGGGGCGAATACCCTCCAGAATTATCCCGATCTCTTCTTGGCAACCATCACCGAAGATAGCATTACCGTAGACGGAATTGTTGAAGGTGATATTAATACAGAATCGCCCAACTTAACGATACAATTTTTTGCCAACGCTCTTTTAGATCCAAATCTTCTAGATACAAATGATCGTCGAGGAGAAATATTTTTAGGAGAAACTGAAGCAACTCTTAATGTACCCTTTCAAATTAACTTTGATGTTGAACTTGAAGAGAGTCAGTTTTCTATCACCGCTACCGCCACTGATATTAACAATAATACCTCAGAATTTTCCCCGCCGATTGTTGGCAATGCAGCCCCAGTTTTAGACCTCGATGAAGATGACAGCAGTGGGGTTTCAGAAAACAACTATAGTACCCGTTTTCGAGAAGGAGGACAAGCCGTAGCCGTAGCAGATGCAGATATTGAAATTGAGGACGTAGATAGTCAAAATTTGACTTCAGCAACCCTAACATTAACCAACCCTCTAGATGGAATTGCAGAAAATTTAGGGATAAATGGTATACTTCCAGCGGGAATTACAGCCAGTGAGTATGACCCCGTCACGGGACAATTACAACTGTCTGGAATAGCATCTGTTGCTGATTATCAAACCGCAATTTCTCAGGTTGTTTATAATAATACTCAACTCAATCCTAGCACCCAAAGCGATCGCATTATTGATATTAGCGTTAATGATGGTTTGACAAATAGTAATATTGCTGAAACAACGATTAGTTTAATTGAAACCGTTCAAGTTGGGATTTCAGGCGATCGTTCGCTAATCGAAGGCGAGTCTGATAGCTTTATTATTACGCTGGATGAGGCGATCACTCAACCTTTAATCGTTGAATTTGAGAGTACAGAAAGCACGGCTATTGAGGGAATTGATTATAATTTACAAGCGGGAACCGGAATCACTGAAGTCACAGCTAATAATTTCACAATTGCACCAGGAGTCACAGATGCTATCCTCAATATCCAGACAATTGATGATAGTATTTCTGAAGATGATGAAACAGTTCTGCTTAATCTAATTGAAGGATCAAACTACCTTCTAGCGAGTAATAGTTTGGGAACATTCACGATTACAGATAATGAGAACGTAGGAGTAATTGTAATCCCTCCTTCAGAACCGAGAACAACAGAAGAAGAGGGAGAACCTACAACCTATCAACTGCGTCTTTCTTCTCAACCGACAGCAGATGTTACGATTACTTTAACCAGCGATAATCCTAATGAAGGAAATCCATCTCCTGAAACCATTACCTTTACGCCTGCGGATTGGAATATTCCTCAAACCGTTACGGTTACGGGAGTTGATGATAATATTAATGATCGGGATGTTGAATACAATATTATCTCAACTGCTAGTAGTTTCGATCCCAATTATAATGGAGCTACAATATCCAATGTTACCCTGATCAATGAAGATGATGATGATTCAGGAATTAGCTTGACACCTCCGGTTGAAGCAACAACAACAGAAGATGGAACCCCTGTTAATTTTGGATATGTTCTTGAGTCTCAACCCTTAGCTGATGTTACGATTAATCTAACCAATACTAACCCCAATGAGGGAACGCTTTCAACTCAAAGTTTAATCTTTACTCCCACTAATTGGAATCTTCCTCAAACAGTTACAGTCACGGGAGTTGATGATAATATTAATGATGGGGATGTTAACTACACGATTACGTCAATCGCCAGCAGTCTTGATGCTGATTATAACGGATTTGTCTTACCGGATGTTAGCCTGACCAATCAAGATAATGATACTTTAGGAGTTGTATTCACGCCTCCCGTTGAACGGATCACGACAGAAGATGGAACTAGCATTAGTTTGGGATATGTTCTTTCCTCTCAACCCCTCGCTGATGTTGTGATTAACCTAGAAAATACCGACCCCAGTGAGGGAACACTTTCCACTCCAGCCTTAACCTTTACACCTGAAAATTGGAATCTTCCTCAAACAGTCACAGTCACCGGAGTTGATGATAATATTGTCGATGGAGATGTTAACTATAATATTGTTACCACTGCAATTAGTGAAGATATAAACTATAACAATATTGAAATCGAAGATCTGATTATCACCAATCAAGATAACGATCAAGTCGGAGTGATTTTAACACAAACTCTCGAAACCGTGACCACAGAAATTGGAGGAAGTGTTGAACTCGAACTAATTCTTTCGTCTCAACCGACAGCCGATGTAGTTGTGAACTTTAATAGTAGTAACCCCAACGAAGGAATTATTTCTCCAGAGGCGATAATCTTTACTCCCGAAAATTGGAATCTTCCTCAAACCGCTACTGTTATCGGAGTGGATGATAGTGTTGTCGATGGTGACATTGGCTATATTGTTACCTCAACGGTTAACAGTTTGGATGGAAATTATAACGGATTTGTCTTACCGGATGTTAGCCTGACCAATCAAGATAATGATACTTTAGGAGTTGTATTCACGCCTCCCGTTGAACGGATCACGACAGAAGATGGAACTAGCATTAGTTTGGGATATGTTCTTTCCTCTCAACCCCTCGCTGATGTTGTGATTAACCTAGAAAATACCGACCCCAGTGAGGGAACACTTTCAACTCCAGCCTTAACCTTTACACCTGAAAATTGGAATCTTCCTCAAACAGTCACAGTCACCGGAGTTGATGATAATATTGTCGATGGAGATGTTAACTATAATATTGTTACCACTGCAATTAGTGAAGATATAAACTATAACAATATTGAAATCGAAGATCTGATTATCACCAATCAAGATAACGATCAAGTCGGAGTGATTTTAACACAAACTCTCGAAACCGTGACCACAGAAATTGGAGGAAGTGTTGAACTCGAACTAATTCTTTCGTCTCAACCGACAGCCGATGTAGTTGTGAACTTTAATAGTAGTAACCCCAACGAAGGAATTATTTCTCCAGAGGCGATAATCTTTACTCCCGAAAATTGGAATCTTCCTCAAACCGCTACTGTTATCGGAGTGGATGATAGTGTTGTCGATGGTGACATTGGCTATATTGTTACCTCAACGGTTAACAGTTTGGATGTAAATTATAACAATTTTCCCTTAGCAGAGATTCCCTTTGTCAACCTCGATAATGATGAGAGAGGAGTGACTTTAGTTCCTCCCGATGAACTCGTGACCACAGAAGAGGGAGAGAGTATTGATTTTGAATTTATTCTCAACTCCGAACCCACCGCAGACGTTACTATTAATCTTGAAAATACCAACCCCAACGAAGGAACCCTTTCAACCGAAAGCTTAATCTTTACAACTGAAAATTGGAATAACCCTCAAGTTTTCACGGTGACAGGCGTTGATGATAATATTGTCGATGGAAATGTTAACTATAATATTATCCCGACAATCCTCAGTGAAGATTTAACTTACAATAATCTGGAACTGGGAAATATTACCCTCACTAATCTTGATAATGATATCAGTGGGATTCTAGTTTCTCCCACAACAGGATTGACTACAAACGAGGCGGGAGATGTAGCAACTTTTGATGTGGTTTTGACCTCTCAACCCACCGCAGATGTTCGTTTTAATCTCAATAGTAGCAATCCGAATGAAGGAAGCCTTACCATTTCTGAGATTGTCTTCACTCCAGAAAATTGGAATATTCCGCAAATTGTGATTGTTACCGGAGTCGATGACAATATTACCGATGGAGATTTATCCTACTCAATTTTGACTGATGTCGCTGTCAGTGATGACCCAGTTTATAACGGAATTAACCCCGATGATGTCATCCTCGTCAACGCGGATAACGAAATTCCTGGAATTACAGTCACTCCCGTCGAGGGATTAGTCACTAGCGAAACCGAGGGAAGTGATACCTTTGAATTGGTTCTGAATACCGAACCCATTGATAATGTCACGATTGGAATTAGTAGTAGCGATATTACCGAAGGAATTGTCTCGACGGATGCGGTTACGTTTACCCCAGAAAACTGGAATATTCCCCAATTCGTCACGGTAACAGGAGTTGATGATAACGTTGATGATGGCGATGTCGCTTACAGTATTCTCACCTCACCCGATTTACTGACGACTGACCCCAACTACAACCAGTTCGACCCATCCGATATTAATGTTACCAATACCGACAATGAAACCGCAGAAATCCTGATTACCCCCACCACAGGATTAACCACCAGTGAAGCCGGAGAAACCGCCAACTTTGATGTTATTCTGGCGTCTCAACCTCTCGCGAATGTAACGCTGAACCTCGCCAGTAGCAACCCCGCAGAAGGCGTTTTGGGGATAGAAACCTTAATCTTTACGCCAGAAAACTGGGAAATTCCTCAAACCGTCACAATTACTGGAGTTGACGATCCCATTGCTGATGGTGATATTAACTATACCATTTTTACGGGAGAGGCGGAGAGTCTTGACCCTCAATATAACGGTTTCAATCCTGAAGACCTGACTGTTATTAATACGGATAACGAAACCCCCGGAATTACCGTCAGTCCAACTACCGGATTAACCACCAGTGAAGCCGGAGAAACCGCCAGTTTTGATGTTGTTCTCAATACTCAACCTCTCGATAATGTTCTCCTCAATTTAAGCAGTGATAATCCCGCAGAAGGGGTGGCTTTAATTCCGAGTTTAATCTTTACTCCCGATAACTGGAATCTTCCTCAAACCGTTACCGTTGCGGGAGTGGATGAATTTGAGGTGGATGGAGAGATTGAATACCGAATTATTACTGAAGCTGCGATTAGTAACGATCCTAATTATAGCGATCGCAATCCTGAAGATGTTACCCTAATTAATCTCGATAATGACCTTCCCGTTGTTGATTTATCGGTTGATTTAACCACCGCAGAAGAAGCGAATACAACGGCGGTAACGGTTACGGTTACAACTTCTGCAATTGTTGATGGCGAACAAACGGTTAATCTCGATATTTCTGGACTGGGAATCACACCCACAGACTACGCTTTATCGAGTCCCCAAATTGTGATTCCGGATGGAGAGGATACCGTTAGCGTTACCTTCCAAGTCTTAGATGATGTGGTGTTCGAGGGAGATGAAACCGCCACCCTAAGTTTATCGAATCCTTCTGAGGGAATTGTACTCGGAAATACAACTGCGAATATTACCTTAGTTGATGATGATATCCCCGCAACGGTTGAATTTTCTCAAGCCGATTATCAAGTGAATGAAGACGGAAGTATTGTCGGAACAGCTATCACCTTGAGTCGAACTGGAGATACTTCTAATTCAACGACGATTGATGTAGAGTTAAGTTCCGAAACTGCAACCGCCGGAATCGATTTTGATAATCTTGAAAATGGGATCGTTCCCATTCGATTTGCAGCAAATCAAAGTTCAATTGTCTTAAATATTCCCATTCTTGAGGATAATTTCGTTGAGGATGACGAAACCTTTTCCTTAGCCTTAGTTAATCCCAGTCCCGGAACTGAAATTGGAAGTCAAAATACCGCAACAGTTGAAATTTTAGATAATGAAACGCCGCGAATCGAAATTTCTACAAGCGACTTATCTATCACTGAGTCAGGAATTGTAGATAGTTATACCCTAGTTTTAACCACTATTCCCACTGAACCCGTTACTGTACAATTTGAAACCGATAGTCAAATTCAACCTCTCGCTGAAATTAGCTTCGATGAAAATAACTGGAATATTCCGCAAACCGTAGAGGTTCAAGCCGTAGATGATCAGTTGGTTGAAGACCGAACCCATAGCAGTCTAATTCGTCATACCGTTACGAGTAATGACCCGAATTATAATGGATTTATTCTCTCAGATGTCGATATTGAGATTTCAGAAAATGATGTGGTTGATGTTTCGATCGCACCAACGAATATTGAGGTTTCAGAAGCCGGAGATACCGATACTTATTCTCTGGTTCTGACTCGACAACCCGAACTCCCTGTGACCATTGAGTTTGGATTTGATCCTCAGCAAATTAATCCGATTAGTCCGATTACTTTTGATGTAAATAATTGGGATAGTCCTCAAACTGTAACGGTTACTGCTATTGATGATTTCCTCGCAGAAGGAAATGGAACTCTGGCGATTTCTCATACAATTCTGAGTGAAGATCCCAATTATAGCACTCTGTCTTTGCGGAATGTTAATGTCGAAATTTTTGATAATGATGTCAATGCTGAGATTTTGATTAATACTCAAAACGTGAGTGTGACTGAAGCAGAAATAACCGCCAGTTATGAGATCGTTTTAAGTTCGCCGCCAACCCTCCCCGTTACAATTGAATTTGAGACAGGCGATCGCATTAATCCGATTTCAAGTCTAGAATTTAATGACACGAACTGGGAAACTCCTCAAACTGTTGTAGTCGTCGCAAATGATGATAATATTCGCCAAGGAAATAGTGCAGAAATTATCAGCCATCGAGTCATAAGTGACGATCAAAATTATGCGGATTTAGAGATTTCAGATGTAACGGTAAATGTGACCGATAATGACATCGCCGCCGTAAGAATTACTCAAACGGCTAGCCGAACCGAAGTCAGAGAAGACGGTTTAACCGACACTTATACTGTCAATCTTACCAGTCAACCCAGTGATAATGTTACGGTTACGATTACTCCCGATAGTCAAGTTGATTTAGGAGAAGGTTCAGAAACAGAAATTGAACTGATTTTCACCCCGGAAAATTGGAATCAAGTTCAAACTGTTACCGTTACCGCCGTTGATGATGATGCAGTAGAAGCTGATATTCATACCAGTACAATTAATCATACGGTTTCGAGTAACGACCCTGATTATAACAATCAAAATGTCATTCAGATCGAAAATCGAACCGAAGAAAATCTGACCGTTGATATTGTTGATAATGATGAAGATCGACCCCCAGGTGAACCTGGAGTTTCTATTTTGCAACCTGTCCGTCGAACTGATGTGATTGAAGGATTTGGTAATGATGTTTATAAACTGGTTTTGAATAGCGAACCAACCGCAAATGTTGAGATGACAATTAATTCCGGTTCTCAACTACAAAACGATCAATCGACCCTAACCTTTACTCCCACAAACTGGAATATTCCTCAAACCGTTACGCTAACCGCAGTTGATGATAACCTCGTTGAAGATTTTCAAATCGTAGAAATTTCTCACAGCGTCAGCAGCGAGGATGCTCGTTACAATAACATAGACGTTGCAGCAATGGAAGTCAATATTAGTGATAATGATAATATCGGCGAACAGATGCTTTTTTCAAGTGCGTCTATTGTCAGTTTAAGCGAAGCAGATGATATTGGTGCAGGATCTTCATTGAACGATATTTTATTTGGAAATCAAGGTCAAGATCGCTTGTCTGGAGAAGAGGGTTTAGACTTACTGTATGGACAAGGGGGTGCTGATGGTATCAGTGGAGAAGTCGGTGATGATGTTTTATTTGGCGGACAAGGCAGCGATCAACTGCAAGGCGATAGCGGAAATGATATTATTTACGGAGATCGAGGTAGCGATCGCCTCTGGGGTGGAGATGGAGACGATCAACTGTTGGGAGGATTTGGAAACGATCGCCTCAGTGGAGATTTAGGTGCAGATACCCTCACAGGCGGTTTCGGAAATGATGCTTTTGTGATTGGGTTTGGAACAGGTGGAAATAGCCTCGAAAGTGCAGATGTAATCATCGATTTTACCCCAACTCAAGATCGGATAGAATTGGTGAGTCCACTAACCTTTCCACAGCTAAGTATTGTTTCAATTCCCAATGGAACGGCGATCCAAGTTCAGTCAACCGAAGAGTTTTTAGCCGTATTACCCGGAATTGATTCGACTCTATTAACAGAACAGGATTTTGTATAATCTCAATAGACCTCTGATGACAGCTAAAAAACACCGCCTATTGCCTTGAAGTCCTAGTCAGAGAAATTGCTCATTCCTCATCTATTAAATTATGACTGAACAACCAACCCGTATCTGTATTTTGGGTGGAGGCTTCGGGGGACTATATACCGCCCTACGCTTGAATGAGTTCCCGTGGCGTTCCTCTGAAAAACCCGAAATTACCCTTGTTGACAGCCGCGATCGCTTTTTATTCGCACCGTTACTCTATGAACTGTTAACCGGAGAACTACAAACCTGGGAAATTGCGCCTCCCTTTGAACAGTTGTTACAAAATACGAGTATCCGCTTCCATCAGAAACGTGTTACCGGGATCGACATCGAAGCGAAGCAAGTTCAACTCCAAACCGATCAACCTCTCAACTATGACTATCTCGTCTTAGCAATGGGTGGGGAAACTCCTCTTGATATTGTACCAGGAGCGGCAGAGTATGGGATTCCTTTTCGTACTCTAGAAGATGCCTATCGCCTCGAAGAACGGCTGCGAGTTCTAGAAGCTTCCGATCTCGACAAAATTCGGGTTGTGATCGTGGGTGGCGGTTATAGCGGCGTAGAATTAGCGTGTAAACTCGCCGATCGCCTTCAGGAACGGGGACGGATTCGACTGATTGAACGCAATAACGAGATTTTGTCTGGTTCGCCCAGTTTTAATCGAGAAGCCGCCCAACGCGCCCTCCAACAACGCCAAGTTTGGATGGATTTGGAGACAACCGTTCAATCCATTGAGGCAGATGCGATCGCCTTAGAATATCGCCAACAGGTTGATAATATTCCGGCTGATATCGTGTTATGGACAGTGGGAACCCGAATTACCGATGTGGTCAAGTCACTTCCTCTCAAACAAAATCAGCGAGGTCAAATCATGGCTACCTCAACATTACAAGCCTTTGACCATCCTGAAATTTTCGCATTGGGAGACTTAGCAGATTGTCGAGATGCTGACGGTCAAAATATTCCCCCGACCGCCCAAGCCGCTTTTCAGCAAGCCGACTATACCGCTTGGAATCTCTGGGCGGCGATTACAGGACGGCCTTTATTACCCTTCCGTTATCAGGGTTTAGGGGAAATGATGACACTCGGAACAGATGATGCGACTCTAACTGGCTTAGGTCTGAAGTTAGAAGGTCAAATGGCACATCTGGCGCGTCGTTTGATTTATCTCTATCGTTTACCAACTTTTGATCATCAAGTGCGAGTCGCGTTTAACTGGATTACTCGACCCCTTCAGGAAATGATCTCTCCTCCTACACGTTAGCCCAATAGCTTGATCAAACAGTTCAATCAAAAAAAGGGGATATAGTTATACATCCCCTCAAATTTCGATCTTTGATGGTTATTTATACTAAGTCTAGTTGTCAAGTCGCTTTAATCAAATTGGCTGGAAATCACCAATACCAAAAGCTTCAGTATCTTCCGAGAGACCCCTTGATCGATATAGATTGAGTATCGCTTAGAGTGATTTCCGCTTTCTCAAAGCAACACCAGCCGCACCAAAAATCAACACAGCAACAACACCAGAAGGCTCAGGAGCTTTCACTGAAGCATGGTTTGTGGTGACTGCAACCAATCTTAGAATGGTGTCTTCACTAAATTCTCGTGAAAACTCACCGATATAAAAGGCTTCAATGAACTCCTCATTTCCCCCAAATTCTGTATCTGCAACATCCAGCATTAGGTCAAAGTTAGAAGAACTGGATTGAACAGACAAGATATCATCCGGTTCATCCGTTTCTAAGCCTGCTGAAATCGAGAAGGAGTCAAGCAGAGCATTGGTTTCATTGTCGAATATGGAGAACGAGACATTACTCTCGGCGATCGCATTTTCACCCGGAGGGTTATCAATAGCGGTTTCCAATACCAACTCCACCACAAAATCAAAAGAAAATGTCGAACCCGCTTCAACTAAAAAGTTATTCCCAATCAGTTCAACTTCAGTCTTTGCAGTCCCTTGATATTCTTGACCTTCTCCCTCAACCTCAGCGGAAGAAGAGTCACTCCCAAGTGGCTCACTTTCAAAAAAAACAGCATTAATCTCTGCATCTCCAGTAATAGAGCCACTATTACCGCTTACAGAAAGATCCTCATCTGTAACTGTACCTACATTAGCTGGAACGTCACTAAAATTATTTAAAGAAAGATTAGTGGATGATGACGCAAAAGTCGCAGCAATACTGGGTGAAGCGGTAACGGTTAACGTCGCCAAAACAGGAATTGAACCTAGAAGTAGATTCAAACGATGTTGCAATTGTTTTAACATAACTAATGCTGATGTTGTCTTTATTCTTACGTACGGTTTCTTTTACAGATGCACTGAAAAGCCTAGATATAGACGCACTAATCAACACGTCCAAAATTTTTTCTAGCGAATGGCGGTATAAATCCTACCAAATGGATTGTGTATATTTAGCATAGTCTATTAACACCGTTTAATCAAAGGGGACAATTTAAAATTTCGGTTTTTTTTTGTAAAATTTTTGTAAAATCATCTAATTTCCAATCTTGGCTAAAAGACTTGATAAATGGGATGTTTGTGAAGTTATAGACGATTTTTTCTGTCGAAAACCTTTGCTTTAAAGAGGTTTGTAGTTGCGGATTTTTGAAGTGACAAGTTCAATATAACTTTTGATATTGTTGATTTTAAAACGGATGTTTTATCCAATCTTTAATATTAAAGCTTATAAATGAGCATCATTTATAGCACTACGTATTATGGGGTTTGACATTTTTGAATTCTGAAACCCCTTCACAGTACCCTGCTCTCCTCCCTCTGCTCCCTGTCCCCAGGGCTGTTTCATTCTCAGTTAAAAATTGCCGGGGTTGATAGGGTGATGGGGTGATGGGGTGATGGCCATAAGGTTTTTTCCGATCAAAAATAGCTTTTTGTTAATAAAAATCTTCCCGAGCTTCCCGAGCTTCCTACCTCCCCACAAATCAAGTTTTAGGGCAACGAAACGACCCTGCCCCTGTCCCTGCGTGAAGCTCTATAGACACTCTCAAAGGATTGATTTCCCCGCAAGCCTCCTGTATTCCGTTATCGGAATAAGAAACAACAAAAAAAGAGCATTACTTGCAATGCTCTCAATCAAAAACGCTTGAATTTTAGCTTAAATTTTGGAATTGTTTACAATTTGGACTAATCAATCAATTTCTTGGCTTTATCTTTTAAGTTCTCAACAGATTGCTGAACTTGAGCTTCCGCTTGCTTTTTCTGTCCTTTTAACTTTTGTTCAGGATCCCCAGTGATTTCACCTAAAGCTTCTTGAGCTTTACCTTCTAAGTTCTTAGCCGTTGCCTTGACTCTATCTTCTAAACTCATGATGCAACTCCTATAATATATTTATCTGAGAGGAATATGACAGATACTAGGATGAAGAATCCTATTTGTCAACCCAACTTAACCCATTATTAACGTTTCTACTTTTTCCGAAATATCCTGTCAAATTTCTAGCCTACAGAACTCGCAATAAACTCGGAATTCGGTCGATCACGTTAAAACTTTGAATTTCATCTAAAGCTTTCCGAAAGTCTCCCTCCCTAACATCGTGGGTAACAACCACAATTTCAGCCGATTCTCCATAGGTATCAATCTGGACAATCGATTCTAGACTCACATTATACGTTCCAAAACAAGTCCCCAGTTTCCCAATTACGCCGGGCTGATCTTGGGTCACAAAACGGGCATAAAAGCGTGTCATTAAATCTTCTATGGGCGCGAGATTACAGTAATGCTGATGGGTACAACTCATTAAGGAATGCACTTTTCCTGACAGAGGAGTCTCAACAACTGCGGCGATATTTAGAATATCTGCAACCACAGCACTTGCGGTTGGGCCAGCACCCGCACCCGGACCAAAAAACATTACCTGTCCAATCGGTTCGCCTTCAACTAAGATTGCATTGTAAACATCATTAATACTCGCTAACGGGTGGGTTTTTGGGAGTAAAGTAGGATGAACTCGAATTGAAAGTAAGTCATTTTCTAGAGTGGCTTGGGGATCGCGACTGGCGATCGCGAGTAATTTAATCACAAACCCTAAACGATTTGCATAGGAAATATCGGTGGCGTTAATATTACGAATGCCTTCACAATGTACTTCACTCAATTTGATGCGTCCACCAAAGGCTAAGGATGCCAAAATCGCAATTTTATCCGCTGCATCTAACCCATCCACATCAGCGCTTGGATCGGCTTCTGCATAACCTAATTTTTGGGCTGCGGCTAAAACCTCCTCAAAGTCTAACCCTTCGCGCTGCATTCGGGTGAGAATATAGTTCGTTGTCCCATTCACAATTCCCATAATTCGATGAATTCGGTTCGCGCCGAGTGATTGCTTCAAGGGTTGAATGACTGGAATTCCACCCCCGACGGCGGCTTCTAACATCACATAAACCCCTTTTTCATTGGCTGCGGTGAAGATTTCATCTGCGTAGCGAGAGATAACAGCTTTATTGGCGGTAACGATATGCTTTCCCTCAGAAATGGCTTTGAGAATCAGCGATCGCGCTGGTTCTAAACCTCCAATTAGTTCTACAACGATGTCTACTTCTGGATCGGTGACAATTGCTTCTAAGTCTGTCGTCAGTAAAGTTTCTGGGAGTTCAACTTGACGAGGTTTACTCCGCGATCGCACCCCCACTCGATGCAGGCTTAACCCTTGTAATAAAGAATTTCTTCCGTTGGTATCTAGAAGTATCTGTGCGGTTCCTGTTCCAACGGTTCCTAATCCCAGCAAACCAATCTTTAAAGCCACTATTCCTATCCGTCACTAATTTCCTATAAAACCTATTTTAGAACCAACGGCCACCCCGAAACCGCCAGTGAGGAAAGAGAATTCGCGTTACAGTTTGAGAGGCGAGATAGGTTAGCAACCAAACCAGGCTGTAATGGCAGATAAATAGTCCTATATTGAAGGCTTCAGCAGAAATACCCGGTAAACCGACGGTTCGGGCGAGTCCCGCTACAAATATCCCTTCCCAAATTCCTGCGAAGAGTTGAAACAGTCCAGGCCAATCTCGATCCCAACGGAATTTTTGCAAGTAAATGTAGAGAGTATCCCAAACCAGCCCGAATAGGGCGATGTAGCCCAATACAACAAAGTAGATCCAACTGGGTTTGCCAATTTTCCCTAGCCAGAAGGGTAGAGTGACAAACACCCCAACTGTAGCTAGTAACAAGATCCGGGTTTGCCAGCGTCCCAAGAGCGTTGGAGTCATGGAGTTTTCTATCAGTCCAGCTTATTTTTCCAGAAAAATGTTAAGTTTTGTAAACTTACTTGCGGGGTTTTACCCCTCATGGCTATACTACTTACATAGTAGATGCACCCTGATTAGACCGCCCATAACGTCATGGGCGTTTTTTCTTTTTCACTCATCAAGATGAACACCGCAAATGTCTGTATATTCAGCAAAAGCGAACCCAAATTACCGTCTAGGCCTTGGGGGAGTTTTGTGTTGTCGCATAGCCCACTCAAAAATGGAGAGGGTACGAGTTGGACGTTTAGAGGTTTTCGCATCAGGTGTGATCAGCTTCGTTTTGACCAAAATCTGAGTCATTCCTTTTTCTATGGATGCGAAGGGTGATTGATGCTTAGAATCAAGGGGTTGGTCCATTTTCCACCAACTTCCCAGACAGTAACCGCAGATACTGGCAATCAATCCAAAAATAAAGCTTAAATTTAAAGAGTAGCCGAGTCCAAAAAAAGCAAGGGTGATCACCGATCCCAGGATAAATCCAGTTGATAATCCAGAGGTTTGAGAAGAAGCCATAGATTTAGACAATAGTTTTCATTTCTATTGAACCGCAAAATTTCAACAAGAATCTCAAAAATTTGACTTTGAGAACGCGCACAGCCTAGCTAGGGGTTCAGAGCTGTTTCATTCTCAGTTAAAAATTGTCGGGGTTGATAGGGTGATGGGGTGATGGGGTGGTGGCCAGAAGGTTTTTTCCCGATCAAAAATAGCTTTTTGTTAATAAAAATCTTCCCGAGCTCCCTAGCTCCCTAGCTCCCCACCTCCCCACAAATCAAGTTTTAGGGCAACGAAACGACCCGGGCTAGGGGTTAACACTCCGAAGCCATGTATCGAATCTAACCTTCACAAGTCCATGAGTTTCAGATCGAGTAGATGGGCGATTCATTCTGGGGTTGATTATAATAGAATCCTCAAGGCGAACACACAGTTGCATCAGATAGACTTCTAGTCAAGATAAATTTTTAACAGGGTTTCAGGGTTGACTCATCCTGACAAGCGAAATAAGGCTTAGAAATAAAGAGTATGAATGCTCTTTCAGTTTGAGCTGTCTGGGATTCCAAATTAGCGGAATGCCTTATTTTTGCAGAACGGATCATCGAAATTGATGTGATTCTCTATATTTTTAGTATCGAATGACTGCGCTTTCTACTGCGTCTTCTAACTGGCTGGGCGTGAATCAACAGGTTTACCTCCACTTGAAACAGGCTTTGTTGTCAAATGTCCGACGTCAAACTTTAATTGCCGTCTGTGATGACTTGCAGTTCCGTCAAACGATGCTGACTCAGTTAAACGATGAGTTGCTCAAACCGCAGAGTTATCATGCCAGTTTAACAGCCACTTCAAAAAAGAATAAGGGTCGTGCATCTTCTCCAACCCGTTGGGTGAACTTAATTTTAAATCGAGATGATCCAAATCTGATTGCACAAATCGAACAGTGGTTTGCAGAAAACGCTTCTAGAAAGTCGTTAGCTTCAGGTTCAGTCGGCTTTCAAATTTTAGGCATTGAACAGCTAATGCGACAACCGGGCGCAATTCAATGGTCATTTTTACATCATCTCCGTAATCTTGAAAACGAATTAGCCCCGTTAGAGTTTAGCTTACTGTTATGGGTACCCACTCCATGGTTACGCTGCATTGAACAATCGGCCCCAGAATTTTGGTGTTGGCGAACGGGAGTCTTTGAGTTTGAAGGAGAACCGACACCCGTTAAAACGCTAATTCAAACCAATGAACCTCCAGAGAAGGTTGAGCCTGCTGCAAATGTCGTCTTAGCAGAGGATAAATTTACCTCAGAGGTTGATGAAAACCCAGAGAAGGGAAATCACACCCCAGCAGCGACTCGAACATCACAAGGGAATACAGAGACTCGAAAAATAGCTCAGAAGCCCCTGGATTTAACTCAAACGCTACAAAAGGTTCAGCAACTCCAGCAAAAGAGAACCACTCCCGATCAACTGACTCGTGCTTACCGAATCTTGAGTGAGCGAGTTCGCCAACAAATGCAAACAGGATTAGCATCTCCAGATCAGATGCAGCTTGCAATTAAAGTTTATGAAACGGCATGGCAACAAATCGAAAATTCAACCCCTCCGCTACTGAATGCGTCTGAAATTGTAGATTGGCTCAACGACCTCGGAACCCTCTATTGGATGCGTTTTCATCAGGAAAAACGAGGGAAAATCGCGATTGCAGATGCCCTGTACTACTTAGAGCAGAGTATTCTTTTCTATCAACAAGCATTAATGCGGGCAAACCCAGAGCAACAAGCTTCGACCTGTGCAAGATTACAGAAAAATTTAGGTGCGGCTTACGCTGATTTCGCAAAAATTAGAGAACCCGTTGAAAATTTACAAAAGTCTGTAGATGCTTATTGTGAAGCCACTCGTTTTTTTCAGATTGTTAATTCCCAATCCTCCCATCGTGAACCGGATCAAAAATCAGCTCTGAGTTATGCTGCGGCTTTAAATAATTTAGCGACAGCACACTGGAATTTAGCTCAATATACTCAGCCGAGTCGCCATTTACAAGCAGCAATTACAGCCTACACTCAAGCGAGTCATTACTATCCGCCTGAGCAATTTCCCCAAGAGTTAGGGATGATTCAGGCTAATATAGGTACAGCCTATTGGAATTTAGCCCAACACGCACCTGAAGATAAATGGCTGCATCATGCAATCAAAGCTTATCAAAAGGCGCTCTTGTATCGCACCCCAAATACTGATGTAGCGGCTTGTGCTGCCACTCAGAATAACCTGGGAATTGCCTACTGGCATTTAGCGAGTCGATACCAAGACTCAGAAATTCGTGCTAGATTCTTACGAAGGGCGATCGCATCTTACGAAATGGCATTAAGCCTCGTAGAACAGTTGAGTCCCACCCTGCTCAATTTTGATCCGTTAGCAACTCACAATAACTTGGGACTTGCTTACTATCAATTGGGAAAAGACCCGCATCTCGGTCTGAGTTCAACGGATCGCGTGGCTCACTTCGAGGCAGCTTTAAATCATCATTTGCAAGCAGACAGTCGGCAACAAACGCTTGATACTGCGGCAAAAACTGTAAAGTCAGGGCACTATCAGATTACGCTCGGTTATGTCATCCAGACAATTCGAGCTATTTACAATGAGTCAGGTTTAGCTGGACAAAATCGAGCCTTGTCTCAAATTCCCGCTCACCTACTCTCAGAGGTCTTACGCTCTCTGTAACACAATGCAACTAAATCAGTAAATCTCTAGGTGTGAACCCAAGTTTTACACTAACATTGAAATGATTGATTACTGTTGCTCTACCCTCAGCTCAACCTTGTGGTTATGGATTCTGCAAAGATTCTTGTGGTTGATGACGACCCAGCAATCCGAAATTTAATTGCTCGCTATCTAAGTCAGCAAGACTACGAAGTTGAGTCGGCCAAAGATGGCCATACGGCGCTGGAACTCTTCGATCAATTTAGTCCCGATCTTGTGGTACTGGATGTCAATCTTCCCGATACGACAGGTTTTGTGCTGTGTCAGGAAATGCAAAGTCGTACCAGTGTATTTATTCTAATGCTAACGAGCTTATCAGGTGAAGCGGATAAGCTCAAAGGATTTAATCAAGGGGCCGATGATTACATTACGAAGCCTTTTGGTTTAGCAGAACTTGGTGCGCGTGTACGGGCGATTTTAAAGCGTCAACGTAGTGTCTCTGATAGCGAACCTCGCAGCTTGGTTTATGGAGATATGCTCATTGATGCGTCTCGTCGTGAAGTATTTATTCAAGATAAATTAATTCCGTTGAGTGCTTTGGAGTTTGATTTGCTCTATTGTTTGGCGAGTAAACCGGGTCGAGCTTGGCGACGCTCAGAACTCTTGCAAGAGGTTTGGGATTACGATTATGAGGGGGAACAACGAGTCGTTGATGTTCACATTGGTCAAATTCGCAAAAAGATTGAACCGGATGTGAATAAACCCACACTGATTAAGACAATTCGAGGTGTGGGCTATATGTTTGATCGCAGAACGAAGGAAAGATCTTAAGGTGGGCATTGCCCACCACTTTAAAATGAATGAGTGATGGCTAATTGAGCTAAGAATGTTTGAATTTCTTCGGCACGACTCAAGGAACGTTTAACACAGTCTCCTAACGCTACACCATCAATGTAGTTGCTGCACAAATATAAACCCGGTAAGTTCTGTAAGCCCTGATTGATTCGCTGCAATCGTTGTTGGTGTCCGAGATTGTATTGAGGTATCGCACGCTTCCACAGATGCACAGCTAATACTTTGGGAGAAATATCTTCTTTGAGTAGAATTTGGCGCAAATCTTGATGAACCGCTTCAACAATTTGATAATCTTCTAACTCTCCAATTTCTGGGTCAGTTGCTCCCCCAATATAACTGGTCAAAACTTGCCAACCTTCGGGGGCGCGACCGGGAAATAAACTTGATGTCCAGATGGTACCGAGGGTGCGAATTCCCTGTTTTCTCGGAACTAAATTTCCAAACCCAGTTAATTTTTGCTTTAAGGCTGAAATCGGATAAGCGAGAACGACACAAGCAACGGGAGGGTAGGGGATTTCGGCTAAAGTTTGACTCACATCAGGTTGTAGAGGTTTCAAAATCTCAGCCGTGACGTAAGCCGGAGTCGTCAATACAACGGTTCGGGTTTCGACTTGTTTAATCCCCTCTGGCGTGGAAAATTCAGCGCGATAGGTTTGATTTTCGCTGCGATCTAGACGGGTGAGTTGCCAGTTTAACTTAAGCTGGTCTCCAAGTTGCTCGGCGATCGCTTTTGGTAAAGCACCGATCCCTTGACGAAAAGATCCCAACTCTCCCGGCTTTGTTTGAGGAATGGATGGATCAATTGGCTTTTGGGTAGATTTGTTCTGACGACGTGATAAAACCGCTCCTGCGGCTAAACCACCGCCGCTATAAGCCATTCTCGCGACTTTGGCAAAGGCTGAACGAATTTCAAGTTGTTGAGGATTGCCTGCATACACACCAGAGACAAAGGGTTCGACCAGTCGTTCGAGAACTTCTGACCCCAAATGCCGCTCAAAGAATTGCGAGATTGTTTCTTCCCCTTGTTGTTGGCTCAACTGTTGTCCCATTGCAGGCTTGACAAATCCCAATGCACCTGTTAAGGCTCGAAGTTTACCTGCTGAACTGATCAATTTTGTACCGACAAGAGCGGGGGGACTCATTGGAACAGCCATGAGTTGACCATTCCAGTAAACGTACCGAGGAAGCTTGCGATCGGCGAATACTAGCTCGGGCTTGAGGCCAACCTCTACCGCTAATTTCAGTAACTCAGGAGTTGGAGAGAAACTGTTGGGGCCTTCTTCCCAGAGAAACTCTCCTTCCGAGACTGTGGTTATATTTCCGCCCACTCGTCCCTGATGCTCACTCACCAGAATGTTGAGAGACGATTGATTGGTGTTGTGATGGAGCGTATGCGCTAAACTGAGGCCGCTAATACCAGCACCAACGATTAAGCTATCGAGTACGTGAGTCATAACATTGCAATTTTCAATCAGAGCATGGGGTTACAGGATGTAGGTTACATCCATTGCCTATCACCATTGTCTTACAGTGTGGTTTCTCTTTCAGGATAGAAATAAGGTTTCTAAGTAAACACGGGCAGCATGGCGATAATGTTGGGCGGCTTCTGAGGTTTGATCGTTGCCGTTTTGTAACAAAAATAAAGACAACGCCGCAGAAAATACTCGATCTTGATCCCAGTCCGTATGGCTGTCGAGATAGCCCTGGAGGGATTCGTGTAAGATTTCAGGAATCTCTGCCAAGATACTCACACTTGTTTTCATATTGCTACTCCCAGGGTGATATACACAATACCTCTTTTTGGAGACTTTGGGGTGGGACTGCGGTACAGCCACTCCGCACAAAAATCTAAAAATCGGTAGTCGATATTGTGTGCTAGAAGGGGGTAGGGTTGTCAATGTTGAGAACTGTTACAACTGCGGGACTCAGACCGGATTGCTCACGGAAGAATCAGCTTTTCAGGGACTTTTTTGTTACATAAATTTACATTTTGAGTGAAATCTGAAGGGGAGAGACAGGCGATCGCAAAATCCCCAATCAGGCAGTCAGACGCCGATAGTATCGTTCCAGCTTGTGGAAAAAACCACTTTATCTGTGGAAAACACCAGTCTAAGTTGTGGAACATTTGTGGAATCTGTGGGGAAAATTTAGCGAAAAGATAAGATTTTTGAAGTTGTCACTCTGGGATTAATCGGCAACAGGTTATAGGGGACAAGGGCAGGGGATAAGGGATAGGGGATAGGGGATAGGGGATAGGGGATAGGGAATGTCAATTGTCAAAGCCAAAACCCTAAATTTTTTGGTGAGATCTTGCTTAAATTGAGAAACTACCTTTAAGCTGGGAGGCAGATCTTGTCATCAAGGGTAAAACCTAGATGAGTCGATCTGTCAAGTCAAAAAGACCAATCAATTCCAACGAATCGGTTGACAAATGAAAAGATCTATTTTTAGACGATTCCGCCCAGGACTTATTCTAGGCGCGATCGCAAGTGTGGTGATGAGTAGCCAAAGTGCTATAGCAGCTGATCGAGTCGTTTTAACCTACGGCCCGCTCCAAGCCCCTGTCCGACTGCGAGATCTCCAGAACTTCGCGGAGACTGGTGAAAAAACCAAAACTATCGGGCAGATTGTTGGTGCTTCCGGCATTGATGAAGACACTTTACGGGGTTTAATGACTCTGGAAGTGGGTTTCGATCTCGTTCCGTTTTCCTGTTTGATTTGTAGCCCTACGGGCATTGAGATTGTCGAAGATATTGCTTTAACACTACGAACCCATCGTCGTGTTGAAAATGTCCATGCGATTCACGCAGCACTCATTAACGCAGTGAGTGATGATGGCAAGATTTCTTTTCTAGACTTTATTGCCAAGTATCCTGTTCCTGGAATGTACGTTGATGTTGCTAATATTCCAGAAACGGTTGAAAGAATCCAGGGTTTAGCGACTGACTTAGAGTCCTTGCTGAGAACTGCATCAAGCTACAGTCAAGCTGGATGTTCCTTGCAAGAAATTAGTTTACCAGGGCCTGCACCGTTGCAACCAGCGCGTCCACCTGCACCTCCTGTAGCGCCACCTCCCCGTCCTCCTGCACCCCCTGTTCGAGGACTGTGGTAATCTGATTAATTTTCAGGGGTTAATCTATCCAAATAAAATGCCATCGTTGCAGACGAGCGGTGGCATTTACAGTACACAGTTTTACAGTGAGCAGTGATCAGTTTTTTTCAGTGTGAACCCGGGATTAAAATCCCTGTCTAATTTCAAAGTCCTCGCGCATAGGACTAAGCTTAACTTGCTTCACTGTCCCCTGTGCCCTATTTCCTGTCTACTGTGAACTGTGAACTGTGAGCTGCTAACTGTTAACTGTGTACTATCTTGGCCAGGAAATAGAAGGCTGTCCCGCTAATTTTCGAGCAACAACCCGCGCCCCATAACGGTTTAAATGACTCGGATCGACAAAATAATCATCACGAGTGAGAACAGTTTCAGATAGGTCTACAAAAATAAACCCATACTCTCCAGATAACCGCTGCATATTATTTTGAAATTCCTGTTCTGCCCACCACCGAAAAGAGTCTAGATAATCATCAGTTAGGGGTAAATTAACAAAGACAAGTGGAATATTTTGAGACCTCAAAAATCCAACGACTGAACTGAAAGCTGTCGCCTGTTTACCGCCTAAATTAAATGCGCGATAATCGCCGTCATATCGACCCGAAACATAGGGACGTTGTTGATAGTAGGTATAGGGATTATAACGATTAGATGCAGGTAAAAATCCATGAGCATCTATTCCCGTATTAAAGGATACAGGTGTAGCGACTAACTCTCGAGCATTTTGTTCAGAGGGACGATAAAGCAGTGTATCAAACTCAGTATTTTCTGAAGGATTATATTGAGTTGGACTATAGTTAAATTCCGGATTATTCCCTAAAGACTCGGTCAAATCTCGATCATCTTGACTAGCTTGTGGGAAACTCCATTTAGGTGTAGCACTACAAGAACCCGGTAAAAGATAACAAGTTTGTGTGCGATCGCTTTGAGTTTGAGTCAATTGGGGACGAAGGCCAGAAGCTAAACGTTGATGTCCGGCTGAAGTCATAATTAAATCATAAGTCCGGTCAATTCGACCACTATTTAATGCTCGAACTCCATCAGCCCAAACGACCATTTTAGGAAGCTGATTTGGCATTAATAAATCAGTCAAAATATAATCAACAACTTGAGCTGTTGCGCCATTTACCCCAAAATTAAAAATCTTTAAATTGCTATATCCTTTCTGGGCTAAAGCATACTTCATTTCTCTGGGATCGATCCCTTGTAAAGCGCGAGAACTCCCAACAATTAAAATGTCAGGATTTCCGACTGTACTCAGATAAGATAGATAAAGTTGGAGTTGTTGATCGAGAAGATCGCTATCAAAACTCGGAAACTGACTCGCGACTTGGCTTCTTGCAGCCTGTTGCTGAGAATAGGCTAAATTTCGCATATATTCAACTACTTTTTTCTCCGCAAAGGTGCGTTTTGAACTATTCGGAGGAACAGCCTGCATCCAAGCCACCGCTTGTACCCAATTTCGCGCAACTTCATCCCATTGTTGCTTTGTTTTTGCTGTTTGTGCTAAATTTGACCCTCGTAATGCAAATCGTACAGATTCATCGAATGGACTTTGTTGAGTACAAGAATTTGCCTTCGCAACCGTTTCAATCTGAGAATTTTGAGTAGATTTTGACTGATTTTCTAAGTTTAAGATTGCTGTATTTTGAGTAGTCTGTTGATCCGATAAAGAAGTCGTTGGAATACTATTGACTTGTTTTTGCTGAAAATTAAACACAGTGACCACAAACAGAAACACTGCGACAACCCAGCCTAAAAAATTTGAGAGTTTCAGACGACGAAATTGATTCATAGAAGCCTCCAAATGGTTATTCCATATTGTTCTAGGAAAGTGAAGACCCTTAAATTCAAGATTTTATTATAGAGTCTATGGTTTCAGGTGTTCAGCACTTGATTACAAATTCTGAACAAATTGTTTAATTTTTTCAAGGACGATGTGATAACTAGAATTAATCTAAACATAGACTTGACAAATGAATGGAAAAATCCATCCACCTGAATAGTCTCAAACTTAATTTTTGATTTTAGCTCATATCCGAGATATTAACCGCTTCTACCGCACCTTCAGCCTCATGGACGAGGGTTCTGAGTTCTTCTAATATTTTCGGGCTTGAGGCTTGCCATAGCCCCCGTTGACTTGCTTCTAGCAACCGTTCTGCCATATCTCGCAATGCCCAGGGATTTTTTTCTTGAATAAACTTCTGTACCGTTTCATCCAATAAATACGCTTCGGCAACCCCTTCATACATGAAATCTTCTACACAGTTTGTTGTTGCATCATAGGCAAATAAATAATCAACTGTTGCTGCCATTTCAAATGCCCCTTTATAACCATGTCGCATTACTCCAGCTATCCATTTCGGGTTAACCACACGAGAACGATAAACTCTAGCGATTTCTTCTCGTAATTGTCGAACTTTCGGGCGTTCCGGTTGAGCATTATCCCCAAAATAAGTCTGAGGATTTTGACCTGTAATTGCCCGTACCGAAGCTGTTAATCCACCTTGAAACTGATAATAATCATCGGAATCTAACAAATCATGTTCGCGGTTATCTTGATTATGCAACACAATTTGCATTTGTTGAAGACGATTTTTAAAGGCTTCTGGGGCAGAAATTCCACCGAGTTTACTTTGTGTATTTTTATTTGAACTTCCACCTGATTGACTTGTATAGGCGTAACTACTCCAGTTAATATAAGCTTGAGCTAAATCTTGTTCATCTGTCCAATTTTGAGCCGCAATTAATCCTTGCAAACCCGCACCATACGCCCCGGGTTTTGATCCAAAAATTCGATATCGAGAACGGTTTTCGGCTTGTTCTTTTGTGAGTCCAGCTTTCATCCAAACTTCGGTTTCTTGCTGAACTTGTGCGGCTAAATGGTTTTGTTCTGGCGGTTCATTGAGTTTAGAAATAGCAATAACAGCTTGATCGAATAAATCAATTAAATTCGGAAACGCATCTCGGAAAAAACCTGAAATTCTTAACGTTACATCGACACGCGGACGCCCAAGAATTGAAAGCGGTAATATCTCAAAATCAACCACTCGCCGCGATGGCCCGTCCCAAACAGGTTGAACGCCCAATAATGCTAAGGCTTCCGCAATATCATCGCCTCCTGTTCGCATGGTAGAAGTTCCCCAAACTGAGAGTCCTAATGTTCGCGGATATTCACCATTTTCCTGAGTATAACGTTCAATTAAAGCGGATGCTGCTAGTTGACCGACTCTCCAGGCTGTTTCTGTGGGAATGGCGCGAATATCTACAGAATAAAAGTTGCGTCCAGTCGGTAAAACATCGGGTCTTCCTCGTGTGGGGGCTCCCGATGAACCACTGGGAATATATCGCCCTTCTAATCCTTTTAATAAATGGGTGATTTCTTGGTCTGTTTTTTGAAGTTTGGGTAAGAGTTTATTTTGAACCCATTCTAACACAGTTTGGGTTGATTTTTCTACGTTTACTCTTTCAAAATTAATGATATTTTCAACTAATTTCGCAGCATATTCTTCTAGAACTTCTACCACATCTCCTAGAGTTCGGCAATCTTTATTTTGTAGGGTTATTATTTTAGGTAAAGTTTCAGAAAAATCACAGGTTAAAGGATTAAATTCTAACTGCCAATCTTGGGCGATCGCTTGAGTTAAGCCTAAGCGTTGAGAACTAGGAGAACGGGCAATTGACAGGATTAAATCTCGTAACTGTCTCCCGGTCGGACATTCCCCAAAAATATGCAAACCATCCCGAATTTGGGCTTCTTTTAGTTCACATAAATAGCCGTCAATTGAGTTTAAAATTTGTTCATTAAGTTGATTTTGAGTTAATCCTAAATCTTGATATAAGTTCTCAGATTGAATCAAATCTTGTAGACGAGTTTTAATCATTGTGAGTCGAGAAGGATCTAAGCTTTGCGCTTCGTAATATTCATCGACTAATCCTTCTAATTTTTGCAGCGATCCGTAAAGTTCTGCACGAGTTAAAGGCGGTGTCAGATGATCGAGAATAACAGCTTGAGACCGACGTTTTGCTTGAGAACCTTCCCCTGGATCGTTAACAATAAATGGATAAAAATGAGGCATCGAACCGAAGGCAATTTCTGGATAACAATCTTGAGATAACCCAATACTTTTTCCTGGCAACCATTCTAAGTTTCCATGTTTTCCGACATGAATAATGGCATCAGCTTGAAATTGATATCGCAGCCAATAATAAAAGGCTAAATAGTCGGGAGTGGGTTCTAAATCTGGGGCGTGATAGTTTAAACTTGGATCGCGATCGTAGCCGCGACTGGGTTGAATTCCCACAAAAATATGATTGAGTTTAATTCCTGGAATTGGGAAGATTTCCGGATGAGAATCTTCTGAAAAATCAGCTTTCCAGCGTTGAAAAATAGCCGTTTGTATGGTTTCAGGGAGTTGAGAAAAATACTGTTGAAAATCTGCCCAATTTAATGATTGTTGAACGGTTCGCAGTTCTCGCCCCTCTGGATCATTTGTGACTCCAGAAGTCAAGCGTTTAATGAGTTCTTCTCCCGTTTTCGGACTATTTTGAAGATTGTATCCGGCTTGTTGTAATGCGTTAAGAATATTTATACAACTTGCAGGAGTATCAAGTCCGACTCCATTGGCTAATCTTCCGTCTGCGGTGGGATAATTTGCGAGAATAATTGCAATGCGTTTTTCGGCGGGTTTTTTTCGGCGAAGTTTGACCCAATTTTGAGTGAGATCGGCGACAAATTGAATGCGATCGCGAACTGGAATATATCCAATGACATCAGTTTCTAATTTAGAGTTCCAGGTTTCTACGGCTTTGAAAGAGACGGCGCGAGTAATAATGCGTCCATCCACTTCGGGTAGGGCGACATTCATCGCTACATCTCTTGGTGAAAGTCCTTGAAAGTCTGCTTCCCACTGTTGAACAGTTTGGCTACTAAAAATGACTTGTAAAATCGGAATATCTAAGCCAAATAAAGGAGAATTGACTGTAGAATCTTCAGAAATAGAAGCAAAGGAAAAGCTAGTGGTATTGAGAAGAACTTCAATCGGATTATCAGTGTTTTTTTTGAGTTCAGCTAGAACTTCAGCTTGAACATCCGGATCGCGTAAGGATGAGACAAAAATAGGAATCGGGTTGAAATTGCGATCGCGAATGGCTTGACAGAGTTCATCTATCGGGCGAATATTTCCGGAGAGGTAATGGGCGCGATAAAACAGTATACTGACTGAGGGAAGAGTTGTATTTTGTTCTATTTTTTCTTGATAAATTCCGACGCGAGGAACCGAAACGGGAGAGTTTTCAGAATAGCATTGATCTAAATAGTTTTTCGCGATGAATAATAAAGCGTTTTTATAGTTTTCGATGCCGCCTTCTGTGAAATAATTCCAGAGTTGATTGACAGTTGTTAGAGAAATAGTTGAATGACTCATTAAATCCGGATCTGGACGATCATCTCCCGGCATAATGATTAGTTTTGCGCCTGTTTTTTCGGCTGTTTCTTCAACGACTTCTAGCCCATAACTCCAGTAGGAACGTCCGCCCAAGAGTCGAATTATAATTATTTTGGCATGAGTTAAAATATCGTCAGCGTAGGTATCGATGGTGAGTTGTTGTTGGAGTTGTAAAAGATTAGCGACTCGTAAGTCTGGAAAATCATCAGGAAGTCGGTCAATTGCAGTGGCAAGGGTTTGAATATCGGTATCGGCTGCGGTTAAAAAGATGATAGGCGCAGGAGTTTGTTCGATAAAAATAACGCCTTCTGTTTCAGGTGTCCATCCTCCAGGTGTTGCAGAAATTCGGTGCATTAATAATAGTTTTTGGTAAAGTTCACTGAATTAATATACCAGAGATTAAAATCCCTATCTGATACTTGATCAATAAAAATAATTGTCTACTGTTAACTGTTTACTGTGTACTGAATTAATATACCAGGGATTAAAATCCCTGTCTAATATTTAAAGTCCTCTCAAGAGGACTAAATAGAGAGAACTTTTTACTGATAATCTATTAGTTTACCAGAAACTCAAATTACTGTCTAATATTTGAAGTCCTTTGAAAAGGACTTGGGGTTTGAGACAGGGAATTTATTCCCTGACTACTCACTATTCACTGTTAACTGTTGCCTATTGCCTGTTTACTGATAACTGTAAAAATTGATAACTGAACTACAGCCAATCTTCTTGTTCTTCATTACCGCTTTTATACACTCGACCTTTAGCATGGATTTGACGAGTTTTTTCAAAGAGAGTTTCTTCATTGAGTTGCCAACTCTGCATAATTTCGTCTAAATTTCGTTGAATATCTCTTGCACCTGGAAATCCTTGATAGCGAATTTTTAGGCGGGCGAGTTCAGCGAGATTTTTTTCAGTTTGATCGCCTTTAATCAAATTATCAACAATAGCGCGATCGCGATTATATTGAGGATGTTTTTGGTCTGGAGTATCCATATAAAATTCAGATCAATATCTTCAAAAAAAGTAAGTTCAGAAGTTAAAGAGGTTGAGAATGAAGAGAATGAATCAACATTCTACTCCTTCTAGAACAACTGAACTTTTAAAAACAATTGATCGAAGAAAACTCGAAGATATTATTAGTTTTGATTCGCGTCTGGAAAAGTGCGTTTAAACTCCTCGATTAGCTCATCAATTTCTTCGATAGCTTGGTTGACATCAATTCTTAACGTTCCTAAATCCGGCTTTTCTAGTAGTTTAACGAGAGACTCTCGTTTGGCTTCAATCAAAGCAACTCGCTCTCGAATAGTATTGGCATCCATTTTTTGACTTCCTTGATAACTTCCTTTATAATTTATAGCGGCAAGTATGGTAAGCTGCAAAGGAAATCGTTAAGATTCGCACAGAAACTCAACAGAATTCTCATTTTGCCGAATATTAGGGATTATAGGTGAATGAACCACAAACAGTCGCTAATGAAGGAAAGGCGGGCGTTTGCTATCTGTCGGCTTATTTTTGAGCATTTCGGCTAAATATCGCTTCAATGCCTTCTCACGATTTTTCATAAATGCGCCCCAAAAACCCGGTTGGAGTTCATCCATTGTTTTAGCCAGCGCCCAAATATCGATGGCGAGGATATTGTACAACCGTTCGTCTTCTTTTCGGAGAGAGTCAATCTCCTCCTTAAGCTGATGCTCGAGATTAGCTGTAGATAGCTCTTTGTTTCTAGTCATGTTGAGGGTTGAGTAACGAGGGCATGGAGAGAAAAATATTACAACCGCGAGAGTTCAACTCATTGAGCTGAGGTGATTACCGACACAGAACCGCCCAGAGGAAGCTGGAATCTTTGCCATCAAGCGGCGTGATAGGTATATCATCAGTAGTGGATCTATGCGGACTACCTTAACATATATGTTACGTCAAACATCTTTAGCTCAAGTCGGTTTAATATTGGGAGGATTGATCACGATTGTTGGGTTTGTTGCCTATTTTAAGGACTATGCAACCCTAAATTTAGCAGGGTTCTTCTATGGGATTCCCATTTTATTGGGAGGACTAGCCCTCAAAGCTGCAGAGTTGGAACCGGCTCCCTACTCTCAACCTACTCCACCAGAGATTTTAGCCTTACGAGAACAGCAAGCCACTGAAACTCAAAATCAGGTCCGAAAGGATGTCACTCGCTATCGCTATGGTCAAACGGCTCATCTCATTGACACACTTGAACGCTTGAAACTTGGAGCATTCGACGATGAACATCCTCAACTCCAAGGAATTCGAGAAGTATCTATCGACGGAGATTATGCTTTAGTTTTGGAGTTTAATTCACCCTTCGTTTCTCTAGAGGAATGGCAACAAAAGCAGGAGAGACTGACCAAGTTCTTTGGCCCAGATATCCGTACAGAAATTACTCAACCTGAAGAAGAACAGATTGAATTGGCTTTGATTTCCACACCTAAAGCCTAGCTAAACCCAATTGTGAATTATTTCTCTAATCTCACAGCATACCACTGAAGGTATTTTCCGGGAGCAAGATCGAAGTCACAACAGGTATTGAGTAAATATTGGGCTTGTTGAGAAACCGTCGGGAACTTTTGGAGTTCTCGCGGTAAATTATCCTGTCTATCAGACAAAATTGATTCCAGTTTCTGTTGTAGTTCAGCAGGGGTGAGGAATTGTTCGGGTTGGTTCGGCTCCAGTACCACATAATGGTCTTCCTCGAACATAATTGAATCTGGCATTTTTGTACTTTTGTCAACTCTTAATATTTGATTGTGACTTAGGCTTGTCTCCTTGACAATGCGGGACAATGTCCAAAGGTATCATGGTAGGATCAAAGGAATTTCCGAGAATTCCGACCGGATAACTGGAATTTATTTTCTGAGTTCGGGTTGAGCTGTTTTTTATTGAATCACAGACAGGTTTCAACCCCTAACAAAGTTTGGTTAAAACTGGTACAACGTATTTCTATGACTACTTCTGTAAACTCAGCCACACAGGATCACAAAGTTTCTAAGCTCGAAGGCCTTAAAGAACGCAGCAACTACCTGCGAGAACCCCTCGCCACCGAACTACTCAATGATGAAAACTTCTTTAGCGGTGATGCGGTTCAAATCTTAAAATTTCATGGTTCCTATCAGCAAGATAATCGAGACAATCGTGCTAAGGGACAGGAAAAAGACTATCAGATGATGTTGCGAACCCGCAATCCCGGCGGCTTTATTCCACCTGAACTGTACCTCACCTTAGACCGTCTAGCTGATGAATATGGCAATCATACCTTACGAGTAACGACCCGCCAAGGCTTCCAACTGCATGGCATTCTGAAAAAAAACCTCAAGACGGTTCTGTCTTCCATTATTCACAGTATGGGGTCAACTTTGGGTGCCTGCGGCGATCTCAACCGTAACGTGATGGCCCCTCCAGCCCCCTACAAAAACCGTCCTGAATACGAATATGCTCTACGCTACGCCAACGATATCGCCGACTTGCTGACTCCCCAAACCGGAGCTTATTATGAAATCTGGCTCGATGGAGAAAAGGCAATTTCTGCCGAGGAAAATCCAGAAGTAAAAGCTGCTCGTCAACGCAACGGTAATGGCACCATTTTCACTCAATTTGAGGAACCCATTTACGGTCAGCATTATATGCCCCGTAAATTCAAATGTGCAGTTACAGTTCCAGGCGATAATTCAGTCGATCTCTATACTCAAGACATTAGCTTGGTCGTAATCGTTAATGACGCTGGAGAATTAGAAGGCTTTAACGTCATTGCGGGCGGCGGAATGGGACGCACCCACAACAAAGAAGAAACCTTTGCTCGGATCGCAGATGAACTCGGCTACGTTGATAAAGAGGATGTCTACGATCTCGTCAAGGCAATTGTTGCCACTCAACGGGACTATGGCGATCGCAACAACCGTCGTCATGCTCGGATGAAATACCTACTCCATGATTGGGGACTCGAAAAATTCCAAGCCAAAGTCGAAGAATATTTTGGCAAATCCCTCAAACCCTACAAGCCGCTACCTCCCTGGAAGTATCAAGACTACCTGGGTTGGCACGAACAAGGCGATGGTCAACTGTTTTTGGGGATTTCTGTTGAAAATGGTCGCGTTAAAGACGAGGGCAGCTTTCAACTCAAAACCGCACTTCTCGATATTGTCAAGCAGTTTCAACTGCCGATGTTGCTCACAGGCAATCACAATATCATTTTCTACAATATCTCCCCAGACAATAAAGATCAGATTCAAAAAATTCTCGATCAGAACGGTATTCTCAAAGAAACCGAAATCGATCCGCTCGTGCGATATGGGATGGCCTGTCCTGCTTTGCCCACTTGCGGTTTGGCCATAACAGAATCTGAACGAATAATCCCTAGTATCCTGGAACGGATTCGGGTATTGTTGGACAAGGTCGGCTTACAACAGGAACATTTTGTCGTCCGTATGACAGGATGTCCCAATGGATGCGCTAGACCCTATATGGCGGAGTTAGGCTTTGTCGGAAGTGCGCCTAACGCCTACCAAGTTTGGTTAGGTGGTTCTTCCGATCAAACACGACTGGCTCAACCTATTATTGACCGCTTGAAGGTTGATGAATTAGAAACGTTCCTGGAGCCGATTTTTGTTTACTTTAAACAGAATCGTAAATCAGCAGAACATTTCGGGGATTTTTGCCATCGTGTGGGTTTTGACTCGCTCCGTCAGTTTGTAACCAACTACTCATTGAATCCCTCGATGAATATACAGACTCAAGAGATAGCTCGTACCTCAGATCATGAGACTCTTCCAGAAGTCTCTATTACACCGAATCATCAAGAAAGCTCAACCCCTATAACTCAGCCCTCTTCTGAGGAGAACTCTGACAGTAGTGGAGGCGATCCGAATAAAATTCGACATCGGGTCAGTGTTCGTCATCAAACTTACCTAGAGTTAAAAGAAGAATCGAAGCGTCAGGGTAAACCTGTTGTGGAGATTGCCACTCAAGCCATTGAAGAATATCTCACTCGCATGAAAGCTCAACAACAAAGTTAAATCACGAGCTGAAATTGTTTGTGTGGCTATTGAGGTGCATTTCTTTATATCGCTGAAACGTTTTAACGCTAAATGGTTCAATTGCAAAGACTCGCGATCGCTCAAACGCAAATTTCCAATCGACACATTGATCTAACTGCTCAACAGCAGCATTATTTGGGTCGGGTGTTACGCTTGCAGATGGGCGATCGCTTTATTGCTATTGATGGTCAGGGCCAGTGGTGGTTGGCTCAATTACAGGTGAATATTCCAGGGCCTTCTCCCCAAGCCGAAATTTTAGAAGCAATTTCTGTTGAAACAGAGTTACCTCTCAGCGTTGAGTTGTGGGTCAGTCTCCCTAAAACCGGATTTGACGATCTCGTGCGTTACTGTACAGAATTGGGGGTGTCGCAAATTGTTCCGCTCATCAGTCAACGCACAGTTTTGAAACCGAGTTCGCAAAAGGTAGAACGTTGGCGACGGATTATCCGAGAAGCCGCAGAACAGTCTGAACGTCAAATTATCCCCACTGTGGCCGATCCGATTTCCTTGACCTCAGCTTTGGAAAATGTAGCAGATTCGCATTTGAGTAAAGCATCTCAGGCTTATATCTGTGTGGCTCGCGGCTCACGGCCTCATTTATTTAATACTTTGAGTGAGTCTATTGGCGACTCTATCATCCTCGCAACTGGGCCAGAAGGCGGATGGACAGTGGCGGAAGTCGAAACAGCGATCGCCAGTGGATTTCAAGCAGTGAGTTTAGGGAAGCGCATTCTACGAGCGGTAACAGCCCCTCTGGTTGCGCTCTCCTATGTTAGTGCGATTTTGGAAACGACAGCAGCACGGAAAAATGCTGATTCAGTTTACCCGGAAAATACAAACGAGTAGCTGAAAAATGATCTGAAATTCCTGCTGTAAAATCTGCTCGAATTGAGATTAGATTGACCGAGATCTAATAGAGTTAAATTCTTTGCGAAAGATCAGAAATTCTCTTACCGTACAAGATTTAACGGAGTAAATGACAGGTTCTATAAATCTTGCCATCGACTCCAAACCCTAGCTTATAATATATGTAGTTTAATAGTCGTTCGGCAGCCCAGTTGCCTCGTACATTAATGACTAACTCAAACAAAATCCTCGCCGTCGTTAGACCGAACAGACCTAAGCCCGATGACATCAAACACTCAGAAGCCAAGACGGATTCAAAGACTGTCTCAAATCCCGAATCCCAAACAGAATCAACATCACCAGAACAATCCTCAGACTCTCAGAGTTTATCAAAACCATCCACTCTAGACAAACCAAGTCGCCGTCCTCGGCCCTTTTCTTCATCTGATAAACCGTCTCGACCCTCTCGACCCAGACCCAAGGTACTGGAGGAAGTTCTTCAAGCAACAAACTCAGTAGGCGAAACCTTCAACCCAGGCGACCAAATTTGGGTCAGATCTCCTTGGGGAAAATGGGCAGTTGCTGAAATTGATAAGTTTTACCAATGCAGTCCAGATGAAATTGTTGCCCATTTCTTTCCTAAAGAAGAACGGGAAGGATGGACCTGGATGGGCGGATGTATTCGTTCCCAACTCCTGAAAAAAGTACCCACTCCACAAGCATAAAATCTGTAATGTCCGACCCATTTACCGCTAAAATCAGTAAAGTCGGACATTAGGGAATTGATCAGGGAATCTAACACAATGAAAGTTGGCTTGATTGGAACTGGACTCATGGGACAACCGATGGCACTCCGTCTAGTGGAAGCCAATTTTGAGGTGATTGCCTACAATCGTACTGCATCGAAGCTAGAACCCCTCAAAGCATCGGGCGTTCAAGTCGCAGACTCTCCTCAAGTTTTGATTAGTGCTAAAGAATCTACAGCATTGGGTTTGAATTCCAGTTCATTAGAAGGCGTAAAATCCCTCATCGAAGTCGCTTTAGAATTAGGAAAAGCTGACGATGATTATTCTGCCTTGTTTGAAGGCATTAAACCTCAATAATCTTAGCAGTGTAACCTCTTATCTCTTTTTATAAATCACTAAGCTCTGATCAGGATTAATATAGCAACGAGCGCTCGTGTGTTGACAGATCTAAGTGACGAATAATCGCGAAAACTATAGATGTAACAGTGTTTTTAAGTCCCTAACACCTAACCCCTAACCCCTAACACCTGCGCGCAGCGCTATACCTTGAAAATCTAATCCTGCTTCATCAAACAATGTCGGATAAGCCCCCTCTTTAAATAAAGTAATAGTGAGCTGTTCTTGAGCGATAATCTCACCATTTTTTTTGAAAAAATAGCTTTTTTGACGAGTGTGATAATCTTTTGTATCTTCCAATTCTTCAATAACGTGAGAATAAATAATTCCTGTATACTGGTTTACCATTTTTATTACTCAAATATTAAGGTGAACTTACGCAAGATAATATCAAAAATTTTCCTCTTTTCCAACTATTGAGGCAGTTGCCATAAACTGGCGGCTTCTGTACCAGCAGTTCTCGTTCTAAATTTTTGACTGAGTCTCTGAATTTGAGACGCAGAGAAATGACTCTTCCAATCACCAACTTCTCCTTTACGAACAAATGGAGTTGCATTAGGAGGACGTTGACTAGACCATCGGCTTTGATCTTTGCTCATCCGAGAAAAACTTGTGTGTTCGATAATACTCTCTAGAATTTGTGGATTATTGACTTTTTCAATATAGCAATCACCTAAGAAATAGGCCATTTTAATAATAGCAGCTTTCGGATCATATTTCATAGATTCGTAGGTTAAAAAGAGAACATTTTGATCGTTTTTATGTTCCACCCAAGGGAGCAAATGATCGAAATAATCTCCCCAGTCTACCTCTCCATCAATAAAACATTCAAAAAAGTCATCAAATGTACCTTCAGCAAAATCATAATGTTTGACAAATCCTTGAGTATGATAATAAAACGAAACAGCACAATCAAAAGGATTACGAGCTACATAGATATATTTTGCATCAGGATGATGGGGGGTAAAATTATAAGTTAAATGAGTCTTTATAAAACGAGGTTCGGATAAAGAGCTAACGAAATTACCTCCAATTTCTTCTAGATGAGGAACCTCTAAATTAATATTTTTACCTAAAGGCAATGGTTCTCCATCATGGGATAACATCCAAAGAATATGTTGAGTCCAGGTCGTTCCACATTTTGCATAAGTCACAATAAAAGTGTCACTGGCTTGAGCTTGATATGCAAGTCCAGAATCAAATTTTTCGGGAACGAATCCCATCGGGAGGCGAAAATTGTTGTGCAACATATATCTTGGTTTTCTGCTTGGGTTCATAATAGCAAGCTCCTAATTATTGAAGTAAACGCGCTCTACAATTTTTTGGAAACCCACAAGATTTTTAGAATTTAAGGATCAAACTTCTGGCTATCAGGCTTCCTCCTATATTGGCTTCATTGGTATACAATCTCTTTTCTGAAAAAATTGTTAAAGATTGACAAAGCTTGTTTGACTAACTATACTATTATATCAGGTCATATACAATTTTTTTATTACCCCAAAATCTATAAAATCTTTTAGCTTTGTCTCAACACAGCAGCATAAATTAGCTCCTGAAAATTATTTTTTAGCATAACATTCAGACGAAAAAAAATAGGTAATAGGTAGCCACTCAGTCAAGCTATCAAACACGGGATCAATGAAACAGCAATTTATTCGTTAAATCATTGGTTTTATACTCTAATTTTCCCATAAATTCAACAGAGCGATTTCGTCCTTTTTTTTTGGCTTGATACAAAGCAATATCTGCTTGTTTAATCAGCATTTCAAATTGGTCTTTTGATTTTGGAACATGAGAACTCACTCCTAAACTTAGGGTAACAGATTCACAGACTGTAGACTGAGCATGGGGAAGTTGCAGTTGATGAATTTCTGAGCAAATTAATTCTGCTACTTTTTTGGCTCCAGCTCTGTTTGTATTGGGCAAAATTATAGCAAATTCTTCTCCACCATAACGAGAAACTAGATCAGCTGAACGCTTTACGGCTCGGCGAATCGCTTTGGCAATTTGTTGTAAACATTCATCTCCAGCTTGATGTCCGTAATGATCGTTATAATCCTTGAAATAATCCACATCTGCTAAGATTAAAGACAAAGGCAATTGCTCCCGTTTGGCTCGATACCATTCTCGTTCCAGAGAATAATCAAACGTCCGGCGATTTAACAGTTGAGTTAAAGAATCGGTAATCGCTTGTTGATAAATATATTGACTCGTTTGATTCAACAAAATTTCCCATTCTTTGTGTTTGGAAATATCCCAAACTGTAACCGAAAAGCCATCTCCATTCTTCACGGCAGTCATTTGATACCAGCGAGGGATTTGCTCTATAGTCTTTTGAAATTCAAAGTTTAAAGTCTCTCCTGTTTCTATCACCTGAACTAACTTGTTAAAAAGAGTTGGATCAATTTTATCAACTTCACTTTTTAGTAGTCTTTGACCAACAACTGTTTGAGGAGTATGACCCAGAACTTGAGCCATCATCAGATTAGCAACGACACAGCAAAAATTGGCAATTTTTCCACTGAGATTACGAACAGCTTTAAAGGCTGCAATTCCATCGGGAGAACTATTTAAAACATCGATTAAAAGTGCTTTAGACTGACTGAGAACTTCTTCAAGATTTTGCAGGCGTTCGATTTCTTGAATAAGTTTTAGTTTTTGGCGTTTGAGAGCTAGCTGATTTTCGATTCTTACGACTAGCTCCTCAAATAAAATAGGCTTACTAATATAGTCAGATCCTCCGACTTGAAAGGCTTTAATTTTATCTAAAACTTCATCTAAATGACTCATGAAAATAATCGGAATGTCAGAATTTTTCGGATCGATCTTGAGATATTTGCAAAACTGATAACCATCCATTCCTGGCATGATAATATCTAACAAAACTAGATCTGGAGAATAGGATTCAACTTGATTAAAAGCAGTTTTTGGATTTTCAGCTCCCATTATTGAATAACCATAATCCATTAACATATCTGTTAAAAATTCTAGGTATTCTGGTGAATCATCCACAACTAAAATCCGACCTTTTAAATTTTCATTGATTAGAGTATTCATTTTTGATATTGCACCTCTTAATTAAATAGAAATCAAAAGTTGAAACTCCTTGAGGTTTTGTTGAGATTTGCGATTAGGATATTGCAAGGAAGCATATAATGATAATAATGTCGCTTCAAAGTAGTCTTTCTCTAACATCATTCTTTTGACTCAACTGCCAGAGATGACATTTAGTTGTATTACAGTTATATCCAGATTGCTTGGAACATTTTTGACAGGGTTGTAAATCAGTTTCAGGAACCAACTTTAAAATCGGTTCTAGACTCTCGATTCCTTCGACTGCCAGTGTATAAAAGTATTGTTTCTTGCGTTGATGGAAAGCAATATTTGTAATAGCCATAGTGATATCGAGTGGGGTATAGTTAACTAATTCATACCTCGAAAACTTTGGCTTTGGAGTCTGAACAGTCCTCATAATCTCCGGTTGTGATTTTGATTTTTCACAAAGGACTTTTTTTGGGGATAAGTTCTGAAGAATCATAATAATCTCCTGTTTGGGTTTTAAGTTTTCAGAATTAACTGGCATCCTATCTCTAATACCCGATCGCCGGAAAAGCGTTCCCCAATCCCATCGGATAGAATCGGGGAAAATTGCGATTAAACGATCATTTCATCAATAGTATCGAAGGCACCGTAGAACACGCCTTTATTAACCGTCAAATCAGATTCCTGAACTAATTCACCATAGACTTTAACTGTACCGAGGCGATCGCCATCGTGTGCGCCTGCACCGCCTTGGTTACTGACTAATTCAATGACAGAGTAGTCAAAATCACCATTACCATTCTCAACATAAGAGATTGTGGCTTCGACGGTGTGACCTAAAATCTCGATAGTGTCACCCTGGCTGGCTTTGAAGTCAAGAATCACATCATCACCGATCGCATCAACCCAGTGATCGTGAATGTTATCATTTTCACCTGCAACTCCTTGCCAATCAATCTCTCCGGTCAACGGATCGGCGTGTTTCGCTGCAATCTCGGGTTTAGCATTAAGAAGCAGTTCAAACCGGAACGTATCTGCGCCTTTACCTCCGTCTAGGGTATCATTGGCATTAGCAAAGGGTTGATCGGGATACACTCGACTGGCATTCGGATCTTGAGCAATTTCCGGTTCTCCGGCATCACTCCGACTGATCAGCAGATCATTACCTCCACCTCCAAAGAGTTGATCATTTCCCATGCCACCGTTGAGGGTATCATTGCCGTTGTCCCCTTTCAGCGTGTCATTATGGCTGCCACCACTGAGGAAATCACCTCCTCGACCACCGGAAAGGAAGTCATCACCATTTTCACCGAGAAGAGAATCATTACCTTTACCTCCTTCTAAAGTATCCTTACCACCACCTCCTTTGAGAGTGTCCTGACCCGCATCACCAACTAAGTGGTCTGCACCCCGTCCAGCAAGCAGAAGGTCATCATCACTGCCTCCTCGCAAGTAATCGTCACCAGAGCCGCCATTAAGAGTATCGTTACCAGTATCTCCGTATAAGGTATCGTTTCCTGGGGTACTCTTGAGATTGTCGTCAAATTGGAGTGCGCCGTCGTCGGTTTTTTCAACAATCAGGTCACTTTCTTCAACGCGATCGCCAAAAACAGTTACAGTACCCACAAGATCGCCATCATGGGCACCCGCACCGCCTTGATTACTAATGAGTTGAATCACGGATTCTTCGGTACCATCTCCATCAACGTCACGGTATTCAATGCCTGCAACTTCGGTGGTATGTCCATTAATTTGAATGCGATCGCCTTGGTCTTTCTGATAATCGCGAATCACATCATCACCAATGGAGTCAACCCAGTGATCGTGGACGTTATTATTTTCGCCCGCAACCCCGTTCATTCCCCAAGTAATATCTCCCGTGTCTTGATCGACGTGTTTGGCAATAATCTCAGGTTTGGCATTAATTAAAGGATTAAAGACAAAAGTATCAGCACCTTCACCACCGACTAGGGTATCGTTAGCATCAGCATAAGGTTGATCCGGATAAACTCTTGAAGCATTTGGATCTTGGGCAATTTCGGGTTCTCCGGCATCGCTACGACTAATTAGGCGATCGTCTCCGTTGTTTCCTTTGATTAAATCGTTACCTGATCGACCAATTAATACGTTATCTGAGTCAGTACCGATAATTTTTGCCATTGTTAATAACTCTCCATTTAGGACGGGAAATGATGAACAGAAGAAGATCAAGACTGTTTTTCTGTGTTCTTCGCCTGATTTCCTCTTCATGTTTCAAGATTAAAAACTTTCATTCTGTCGATCAGTACAGATCAGTGACCTGTTTGAAGTGAATCGTGACCTAAGAAAGTGTTAAAAGTGAGGTAATATAAATAGAGTTGAGGTTTAATCCCTGGTTTCTACAAGCCAAACAGTTATAGTTAAGATGACATTTGAAGAAGCCCTCAGCACTTTAGAGCAATCCTTACCCCCTCAAACCCTTTCAGTTATTGATATTCTAATCTTGCAAAATACTTGGGAGGGGAAGGGATATCCAGAAATTGCGGAAACTCTGGGCTATAACCCTGATTACATTAAGCGAGTTGGCTCTCAGTTATGGCAAACACTCTCTGAAGTCTTAGGCGAAAAAGTCACTAAACGCAATATCTCAATTCTTTTAGAACAACAATTTAATCAATCTTTGAGTCAAAAATCGTCCTCAACTCAACAGGATTGGGGAGAAGCAGTGGATGTTTCCCAATTTTATGGACGGGATGCAGAAATTCATCAGTTAAAACAGTGGATTCTTGAGGATAAATGCCGATGGATTGGGATTTTGGGGATAGGCGGTATCGGAAAAACGACGTTAGCCATTAAAACAGCACAACAGGTTCAACATCAATTTGATTATGTCATCTGGCGATCGCTTCGGAATAGCCCAACTCTCAAGTCACTCCTGAAAGAACTGGTTTCTTTCTTATCGTCTCACCTCTTGGAACGTCCAAACATCCGCAGTTTGATTACCTGTCTGTCTGAGTCTCGGTGTTTGCTGATTCTCGACAACCTCGAAAGTCTTTTACAGCCGGGTTCTCTGGGACAGTATCATTCCGGTTATGAAGCCTACGACGAACTGTTTCATCTAATCGGGGAAACTTCCCACCAAAGCTGTCTGCTGATTACCAGTCGAGAAAAATCTCCAGTCTTGGCTAAACTTAGCACACCTGACTCCAAAGTGCGATCGCTACAAATTCAGGGTGCTTCTGAAATTACCCAGGCTCTCCTACAAACTAAAGGTCTATCTGCAACCCCAAAATCTCTACAAGAACTCGGACAATATTACAATCATAATCCACTATTGCTGAAATTGATTGCGGCGTCAATTGAAGAACTTTTTGAGGGGAATATTGCAACTTTTCTGGCTCAAGAAGCTCGAATTTTTAATGGGATTCGCTATATTTTTGATGAACAATTTCAGCGTTTGACTTCTCTTGAAAAGAGTATCATGTTCTGGCTCGCAATTAATCGAAAATGGACAAGTATTGCTCAGTTAAAAGAAGATCTAGCTTCTGGAATAACAATCGCTCAGTTACTCGAAGCCTTAGAAGCCTTAAGTTGGCGCAATTTAATTGAAAAAAAATCAGGCTGCTATACTCTCCAATCTCTAGTTATGGAGTATATGAGCGATCGCTTAATTGAGGTCGTGTATCAAGACTTTATTTCGGGTATTATCAATCCTGCATCAGTTCTTAATAACTATGCCCTAATCAAAACAACTGTTGAGAGCCATGTTCAAGACAGTCAAATTCGATTGATTCTTAAACCGATTGTTAGAAGAATTCAAGAGTATTTTATCACAATTGATGCGATTGAACAGCAAATTTTACTAATTTTACACAACCTGCGAGAATCTGCTCTATCGGGCTATGGTTGTGGCAATTTAATTAATCTTTGTCGAGAACTCTCAATTGATCTAACGAATTATGATTTTTCCCATCTAGCGATATGGCAAGCGAATTTACAGGGCATTAATTTACAGCAGGTTAATTTTAGTCATGCTAACTTTGATCACTCGGTTTTTACCCAATCTTTTGGCATTATATTATCAGTTGCCTTCAGTCCAGATGGCACTCAATTAGCGACAGGCAATAGTAACGGAGAAATCGATTTTTATCACTTAGCAGAAATGCAGCAATCTCACTTAACCTGTTGTGGGCATCTCGGTCGAATTATCTGTGTTCGCTGGAGTCCTGATGGGAAAATATTAGCCAGTGGAGGTGTTGATCAAAGCGTAAAGTTTTGGGATGTTCAGACCGGAGAACACTTAAAAACCTTACAGAAACACAACAATATTGTTATGTCTGTTGCTTGGAGTCCGGATGGAAAACAGATTGCAACCGGAAGTGATGATGGCAGTATTCGACTGTGGAATTGGCAAACTCAAGAGGAAGTTAATGTTTTACTCGGACACAAAAGCGGGGTGAGATCGGTTTGCTTTAGCCCTGATGGCAAGATTTTAGCCAGTGGAAGTGAAGATTGTACGATTCGGCTTTGGGATCTTCAAACGGGGAAAATCCTAAAAATCTTATCGAGTCATACCCACGCAATTTGGACAGTGATTTTTCATCCTTTGGGTAAAATTTTAGCCAGTGCAGGCGAGGATCATCAGATTAAGATTTGGGATGTTCATAGCGGACAAGAACAACAAAACTGGAACGGACATAGTCGTTGGGTTTTATCAATCGCCTGGAGTCCCGATGGCAAAGTCCTCGCCAGTAGTAGTCTTGATCGGACAATCCGCTTCTGGGACACTCAAACCGGGAAGACGTTAAAAATTTTACACGGTCATGCTTATGGAATTTGGTCAGTGGCTTGGCATCCTCACCAACCCCGACTCGCTTCTGGGGGCGAAGATCCTGTCGTGAAAATATGGGATACAAAAACAGCTAAAGCCTTAAACACCATTCAAGGATATACCAATGGGGTACGTTCAGTGGCGTTTCAACCCCAGGCTGAAAACAATCATTTTCCTCTACTGGCGAGTTGTAGTGATGATTATCTAATTCGAGTTTGGCAACCCCAAACAGGCACTGTTGTGCAAAGGCTGCAAGGACATCATCGACTTTGCTCAATTGCGTGGAGTCCTGACGGTAAGAGTCTCGCTTCTGGAGGAGATGATCGAATACTGAAGTTGTGGAATATTCAAACCGGGAAAATCATCAGAACTTTTAGAGGTCACACCGATCGAATTTGGTCAGTTTCCTGGAGTCACAAAGAACCTTATCTTGCCAGTGGCAGTATGGATTGTACAATTAAACTTTGGAATATTCAAACCGGTCAACTCCACAAAACCTACAAAGGACATAGCGATGAGGTGAGTGCTATTTGTTTAAGTCCAGTTGAATCAATTATTGCATCTGGAAGCGAAGATCGCACAATTAAATTTTGGGATATTTCAACTGGAGAACTCCTCAGAACCTGGCAAGCTCATACAGAAAGAATTAATTCTGTCCAATTTAGTCCAGATGGTCAACTCTTAGCATCTGCGAGTTTGGATAAAACCGTTAGAATTTGGGACGTTAAGACACGAGAATTGTTACATCATTTAGATGAACACACGAACCGAGTTTGGATTGCAAAATTTAGTCCAGATGGTCAAATTCTCGCATCTGCGGGGATCGATCAAATAATCTGTTTATGGTTCGTCAAAACTGGAAAATTATTGAATATTTTAAAAGGGCATCAAAGCATCATTTGGTCTCTGAGTTGGAGTTGGGATAGTCGAACTTTGGTGAGTGGAAGTGATGATGAAACGATTAAAATTTGGGAGATTGAGACAGGTCAATGCCTGCAAACCTTCACAGGCGATCGCCCCTACGCCGGGATGAAAATTGCAGGAGTTACGGGGTTAACAGAAATCCAAAAAGGAAACTTGAAAATTTTAGGTGCGTTAGACGACTAATTTTAGGTGAGAGGTAGGCACTAATTGTTTCTTCGATTGCATAGAATCAGAAACTGTTGTAGGCGTGAGTTGAACTGCTAGACGGTTTAACTTTCGCTGGATTTCTGTAGATTCTAGATACTGTAATGTACTTTCTTTTAAACCTTCTAAATTCTTTCGATTAGCAGAAAGTGATGAATATTTTGGCTGAAATTCTGGCTGGAATCGATAATAATTATTTGAGTTGACCAGATGTTGAGAAACATGATCGATAATATCAGAAGACCCTTCCGAAACCGTTTCTAAAATTGGCAAATCATTGAAAGGATTCATCCATTCTAATGGCCCCCATTCCCGTGCTTGTCTAGCTTGAATGGATTGAGTTTTCTGTGTACCACAACCAAAAGAAGCAACCAATACGTTAGAGGGATTATTGTTCATTTTAATTGCCTCTGCGATCGCGCATAAAGTCGGATTATTTGCAGCAACTCCTCCATCAATTAATGGAATACAGAATTGACCATCATCAGGAGCATCTGTTAATTTGTAACCCTTATTTTGCCAATAATTCAAAAACTTATGATTTTTAAGAATATGAGCCGGAAAACCTACGGGAGCAGCAGAAGAAGCTCGACACACTTCCCAGATAGGTAACGTTGTGCATTCAGATTGACGACTATTAAAAACAACGGCTTGACCGTTAAAAACATCGTAGCTTGTCACTAAGGTTTGAACCTGTAATTGGTTAAATGTTGCCGTTTTAAAATCAAGCTTGAGAACCTCTTCGAGTCCCTTACCATCATAAATGGGTTGACTAATTCCTAGATGTAAACGCTCAACAATTCCCGTTAAAATCCGAGATTTTGGAGGAAATATCTTCTGGGGAAAACCGGATTCTAGTGAATAGTTTCTAATAATCTTAGAAATTGGAAGTCCGTAGGATAAAGCACAAGCAATCAGGCTCCCTGTAGAAGTTCCAGCGATCAGGTCAAAGCAATCTTTCAATGGTGTACCTGGACTGCGGGCTTGAATTTTTTCTTCTAACTTTTCTAAAATTAGAGCGGTTACTAAACCCCGAATTCCACCGCCATCTAAAGAAAGAATTGAGAAAGGTTCAGACATTTATCTTGCATTTGCTGTATTACAACACTAACCTAACTTTAGATAAGAGGCGATGAACAGTCCCTTTTTTAAGTGACACGTCAAAAAAATATCAAAGCTATATAACGACTGAACCAATCGCTAGTGTCAAATGCTTCAGAAAAAAGCTTGTACAGCAGATCGAACCTGAATTTTATTCTCTTTATCTGTTAGTATTCGGATACACTGTCTCCTGTGGACGTAGTCTACTCAACTTGCCACCATCCGAAAGCTGGGCCAACAAATCGAATCGTTAACCAGAAAACGACCAAAAATCCGATTCCAACCCAGGCTCCTTTGGTTGTCCACTCGACAAACTGTTGGCTTTGAGCTTTTGTAATCGGGAGCCAAGGTAAGATCCTTTCTTCCTTACCGTAGTTTTCTCCCATTACCTCTTTACGTCGCTTGGCTTCTCCCATGATATTTGTGTGAGGATATCACTTGTGATATTGCTTTTTCTATTATTACTCAGATCAGAGCAGTCGTTGCATATAATTTAACCGAAGTTTAGGTAATTGTTCTCAATACCGACAAACAAAATGGGGTCTTGGCAACTTTTGGTGATCCTCATACAATGCAATCGCAGATAGACTACAATATTGCCCGCACTCAAATCTAGTTCATCTGAGAAATCCTTTGTTAAGATAAAGAAAGATAGCTAATCTGGGGCTGTGGCTCAGATGGATAGAGCAAGCGCCTCCTGAACTGTCGGGCACCCTGAGAGGAAACTCCAGGTGTGAATGTGGTCAAACTCAAGGAAGCCTAAGTTCAAGTCTGGATAAGGTAATCTTGAGCCAAGCTTTATCTGAATATATTGATCTGAATATACAGGATAAAGAAGGTGCAGAGACTCGACGGCCACTGCCTAAAGGCTTTTTTGCCTACGGTGAAGAAAGAGTCCAGAGAGTGGGGAAACTCACACCAATCTGAAGCGCTAGGTCGCCGGTTCGAGTCCGGCCAGTCCCGTTCCTCTAAAGACTTAACGAAACACTGTTCTCTCACCGACAGTCGTTTCACTCCTAATTAATTCTCCTATTTCTCTCCCAGATTTGAAATAATCATTTAGCATACATTAGACCGATCTGTCAAATACAGATCTAGAGATTGATACGATCGCTATTCTAACAGGCTTTTATATTCAGTATTGAGTGTTGGAATTTCAATTAGTATCCAAAATCGGTACTTTCAGTGATAATAGAAGAAGACTTAGGGAATTCTGAAAGAAAACGAATACCAACTCTAAATCCAAATCTAGATTCTTTTCCCAGCCATTCTTTCCCGTTTCAAAATCAAGCCTCAGCTCAATATTTCATTTTATGAGAGGAAAAAGTCATGGCTTTCCAGAAAATTTTAGTCGCATTAGACTGTTCATCCCTCACCGCAGAAATCGTTTTTCAGCAAGCCATTAAATTGGCGAAAACGGAAGGCAGTCACCTGATGTTATTTCATTGTATTTCTTGGGATAATAAAGAACAAACTAATCCTATTCTGGGGATTGGAACGTTAGGAAATGCTAATTTACACACAACTCTCCAGCAACTCTATCAAAACAGTTGGAGTGGTGAAATTGCTCAGGTTCGAGATCGATTACACTCTTTTTATGAGGAAGCAAAATCTGAAGGCGTTTCTGTAGAATACGAGTATAAAATGGGAAATCCGAGTACGACAATTTGTGAGCAAGCCGAGCAATGGGGTGCCGATTTAGTCATAATTGGACGAAAAACCTTTATGAAATGGTCAGATATCCTCTCTCGGAAGGTGAGTCGCTATGTTTTGGATCATGCTGATTGTTCTGTTTTTGTGATTCAAACGGGAATCTCTGCAATGGATTCTTTACCTGTCGCTGAGGCTCAAGCTGCTTTAAATTAATCTGAGATCAGACCTTAATGTGAAGACTCCAGATCAACTGCTTGATTTCCGAATGTTTCTTCACTTCTAACTTGATTTAAATGCTGAGTCCACCGCCAACAATAGTCACAATTTCGAGAACATCTCCTGTTTTGATCTCGGTTGTTTCCCAAAATTGTCGATGCAGGATTTCACCATTATATTCAACAGCAAGTAACCGGGGATTTAACCCCATCTGTTCTAAAAAGTCGGGTAACTTGGTGTGAGGAGAACAATTTTTTTGCTCTCCATTAACCTGAACTTGAATAGAATCGGACATAACTAAATTTTGAAGAAGAAGTGTTGAACGGTTAACGCTTAAGAGGGGTTAGGTAATATATTATAAGCTCGTAACGTTTGAATGCGAGTTAATTGAGAGAGGAAATACTGAGTGACTAATGTGGGTTGTTCGGCTTGCATAATCGCTCTCACTACAGCAATTCGTTCACCGCCAACAGACATCACATCCTCAAAATTATTCATATCAATTCCCCCAATAGCAAACCAGGGAATCTCACAATTTTGAGCGGCATGACGAACGTAATCTAAGCCGGCTGCGGGTTTATCTGCCTTTGTCGGCGTTTCATAAACAGGCCCAACTCCAATATAATCGGCACCTTCTGCAATGGCAGCTTGCATTTCTTCAGGATTTGTCGTAGAACGTCCGATAATTTGTTGCGGACCGAGTAACTGACGAGCTAAACTAATTGGGATGTCTTTTTGTCCGAGATGAACACCATCTGCATTAGAGGCGATCGCTAAATCAACGCGATCATTGACAATAAATAAAGCATCATAACGGTGAGTGAGTTCACAGAGTTTTTCACAATTTTGCAGCCGAGTTTGATCATCACTCTCTTTGTCTCGATACTGCAACAGTTTCAGTCCACCTTGCAGTGCCGCTTCGACTATCGAGAACATTTTATCAGAGGTTGAAGTCACCAAATAGAGATAAGCATCATTGAGAAGTTGGTAACGTCGATAGGCGAGTAAGCGACTTTCCAGGGTATAAACTCGATACCGCATCTGCTTAAACGATACACCCATATCCGGATGATAAATTTTGCCGTATTCTTCGAGTACCCGTAAGGCTTCTTCAATGCGGCAGAAATTTGCCTGTAAGACGCTATCAATGCCTTCGCGTTTTTCTTCCTGGGGATGGCTTAACTCAGTTCCAGAATCCCCTGGAGTATCTCGCGCTAGACGCAACTCCATTGTATGCCAGCGTGCCAACTCCTGTCGCAACTGTTTGCACTCCTCTGACAGTTCAGCACTATCAAGCCCAAAGCGACACCATTCTTCAATAATTCTCAATCCCTCACGAGCGCGATCTAAATTTGCGTCTAGAATGCGACAGAGGGCGGGTTGTACCCGTTTATCCCAACTTTGTTGATCGCCCATCAAACCAACCTCAATCTGTATTTACCTTACCCGATCGCGAACGAACCGCAGGCTACTATATCAGATTTTGAAGAGGAGAGACCTTAAAATTTTTAACGGAATATCTGAAAAATGAAAAAAACTTTTAAAGCGTCCCACAATAAGGCATACTTGACGCAATTCCAATTTTTCGTTAAATTTTGCACTTTTATAACAGTTTGTCGGAGTCAGTCCGTGAGTTCACCATTCCACCGCAACTGTATGCCTGTTTCACAAAATTTAAAGTCACAAGATCTCAAGCTTGACAGCCAACTGTCTCAGCCGATTAGAAACCGTTTACGCGATCGCTCTTCCCTAAAAGCATTCAGAGGTCGAGTTCAACAAATCTCGTTGCTGCTCGTTGCTTTAACGGGATTCAATCTCTGCCTTACTCCCTCAGAGACTTTAGCAGAACCCATTCTCACCCAACAAGTGGCTCAAACCCCTCAGTCTCCTAATACACCTACAAGTGTTATTTATGTAAGTCCAACGACGGGGAATGATTCGGGTGATGGTTCTCAACAATCTCCCCTGCGAACGATTACTCAAGCCATTCGCCTAGCGCAACCGGATACCGCAATTCTCCTCGCACCTGGAACCTACAGCACTCAAACGGGGGAACAGTTTCCCTTGATGTTACCTGCAAATGTGACAATTCAAGGCAATCCCAATACTCGTGGAGAAGGCATTAAAATTTATGGAGGCGATTTCTATACCAGTCGCACTGTTGCTAAACAAAATATTGCAATATTAGGGGCGAACGGTTCTCGAATTAGCGGCGTGACAATTACCAATCCGAATTCACGCGGTTACGGACTTTGGGTCGAATCAGTTTCGATGATTATCTCTAATAATACCTTTACAGGCAATACCCATGATGGCATTTCTGTTGTCGGGAGTAGTGCGCCGTTAATTCAAGAGAATAATTTTAATGGTAATGGGGCTAATGGGGTGACGGTGTTTGGTTCCTCTCGCCCAGAAATCCGCAATAATGAATTCCAGAATACGGGATTTGGGATTAATGTGTCTCAAAATGCGGCACCGTTTATTGCTGGAAATCGAATTATTTACAATCGTGATGGCGTAGTGATTCAAGCCAACGCCCAACCCATTTTAAGAAATAATTATATCGAACGGAATGAACGAGATGGAATAGTCGCGATCGCGCAAGCTTTACCAGACCTCGGAAACGCCAACGAACCGGGTCAAAATGTAATTCGGGGAAATGGTCGTTATGACGTGAATAATGGTACGAAAACCCAGGTCATTCAAGCCTACGGAAATCAACTTACCCTCGCCAAAACCACAGGTTCAGTACAAGTTAGCGGAAGTTATACCGCCTCTGGTGCGCCCTCTCCCATCGCCCAACAACTTCTCACTAACCGTGCAGATACTAACTCTACCTCAAATAATCCCTCCGCGATTTCTCCCATCAACACAAACGCCGCCTTACCTGTATTCGTTCCAGAAGAATCGACAACACCTAGTCCTCGTAATACTCGCCCCACTCGCTCTAATTCTACCGCCCGTCGTCGTAACCCTCGCCGCACTGCTTCTCCTTCTCGCCCTCGTAATACTCCTCAAAATACCCCTCAAACCGCAGCCTCTCGTCCGGTTCCAATTCCCGTTCCGCCTCCTGAAACGCAGCGAATTTCTACACCGCCTCCGGTAACTCGTTCATCTCGTGTTCCTCGTCGGTCAAATTCCCGTTCTAGACCCTCAACCTCACTGCTATCTACTCTTTCTTCTCCTTCCAGCAACTCCTCGGAGGCGGTTTCGATTCCTGTTCCGCCTCCTGAAACCGGACAAGTTCAGGCTTCAGCTTCTGGAGTGTTACCTGTTCCGGGTTCTCGCATTCCTATTAGCGGAGAAGGCTATACACCACCCGGATTGAATACAGGGCCCAGTGCAACGAGTTCAGCTAGACGTCCGATGGGGTCATTGACTGCGGCTTTAAGACGGAGTTTACAATATCGAGTCGTTGTTGAAGATAATCGTGACCCGGTTTATCGACGAGTGAAAAGCGTGATTCCGGATGCGTTTCGCACAGAAGTTCGAGGACGTTCGGTTATTCAAGCTGGGGCTTTTCAGAATCGTTCTAAAGCCAATGAAGTGATACGATTATTGAGGAGAAATGGTGTTCGCGCCAAACTTGAAGCTTACAATTAGGTGAATTTAGCTTGTAGTTGGGCTTGCTGCCCTAATCTTTTGCGCGGTTAGCGCAACTACGAACTGATTTTAATGGAAGTATGAATACAAAAATCAAACCCGACTGGGCAGGTGAAGATGTATTATCTCGATTGGTGAATGTGTTGATTCAAACACCACCGATTTATCGTGTAATGAAACATCAAGCTCGACAGGTTTTAATTAAAACCGCAGAAAAAAATGGAATTCCTTGGCGGAAACATTACCAACAGTTAGAAGCCTCGGAAGTTAAGAATAGATTGGCCGAAATTAACGATCAAACGATTAATTATCCTGATTATTATCAAAAACCGTTTCATGCTTACGATGCGGGAAACTTATGTTGGGATGCAGCTTTTGAAGCCGAGTCTGCAACCTATTCAATGGGATTGAGAGTGTGGCGAGATGAAGAGATAACTTGGGAAACTGCACACCAAAGATTACGGTCAAGTTTTCATCAAGTTCTAGGAGAATACCTTTCTCAACCGATTAATTCTGCTTTAGATATAGGCTGCTCGGTTGGAATTTCTACCCGAAGTTTACACCGTTATCTACAACAACATCATAATCCGAATGTTCAAACGATAGGTTTAGATTTATCGCCTTATATGTTAGCGGTTGCAAAACAACAGGATACTCAAGATGAAATTAAAGAATGGAGACACGCCCTAGCTGAAAATACAGGTTTTTTGGATAGTTCTTTTGATGTTGTTACGCTACAGTTTATCATCCATGAGCTCCCTCGTCAAGCTACTCAAAAAATATTTCGAGAAGCCTTAAGAATATTACGTCCCGGTGGATGTTTAGCGATTGTTGATAATAACCCCAAATCTCCAGTCATTCAAAGTTTACCGCCTGTATTATTTACACTGATGAAAAGCACCGAACCCTGGAGTGATGATTATTATACTTTTGATGTGGAAGCAGCGTTAAAAGATACTGGTTTTGAGTATAAAACAAATGTTGCGAGCGATCCTCGTCATCGAACAATTATTGGAATTAAACCAAGTTAGATACTGTTAAGCTAGAAAATAAATTTCCTGCCTCCAACTCTAAGTCCTCTTGAAGAGGACTTGCAAAGTTTAGACCGATATTTCAATCTCTGGCTTCTATTTTTTCATTCTTTTTCTCTAAACTTTTACTATTGTTTAGACCAATTTATCAAAAAGGAATTCAACACGTTGGCATCAATGAAGTGATTGCTAAGTCGGGTGTGGCGAAGCGAACACTCTACCGTTGGTTTCCCTCAAAAGATCAATTGATTGAAGAAGTAATGAAATATCGGGCAGCCCAGTGGTTGCAATGGTTTGAAAATGCTGTAGCAGATGCAGGTAATACTCCCAAAGAGCGATTACTGGCAACCTTTGACGTTTTACAAGCCTGGTACGCTGAACCCGATTTTCGAGGATGTCCTTTTATCAATGCGGTTTTAGAAATTGCTGATGCTTCTCACCCCGCCCACCAAGTCTCAGTGCAGTTGAGAGAAGCCATCCGTACTTCTATTATGCACTTAGCTTCTGAAGCAGGTTTAAGTGATCCTGAATCATTTTCACAGCAGTATTTACTTTTAATTGGAGGCGCAAGTTTGATGGCAACAATTGAAGGTAATCCAACCGGAGCAAAATTTGCTCGAAATACTTTGTCTGTATTAATTGATGCAAGTTAAGAATTATAATTCATTTCTAAAAACCTCAGTCTTTGAGGTCGAAAATCGATTCAATTGTTCCACTAAGAGATGAACGGTTGTTGAGGGGTTGTCTTTGGCTGGATTGGGAAAAGGATACTGGGCGAGTAGCTTTTTAGCATTGCGAATAGCATCCGGTTGTCTGCTTTTTAGTTCTTCGTAAATCGTCTCACTATTTTTCTGATAACGATGGGTAAGAAGTTGACTCAACATCCGTTTATAGTTTTGGCGGTGAATGGCAGTATCATAGAAATTGAAGTGCAATAAATACCAGATTTCAAATCCCTCGTTTGAGTAAGCAATATTAATATCATGTTTTTGGGCGAGTTCTAAAGAACGATTGAATTTATCAACGGGAAAGGAATCGCGATCAAAGACACACCAAACTTGATCGTAGTTTTTTTCTTGCTTAAGTGCGATCGCTTTGCGAACAATTCCTAATGTATTGTCTCCCATTCCGTAAACATCTAGCCATTCTTCAGGAATAGGAAAACTCTTAAAATAATTCGGTTCTGTTTTTTCGCCTTCACACACAATCAAAAATCGTTCAAAGTTTAATTCTCGAATTCCAACTTTTCGTTCTAAATAGCCGCGTACTCTTTCCGGTGAATTCTCTCCTTGATTCTGCATCCAGGTAATTAGCGATCAAAAGTTTCGATTTTTTGTTGTGTAGAAAGCGTTTTCAGGGTTTAATTTGGTGCTAAAGCACAACTACAAGCAAATCTGATATTAAACTTAGTATTAAAATGGAATTCCCCCATATTTTCCTAAAAGATAATCTTGGTCATAAAATGTATCATTTTTGATTTTAAACTCAGCTAAACTATATAAGTCTGTTCTTCCCATTTTATCTTTGCTTGTGAACCAAATCTGATCTCGTCTCAATAGTTTAGGGTTCAGTAAACTGGTATCATAGGCGGTGAAGATTAATTGTGCATTATGAGGATTGGTTTCTCGTTGATGAAACAATTCAATAATCGTTTTTGTGAAGAGTGGATGTAAATTGATATCGAGTGAATCCATGCAAACGACTTGACCTGAATTTAAAGCTTTAACTAAAATTATAGCAAGTTGGAGTAGTTTTTGAGTCCCCAAAGATTCATCTTCGTAAAAATCAAACTGTTGTTGCGTATTTTGAGATTGAGTGTTTTGGGATTGAATATTTTGAGACTGGGGGTTTGAACGAATAATTTTAATAATAGCTTGATTTGGTGTAGAGTCAGGTTTTGGTTGAATTATAATTCGATCAATGTCGAGATTAAAGGGCTTTAGAAATTGCAGAACTTGTTCTTGAAGTTGAGAATTTTGCCAAGACGCTATGAGTTCAGTATTAATAAAATTTGGATAAATATTTGGAATAATTTGCAGATTTTGATCGAACCAGTGGAGAAGCGGTTGAATGAGATCGAGGTTAAATTGATTCGCAACAGAAAGCAGTAAATCTTGGGACTGAATTAAGGAAGCAAGTTCAGGAATATTTGAGAAAGACGGGAAAAACTCAAACTGATTGAGATTTCGTTCAAAGAGTTTTATTTCTTGGTTCTCAGGAACAGAATACAACCATTCACGACTAATAGACTCAGAGGTAATTTCAAAGCCATAACGATAAATAATCTTGTCAATTAAAACAACTACTTCAAACTGAGAAGGTTGGTTAATCGTTTCTGAATTGTAGCGAAAGGGTTGAACAGAACTAAAACTCGAACGATTTTCAACTGAGGTCAAGACCCGATCTCGCATCACCTGAAATGCTTTAATCAGATTGCTTTTTCCACTGCCATTTGCGCCATAAATAACAGTTGTTTTTAGTAAGCTCAGTTTTTCATCTATTTTAACACGATTGTTGCGGAGTTTTTTGTTTAAGAGTGGGATTTTAGCCGTTACCAAGCTGAAGGTAACACACTCTTGAAAAGAGCGATAATTTTTCACACTAAACTCAATCAGCATCATCCACTCCGTTTACCACAACATATGATTAAGAAACTTTCCAAACAGTTTAATATCCTTGGGTTCTTGATAATTTTGGGGTAATAAATTGATTAAACTCATTTCTAGGGTTTCCAGCGCCATTTTAATATCCTTAGATTTCGGTCGATTCATCTTTGGGAAAATAATCGGTTCACCAAAACGAATGGTCAGTTCTTTGTATAAATAGAGATTTCTAGTCCCAATAATCCCAACCGGAACAATCGGAAACCCAGTTTTCAACGCATAAATAATAGTACCCCGTTTCAAGGGAAGAAATAATTCACCTTCTTTTAATCCTAACCGTCCCTCTGGGAAAATGAGAATCCCTTGTTTTTGAGTAAATATTCCCTGGACAATACGCTCTAATCGTCGTAAACTTTGAACAGAGTTTCCTTTCGGGACTTCTTGTTCAATTGCTGTGGCGAGTTCTATTAACGCTTTGTCTCCCGCTTTTGCAGCTTCCATTACCGCAACTTCTTCTTTCCAGATCCGTTCAATGGGAATATTTCCCCCGCTAAAATTTAAGAATACCCGTTTCCAAAACTTATTGTAAAGACTACGAGCATCACCAAAAATATAGTAAAACGGTTGATAGGGAATTTCAGATAAAATTAAAAATGGATCGATATGACTGAGGTGATTGGGTGCTAAAATAACAGGAGTATTCGGGAGGCGATCGCGATATTCCACTTTGACTCGAAATAGGCTATGAATAATTGTATGAACGCACAGCCAACGTATCCAACCTCGGAATTTCAAACTGGATTGATCTTGTAGTAAAGATTCAGTGCGATGTAAAGATTTCTCAACAATAGCCTCCTCATTGAGTAACCGCAATGCTTCTAAACCTTGTTGGGCGCGTTTAATAGTTTCGGGTGTTAGAGGCGGTAATGCAGGTTGATGCGGGGTGTGAGTGTGAGATTGAGGCTGAAGATCGGTATCCATAAGGAGTGCGAGAATAGAGAATCTGTTATCTCGCAGGTTAAAGGATAAAATCTAAGAGTGCAAATTAAAAGTAATACTTTAGTAAACTGTCACACTTGATTTTAACGGGTAGTCAGTACAGATTAATATCAAAAAGTTAATTTGAGTAGACAATTACTCAACTGTCACTCAAGACTAGAAGGCGATTGATGCAATGTTTTAAGTGCGGCTTTCAAATCCTCAGTTAACTGTTGAGTGGCGGCTTTAATTGAATCCTGTTGATACTCTCTAACATTCAAAGGAGAACCAATATTCACCCAAATTTTACAGCCTTGAGGGATTGGAGAGGGATGTTGATAATAAATACTAACCGGAACAATATTTAAACTTAAATCAGGTTGATCGGAAATCGCCTGTAATGCTATTCTCGCCACTCCCGGCTGAATCTTGCGAATTTCATTATCCCGCATAATATGCCCTTCTGGAAACAAAGCCAGAACATTTTGCTGTTTGAGTAAGTCTACACTGTAGCGTATACTCGATGTCCCAGGGCGATCGCGATCAATCGGAAACCCCCCCAAACGACGCACAAACCAGCCTTGAAAACCCTTCGTTTGACTCTGTAAAACCATGTAGCGAATATCTCGACCTGTTCCCGGACGACCCACAGCATAAGCTAAAATAATCGGGTCCCAGCGAGAACGATGAGTTGGGGCTAAAATTACCGCCCCTTCACGAGGTACCTGTTCGACCCCTTTAATCTCAATTTTGCCAAAATAAACAGGTAAAACCAGATGAGACAATACGGAATAGGTTAACGGAGTCAGCCAAGGCGAAATTTCTGACTCAACTTTCACCGAATGGGTTTCGGAAGTAATCTCGGACATAACTCCTCTCTTTTGGAAACGGATAAGTTAACTTCAGTTTATAAAATTTAGCTGAAACAGATAATTTAACTCTACCCCTACATTTCAAAGCCTTAATTGCTTGGGTTTTCCATATAACTACCCTATATGGGGTGTTCTTGTACTATTATGAGAATGATAATCATTATCATACCAATAGTTTCTTCCTCAGCCTTCCAATCTGACTTGCTTTAAGGTTAAAAAGGTTGCAGGAGAGAGCCTAGACCAACTATAACCATTACGACTATGCTAAGTATTGAAGCTCCCAAACCTCAGCTAAATAGTTCATTTCTCCAACGGCTCCAGAGTCCAGATCATCCAGTGATAATCTTTGATGGCGCGATGGGAACTAACCTGCAATCCCAAAACTTGACCGCCGAGGATTTTGGTGGAGCGGAATATGAAGGTTGTAATGAATACTTAGTCATCACTAAGCCAGAAGCAGTGGCGAAAGTCCATCGTGATTTTCTGGCAGCGGGGGCGGATGTTGTCGAGACTGATAGCTTTGGATCTAGCCCCTTAGTCCTCGCAGAGTACGATCTAGCCGATCGCGCCTACGAGTTAAGTAGAAAGGCGGCAGAGTTGGCGCGCAGTTGTGCAGATGAGTTTACGACTCCCGACAAACCAAGATTTGTCGCAGGTTCCATCGGTCCAGGTACGAAGCTACCCACCCTCGGTCATATTACCTATGATGAATTGAAAGCGAGCTTCATGGTGCAAGCAGAAGGTCTCTATGACGGGGGAGCCGATCTTTTCATCGTGGAAACCTGTCAAGATGTTCTGCAAATTAAGGCGGCATTGAGTGCCTTTGAGGCGGTGTTTGCGAAAAAAGGTTCGCGACTCCCCTTAATGGTCTCCGTGACCATGGAAATCCAGGGAACCATGTTGGTGGGGACGGATATCTCTGGGGTACTGGCAATTCTGGAACCCTTCCCCATTGATATTTTGGGGCTAAATTGTGCGACGGGTCCCGATTTGATGACTTCTCATATTAAGTATCTGTCAGAAAATTCACCATTCCCCATTTCCTGTATTCCCAATGCGGGGCTACCAGAAAATATTGGCGGTCAGGCATACTATAAAATGACCCCCGAAGAATATACAACTGCCATGACAGGGTTCATTGCGGAACATGGGGTTCAGATTGTCGGTGGTTGCTGCGGTACGCGCCCAGCACATATTAAAGCTTTAGCCGATGCAGTGGATACGACCCCACTAAAAGAGCGTTCGGTGCGAAAAAATGCCGTGGGTGAGATTCGATCGCCCCTCTCCTATACGCCAGCAGCAGCTTCCATTTATTCCGCCCAAACCTATGAGCAGGATAATTCTTTTTTAATCGTTGGCGAGCGATTAAATGCGAGTGGTTCTAAGAAAGTCCGCAAGCTGTTGAATGAAGATGATTGGGATGGCTTATTGGCGATCGCTAAATCCCAGGTCAAAGAAGGCGCCCATATGCTGGACGTAAACGTGGATTACGTCGGGCGTGATGGAGAACGGGATATGCGAGAACTGGTATCGCGACTGGTGACTAATACGACCCTCCCACTGATGCTTGACTCCACCGAATGGACAAAAATGGAAGCGGGTCTCAAGGTCGCTGGGGGCAAATGTTTGCTCAATTCCACCAACTATGAAGATGGGGAAGAGCGATTTTTTAAAGTGTTGGAATTGGCAAAAGAATATGGTGCAGGAGTTGTCATCGGCTGTATCGATGAAGAGGGAATGGCTCGAACCGCCAAGAAAAAATTCGAGATTGCCCAAAGAGCTTATCAGGACGCGCTCAAGTTTGGGATTCCACCCCATGAAATTTTCTATGATACCTTAGCCCTACCGATTTCAACTGGGATTGAGGAGGATCGGGAAAATGCCAAAGCAACCATCGAATCAATTCGACTGATTCGGGAAAATCTGCCCGGTGTTCACTTTATGCTGGGGGTCTCTAACATTTCTTTTGGCTTGAGTCCAGCCACTCGCATCACCTTAAATTCGGTCTTCCTGAATGAAGCGATGAAAGCTGGGATGGATGGGTCGATTGTCTCCGCTGCCAAGATTTTGCCGTTATCGAAGATTGCCGAAGAACATCAACAGGTCTGTCGCGATTTGATTTATGACAATCGCGGATTTGAAGGGGATATTTGCACCTACGATCCGTTGACGAAGCTGACGGAAATTTTTGCAGGTGTGAGTGCAAAGGATGCTAGATCGAGTGCTTCCTTAGCAGATTTGCCCATTGAAGAACGGTTGAAGCAGCATATTATTGATGGGGAGCGGATTGGATTGGACGATGCGTTAAAGGTGGGTTTAGATGCAGGTTATAAAGCACTGGAGATTGTCAATACTTTCTTGTTGGATGGGATGAAGGTTGTGGGCGAACTGTTTGGCTCTGGTCAAATGCAATTGCCTTTCGTGTTGCAGTCAGCCGAAACTATGAAATCTGCGGTTGCTTTCCTCGAACCTTACATGGAAAAAATCGAAGGAGAGGACGAAGATCGCGGTAAAGGGAAATTCCTGATTGCTACCGTTAAAGGCGATGTCCATGATATCGGGAAGAATCTGGTGGATATCATCTTGACCAATAATGGCTACAAGGTGATCAATCTGGGCATTAAACAAGCCATTGAGGCAATCGTCGAAGCCTATGAGCAGCATCAGCCTGATTGTATTGCCATGAGTGGCTTGCTGGTGAAGTCTACAGCATTCATGAAAGAAAATCTTGCAGCATTTAATGCTAAAGGGATTACAGTCCCAGTGATTTTGGGCGGTGCGGCACTCACCCCAAAATTTGTCTATGGGGATTGTCAAGAGACTTACCAAGGGCAGGTCATTTACGGGAAAGATGCTTTTGCCGATTTGACCTTTATGGATCGACTGATGCCCGCCAAAGAGCAGCAATGCTGGGTGGATACCGAAGGCTTTACAGGGGAATTTGCTCAGTTTAACCAAAAGGGACGCAAGGCGATTGAAGATTCAGATCGAGAAGTCAATGGTGATGAGCAGAAATCCGATGAACCCACTGTCATCGATACCGAACGCTCGACAGCGGTAGAGATTGATATCGAACGTCCTGCGCCGCCTTTCTGGGGGACGAAAATTCTTCAGAGTGGTGATCTAGAGTTAGAAGAACTGTTCTGGTACATGGATTTGCAGGCACTGTTTGCTGGCCAATGGCAATTCCGTAAACCGAAAGGCCAATCTCGCGAGGAATATGATTGGTTCCTGGCATCGAAGGTTCATCCGATCTTGGAAGAATGGAAGCAAAAAATTCGCACTGAACAATGGTTGGAACCCACTCTAGTTTATGGTTATTTCCCCTGTGCAGCCATCGGCAATTCCGTTCATGTTTACGAGCCAAGTGTCATCGAGCAGGGCTTAACACCCACAACAGCAACCCCGTTTGTCACTTGGACATTCCCCCGTCAGAAATCCATGCGTCGCCTGTGCATTGCTGATTTTATCCGCCCAGTCGAACAGAATCAATTTGATGTCTTGCCTATGCAGGCAGTGACTATGGGAGAAATTGCTACCGAGAAAGCACAGGAACTCTATAAAGACAACAAGTACACCGATTATCTCTATTTCCACGGGATGGCGGTGCAGTTGGCGGAAGGCTTGGCAGAATGGAGTCATGCCAGGATTCGGCGGGAATTAGGTTATGGGGATTTAGAGCCAGATAACATTCGCGATGTATTAGCCCAAAGGTATCAGGGTTCTCGGTATAGTTTTGGCTATCCAGCTTGTCCGGTGGTCATGGATCAAGTGCCACAGTTGCAATTATTGGGATGCGATCGCATTGGGATATCGATTGATGAGAGCGAACAGCTTTATCCAGAGCAAACGACCACTGCTTTTGTCATCTATCATCCTGTCGCTAGATATTTTAGTGCTTAGTTAGATCGATCGTTCATGGGGTCGCGCTGAAATCCAGGCGACCTCTAATTTTTCTTGCTAATTGCTAGGCATCGGCATAGCTCTTTATTAAACTGATAAGTCCCATAAGGATTAATGTGTTCGTAGCGAGTGGGTGATAATCGGTTAATATCTTCATCACTGAGAAGATAACCTTCACTTCGCAGTTGATCGATTACACCTTCCATATAGAACCCATTTGGGATCTATGCGATTTGGCAAACAAACTGAGCATTATATCGTTTGGCTGGCATAGTTTGTGGGGAGCGTAGATCTACTGCTATCGAAAACTGATATAATGCGGTACAACCCGTATTAACGTTCCGTTCCTGTTTCCTTCCATTGACTGGGGTTTCATAGGGTGTCGGCACTTCCTATTCCACAGGCTCTAACCGAATAGCCTTCGGCGTAATGTTTTAAAATTAAAG
>JBCBCI010000005.1:0-135547 GCA_038530755.1 Cyanobacteria bacterium J06592_8 | reverse complement strand
AAATAACAGCCGAACAAGAGATTAACGTTAATCAGATAACTACAGAAGGGTCTCTAACGGCTACAACGAACCCTCTGTAGTATTAATTTCTCCAGAATTACTATTGAGAGTAATATCTCCACCTCTTCCCATACCCTCTGAAGAAGAGTAGATAAAACTTGTAGTAATATTGCCTTCAGCCGTTAAACTAATATTGCCTCCATCTCCCTCTCCACCGCTAATTGATTCAATATCTCCAAATTCATCAAAAACTATTTCTCCTGAAGAAGCATCTAACGAACCCTCTGTACTCTCAATATCTCCACCACTGTTTAATGTAATATCTCCCGCATTGGTCTCATCAATAACTTGGGTTGAAATATCTTCTAATATTGTTAAATCACCTTCTACATTGAGATTGATTTCACCGCCGCCTGTGGTGGAAAGTCCTGTTATTTCTTCGCTGACATTCCCCACCGTTAACGCAGAGTTGGCTTCGAGAAATATTCCCCCACTACCTGCAACGGCTTCGATATTATCAACGTCTAATAATAAAGGATTCTCAACTGTACCAATGCCTCCAGTTTCTCCGGTTTGAAATAAAACGGTTGGGGCTGTAATTAATGAATTCTCACCGATTCGATTAATACTACCGCCATTCGTTGTAGCCGTTAGAGACCCTTCTGTAGTTATCTGATTAACGTTAATCTCTTGTTCGGCTGTTATTTCAAGGCTTGATGTTTGGGCTAGAAGTTGATTAATCGTGATATTATTGTCTGAATTAATTAATAAATTCCCGCTCAGATTCTCTCCACTTGTATTAATTTCACTTTCAAGAATTGATAAACTACTGCTAAAAATATTAACCGTTCCGCCTGTATTATCATCCGAAACATCTAACCGACCTGCTGCAATTGTGGTTCCAGGTTCTTCGGGAATAACTGTGTCGGAATTCTTTAATATCACCTGACCGTTACTGACAACAACAGTATTGGCTTCAGATGTAGTTTCACCTCCAGTTAAGAGTTGCGGTAAGGATAACGGCGTGATAGGATAGTTACCACTGGATGTTTTGATCGCAGAGATTTCTAAGTTTAAAAGTTGTCCATCTTGGGAAATCCGCACCAAATTTTCTCCCTCAACCGCAGCGATGGTAATTTGACCGCCTGGACTAGATAATTCTCCGGTATTGATGACAGTTCCGCCCAGTAATGTCAGGTTACTTCCTTCTGATAAAGTGAGATTTCCTTCGTTTAAAATAACGCCCGGTTGGTCAACTGCAAAATTATAACCACTAGGCGTTCCAATTAAGGCTTGATAATCATTATTACCAACAGCATTAAACCAGTTTTGGTTAAATTGAATTCCGGTAGCGGTGGTAGCAGTAAAATCCGCCGGAACATTTAAACTCGCATTGGCACCAAATACAATCCCTGCGGGGTTCATTAAAAATAGGTTAGAGTTACCGCCAGTAACCTGAATTAAACCCTGAATAATAGAAGCATCGCCACCAACAACTCGTCCGAGAATATTGCGAATATCGGGGTTTGAGAGGAAGTTGGCAATTTCTCCATCATCTAGACCAAACTTTTCAAAGCTGTGGAATAGGTTTTGACCATCTTGACTGAGAGAACCGCCTTCAATATCATAACGGTTTCCATTCGGATTGATTTGAGTGCCTGTCCCATCGTTCGTAGGAGTAATAGATTGAGAAGAGACAGAAACCGGATATAAACACAGCGTAACAACCGCCCCAATTAACTGAAGCCCAAAAAAGCTTGGAACAATTTTCATAGAAACAAGGGTTTGAGATGTGAAGATTTTGAATGCCCCTTGATGGCCTATAAGATTTGTCCAATTCTGACCAGATTAACTGACATCAGAAAGGGTGTAACTTAGACGAAATGATTACTCAAATTGCATACAGTATAGCAAAATTATAGTAACTCCAAATAGCAAAATCAATAAAAACACTGCTATGATTTCTTTTTAGGGACTTATTTCTGGATGGGCAATGCCCACCCGACTGCGTTTTCAATCTGTAAGGTCAATAGCTGATGCGAGGTAATCGATGTTTGAAACCACACAAGATTTCCCAGGAAATTGTGTCTAAATCTGCCGCCCAGTCATCGGCTGAAATTGTGTTTTCTGCTTCTGTTCCGAGTAAAGTGACAATTTCTCCAACTTGTAAATCTGGCATAGAAGTCACATCAATCATCAGTTGATCCATTGTAATTGCCCCAATTTGAGGTAAGAATTGACCTCGAACAAGGACTTTCATTTGATTTGAGAGATTGCGAGGAACCCCATCAGCATAACCAATTCCGACAACTGCGACACGTGTTGTTTTCTCGGTAATATGTTGATAACCATAACTGACACCCATTCCAGCTTCAATGGTTTTAACTTGGGTAACTTTTGCTTTCACGTGCATGGCAGGTTTCAAAGGGACAGAAGAACGGAGATGAGGGGCTGGATATAGCCCATAAATCCCTAAACCCACCCGCACGAGATCATAATGCAAGGTTGAATCTGTTAAGGTGGCGGCAGAATTGGCAATGTGCAAGCAAGGGCGAGAATCGGTTGTTTGAGTTAAACTTTGGTTGGGGTTAATACCGAGCTTTGCGATCGCTTCTCGAAAGCGTTGATGCTGTTGTCGCATAATCGACTGATCGAGGCTATCTGCTGTCGCAAAATGAGAATAAATTCCAGCAATTTTCAAATTCGGGAGTCGCTGAACAAGCTGAACAAATTCTACTGCTTGTTGCCAAGAAGTGCCTAAACGTGACATCCCTGTATCAATATTCAGATGAACACTTAAGGTGTGGTTGAGAGCCTGAAGCGTTTCCGAAAAGAGTAGGGCTTGCTGAGGCGTACAAATCGTTGGTTGAAGTTGCCAATGAGAAATCGCTTTGACTTCATCAGAGGTATAAGCCGCACCCAAGACTAAGATCGATTCTTTAATTCCCGCTTCACGAAGTTCGATTCCTTCTGGAGTCGTGGCGACTGCTAACCCACCGGCTCCGGCTTGAGTCACCGTGCGAGCGACAGAAACAGCCCCGTGACCATAGGCATCTGCTTTGACAACAGCCATCAGCGTTGTTTGTGGGGAGAGTAGCGTTTTAATCTGTCTGACATTGTAGGCGATCGCTGCTAAATCTATTTCCACCCAAGACCGTTGACAGATTTCATCGTAAGCTCCTCGTCCTCTCAACGCCAAAATCAGCCGATCTTTTTCCGAGGTAGGTTTTCTCGTGACCATGTCTTCACTCACTCCTCATTGTATGTGCGATATCAATTGACTATAAAGCTTAGATCGCGATCGCACATTAAGATCGGGAAAAAATCCGCTTTCTGCCCAAAATCAGATAAAATGTAATCTAGACTACATTTTTTGATCTAATGAAGCAATCATATTGCCACAGATCCGCTCGTGAGTGGTCAAAGATGTAAAAGGAGACTGTTGAGAAGTTAATAAAGTAGGGTTTATTCTTGACCTGAAAAAACCCTCTCCCACGACAAACGGGTTGAGGGTTTGATTAGATTTGCTCAAACTCTAATTAAAGATTTGCTTAAAAGATTTGCAGAAAATTCACAAAGGTTGAAATTAGTCTTCCCATGCGGAACCTTGATAAGGAATGCCATCAAAAGGTTGTATACCAATCACGGGATAGGCATTGTCGCTAGGGCTAAAAATACGAGCCGCAGCCTCAGAGACATATACAACCATGTTTTCAAGTACGTGTAGAATGTTCATATCTTTTCTCCTCTGTCTCATCAATTGTTTTTCTTCGCTGACACTTCTATAATACAAGAAACCAACAAAAACTGTGGGAATTTTGTAACATTTATTTGTACTCAAAAGTAATTTACAATCATTCAATTTTTGTTACGATCGTCAAGGCAGATTACCGATCAAATTGATGATCAATTGGTGTGGAAAACCCCTCAAAAAGCGACCTGAGCATTTTTTGAACTCAATTAAAGTGATTGCTTCAGTCTTCTTTAACTTTTCCTAAAATTTGTGTGAGTTTATTAAACCCATCGTATACATTCTGAATGAGCAGTTATAAATTCTAAATTTCCAACAGAGACCGCTCAAAACATTGACCGTGAGTTCAATCTCGATTAAAATCTTTCTCTGAATGGGAATTCAAGAACCTAAAACAATCCAGGACTTTTGGCATAACCCAGGCAAAAAACACCCTTAGCGATCGCTGCTATTAATAGTCCTTTTAGGGCCATTACCGGGATGTTTGAAATATAAAGCATTGGGAGACTTTGGGTTTGAACCTTTGTGAATCTGTTTAATTTCAATAAATTAATTGACATCGTGCGATATAATAGTAGAAGTTGCTCTGTGTAGAACAGGGGTTTATGTTTCCAGCTTGTACCTCTTCTCTATCTATGAAAATCAACAAAACCACTCAAAAATACAATTTATTAAAAAGTTGTAAATCCAACCCAAATCAGCAGTACATCTTTCCTCATCGTCTCCTCAAAATTGGGATTTTAGGAACTGTTATCACTTTCTGCTCTGTCCTCCCCACATTGGCGGCAGAACGAGTCTCTCTCAGCTTCGCTTCAGCCCGTGTTTCTGTCTCGGTAACAGCTTTAGAAATTTATGCTCGCGAGGGAAAAATTAACGACTCAGAACTTGAAAGTTATCTACTGCTACTGAGTCCAGAAGATCAAGAACAACTCCGAAATTTATTACTAGACTCCTATCAAATTGACCCCTTGATCATGTCTCAGTTTCTTTACTCTCCCACAGGTGAAATCTTTTTAGAAAAATTAGGAGATCTGATTCAAGCCCAACTGAATCAACAAGGAACTGTTACTCTGAAAAATGGCTCAGATGCGATTCGGACAGCCTTGATCAAAGCCACTCAAACCGAGGAAGGACTCACCCCTCTGAATATATTACGCTGTTTTCCCGGAGAAGGAATTCAAGTGAATACTCAGTTATTGTTTGAGTTGCGAGATCAAATCAAAATATTACTCAAAGAAACCGACGCGGTTGTCGAGAAAGTCGTCAAACTTTCTGAGGAGGAAATTGCCAGAGACCCCCTCATAGATTATAGCCAAAAACCGGATATTCGCTATTCTGGAACCTTTAGTAACGTTAAGCGAACTGTACGACTGTATGATCGCCAACGCGCGCGCCAAATAGTTGTTGATCTTTATCTTCCCACACCTCTAACTAAAGTCAATCAAGGTCAACCGAACTCCATCCCAATTATTGTTGTTTCTCATGGTTTAGCCTCGAACCGAACCACTTTTGCCGATTTCGGTGAACATTTAGCCTCCTATGGATTTCTTGTCGCTCTCATTCAGCATCCAGGTAGCGATACAGAACAAGTTCAAGCTGTACTTTCTGGACAGGCTTCTGATTTTTTTAAAGTCTCTGAATTTGTGGATCGGCCAGCTGATATTACCTTTTTATTAGATGAACTTGAACGCCGCAATCAAAGTGAATTTAACGGTCAACTGAATGTAAATCAAGTGGGAGTCGCCGGACATTCTTTTGGGGCTTATACAGCACTCGCCATTGCCGGGGCGGAGATTGATTTTGAGAACTTACAAGCGGATTGTTCTTCTGCTTTTGATTCTCCAAATTTAGCTCGATTATTTCAATGTCGGGCGTTAGAATTGCCTCGAAAACAATATCAATTTCGAGATGAACGAGTTAAGGCAATTATGCCTATTAATCCGGTAAATAGTAGTATTTTTGGAGAAAAAAGTTTAGGGAAAATTCGAGTTCCAATTTTGTGGAAAGCCAGTGGAGAAGACCGGGTGACACCTGTCGCTTGGGAACAAGTTCGATCTTTTACTTGGTTGAGAACTCCGAAGAAATATCTGCTTCTAGCTGAAGGCGATCGCCATATTAATTTAAACCTCAGTATGGTCAATCAGGCGATGAGTTCTTCACTGAAAGAAATTGTCGATCCGGTTCCGGTTGCGATTAATAATTATACCAATTCTGTCGGGTTAGCGTTTTTTAAAGTTTACGTGGCTAACGATCAGTTTTATTCCCCTTATTTAAGTGCGGCTTATGCAAAAACAATTAGTGAAGAGCCGTTTCCGTTGAGTTTGGTTCGGTCTGTGACTCCCGAACAATTCTTTCAAGCGATTCGCAAAGCCAGACAACAAGGTTAAACTCTAAGGTTTAACTTGAGAGTTAAACTTTAACATATTAATTATTTAGTTAGTAAAAAAAATAATGTCTACTCAACTTTACGATCTAATTTTACGGCAAGGATGTTTACTGCGATCGCCCACTGAAAGTGAAATAGTTGATCTAGGAATTGTCGCCGGAAAAATTGTTGAGATTTCTGGCTCAATTTCTGCCTCAGCCCAACAAGAAATTAACCTACAAGGAAAACTAATTAGCCCTCCCTTTATCGAGTCTCATATTCATTTAGATTCGGCATTAACCGCAGGAGAACCTCGCTGGAATAAAAGTGGAACATTATTTGAAGGAATTAAAATTTGGTCAGACCGAAAACAGGAGATTACCCTAGATGATGTTAAAAAACGAGCCATTGCCACGTTGAAACAACAAGCCCGATACGGAGTTTTATTTGTGCGAACTCATGCGGATGTGAGTGAGTCAAGTTTAACCGCTTTAAAAGCATTACTCGAAGTTCGAGAAGAAGTCAAAGACTGGATCACATTACAAGTAGTTGCATTTCCTCAAGATGGAATTTATAGTCGCCCTGAGAATGAATTATTACTTGAAAAAGCATTAGAATTAGGAGCGGATGTAGTCGGCGGAATTCCTCACTATGAATTCACGCGAGAAGATGGCGTAAAATCCGTTCATCACATCTTTGAACTCGCTGAAAAATACAACCGTTTAATTGATATCCATTGTGATGAGATTGATGACGATCAGTCTCGATTTTTAGAAGTTGTTGCAGCTTGTGCAGTTAGAAGTCAAATGCAAGAAAAGGTGACAGCTAGCCATACAACAGCTTTTGCCTCCTATAATAATGCCTATGCGTTTAAGCTGATGGGCTTATTAAAGCGATCGCAAATCAATTTTATTGCCAATCCGTTGATTAATATTACCCTACAAGGTCGTAGTGATACCTATCCGAAACGTCGAGGCGTAACACGAGTTAAAGAGCTTTGGCAACAGGATATTAATGTGAGTTTAGGCCATGATTGTGTGCAAGATCCCTGGTATAGTTTAGGAACAGGTAATCCATTAGATGTCGCTCACATGGCTGTTCATGTCTGTCAAATGACCGGAATTTCCGAAGTAGAAGCCTGCTACGATATGATAACTTGGAACGCCGCAAAAACTCTTTCAGTCGGGCAGAAGTATAGTATAGAAGTCGGTGAAACAGCTAATTTTATTGTTTTAGATGCTGAAAACCGTTTTGAGGCGATCCGCAAACGCGCAACCATTCAATATGTCTTTTCTCAAGGTCAACTTTTGATTGAAACTGAACCGGAAAAAACCCGCTTTCATTCAATCTAATATTCAATCTAATCGGGTGGACATTGCCCACCCCATTCAAAAGATTATTTAATAACTTCTTGTGCGACGATATTGCTCGTAAGGATTTTGAGGGTCAACTCGATAGTAGCGATCGCTTCTGCTGCGATCATAACGCCGATCATTACGACGATTATTGCGATCATAACGGCGATCGTTACGACGATTATTGCGATCATAGTCGCGATCATAGCGATCGTTGCGATCATCATAGCCACTATAGCGTCTTTTCCATTCCTTTTCTTCTCGATCTAGCTGTTTATCCAGTGCTTTGTGAGCATCCCGAATCACTTTCTCTTTTTGTCTCTGAGATAAACGAGCATTATGAGGTCTATTCATCTCATCGTTCATCTGGCGATCGAGAACCCGATGACGCTGATCTCGATAATCCCTCCAAGCCCGATCAACTCGACTATCAGCAAGCAATAGGCTTTCAGTTTGTCCGGTATTCTCAACAGAGTAGCCGTGAGTTACTCGCCGAGCATCAACAGATGCAACAGCAGGAAGGGCTAAATAGCTGGTCAGTAAGAGTGTGGCGATGGCAATACGTTTCATGTCTTCCTCGGTAAGTAGGTAGGATGAGCGTCTAGTTCATATTACCAAGATTCCACCTTAAACCCGGTCTGGTCTCATAGAGAACTATTTTTGTTGTTGGTAGAAGCGCAATACCTTCTGGGTATATTCAGCCGTCTGACCACTATTGTATTGATCGGGATCTCCAGTCATCCACCAAGCGGCTGCTCGTCGAATGGCAACTTCTTCATTATCTCCGCTCTTGGGGTATTCTTCCTTGAGTACATCTTCCATCACACACCCTAAAACTTCTCTGGCTTTGCGTTCATTCGCTTCAAATTGAGCAGGTGTCATTTCCTCTCCAATACACAACTGAGACCAGCGGGGAATATTATTAGGCTTAATTTGCCAGTCTGTGTAGAGTCCATCGGCATCAGTCCCCGTCTGTGGAGCGGCTAAACGCAAGGCTTCAACTAAAGCTTGTACCTGAGTATTAGAGACTTGAGCATGAACCGGAAGCATCCATAGTAAGACGATAATAAAGAGTTTCCAATTGATTGGCATCGTTTTTCCTTCACCCTGAGCATTAATATCTAGGATATTTATACCTCGCAAACTTTGAGATTTCCGTCAGCCTGACCGATTTCCGGATTGATTCCCCCCAAAACTTGACAAATTTAACATTCTGTGGGTTGAAATTGATACAAATCGAAGGGGGGGAGATCAAACGGAGATCGGTGAATTTTTCCAAAAATTCACTAGAAATAGGTATGATTACATAAAAAGAGTGTCCGACAACAGGTTAAGATAGGGAATCAGAAAATCTTAATATTTTCTCCAATTTGTCGTTCACCTAGAGAGGTCCCCTTGAGTCAGCAGAAAGATGCAATTGCTCCCCACGGTGGAGAACTGATTAACCGCATTGCCTCCCCTGAGCAACGGCAGGAATTTCTCGAAAAGGCGGATGTACTGCCACGAGTTCAGCTTGATGCGCGATCGCTATCCGACTTAGAAATGATTGCCATCGGTGGATTTAGCCCTTTAACGGGGTTCATGGGACAGGCAGATTATCAGACAGTCGTCGAGAGTATGCGCTTGGGTAATGGTTTACCTTGGTCTGTTCCGATTACCTTGTCTGTGAATGAAGAAGTGGCAACACCCCTACTAGAAGGAAACTTCATTCGTTTAGATTCTCCTTCTGGCAAGTTTGTGGGTGTCCTACAACTGACTGAGAAATATACCTACGATAAAGAAAAAGAAGCACTGAATGTCTATCGGACAACAGAAGAGAAGCATCCAGGTGTAAAAGTGGTCTATGACCAAGGGCCAATCAACCTCGCCGGGCCCGTATGGTTACTCGAACGAGACGATCATCCCCTCTTCCCCCAATATCAGCTCGATCCGGCCGTATCTCGTGCCATGTTCTGGGAAAGAGGATGGAAAACTATCGTTGGCTTCCAAACCCGTAACCCTATCCACCGCGCTCACGAGTATATTCAAAAGTGTGCATTAGAAACAGTTGATGGTCTGTTTTTGCATCCCCTAGTTGGCGCGACAAAGTCTGATGATATCCCGGCTGATGTCCGGATGCGTTGCTACGAAATTTTGATGGATAAGTATTATCCCAAAGATCGGGTGATTCTGGCAATCAATCCGGCAGCCATGCGTTATGCAGGCCCGAGAGAAGCGATTTTCCACGCTTTGGTTCGCAAAAACTATGGTTGTACTCACTTTATTGTGGGTCGAGATCATGCCGGGGTTGGCGACTACTATGGTACTTATGACGCTCAACATATTTTTGAGGAGTTTGAACCCGGAGAACTCGGTATCGTGGCGATGAAGTTTGAACACGCCTTCTATTGCACCCTCAGCGGTGGAATGGCAACCAGCAAAACCAGTCCCAGTGCGCCAGAACAACGCATTCACTTGTCTGGAACCAAGGTACGAGAAATGCTACGTCAGGGTAAAATGCCCCCGCCAGAATTCTCTCGTCCTGAAGTCGCCGCAGAATTAGTGAAAGCAATGCAGGGCTAGGTCTGCAAGTTGGGTTCAGATGTAACGTTTTGAAATTTGGTCTTTGAGTTCACGAGAACTCCCCTTAATTCCTGTGCGAAGGAGTAATCTTCAATATTGATGAAGGTACACCTCATAACTCTATCACTTGTCGATGAAAGCAAGGGTGCATCTAGGATTAGGGGGATTTTATTGAAGAGAGATTGCCAATAAGAACTCCATTTATGGAAACAATCTCTTTAAATCGGTGGCAGAAAGCGAATATACTAATCCCAGAGGATGAATCAGATTAGGGGCTTTCTACGAATAGATTGACAGGGTGTTGCTCAAAATAGAATAGATGGAGGAGTACATCACGGTACGGACGCACGATACAATTTGAGGCAGCGAGGCTGAGTTCTAATGGGCACACCAGCTCAGAGCTTGAATAGGTTGCAAGACCTTTTCGCTGAACCTGAAAAGCTGTGGAAGTGCGACAGAAACCCGAACCCATTCAGAAGCTTGAGTCAAAAAATGCAGGGTGTATGATGGCTTCTCTAATCAATAAGGAAACATAGATGGATTGACGGAACAATCTTTGATCGTCCTCGACCTAATATGGTATTGAAGAATGCCAAAAATGTGAGCAGTTTTTAGCAACAGGGTAGGATGTCAGGGAGAGAGAATGGGACTAAAACGGCGGGAATTTCTGCAAAGGGCTAGTCTGTTACTGGCCGCACTGGGCATCAGTGAAACTCAATGGTGGCTTGGGAGCAACCGTTACTACCAAGCTCTAGCTCAACCCACTCAGCGCAAGTTGGCACTGTTGGTTGGGATTAATAAATATCCAGAAGACAATGGGGGCTTTAAGCCGTTGCACGGTAGCGTAACCGATGTTGAGCTGCAACGGGAGCTTCTAACCTGTCGCTTCGGGTTCCAGAATTCAGATATTATCACGCTCTGCGATCAGCAGGCGACTCGCGAGAATATTGAAAATACTTTTGTAACTCATCTCGTTGAACAGGCTCAACCGGGAGATGTAGTCGTTTTTCATTTTAGTGGCTATGGGACTTACATCCCCTGGCTGAATTCAAATACGAGTTCGGGTCAAGGTTATAATGCTTTGCTTCCAGTTGATGGGACACCTGCGACGCTAGAAAAGGGGGAAATTAATGACATCCTTGAGGATACACTTTGGTTGCTATTGCGATCGCTCCGAACCGATCAAGTGATCGCGGTTCTCGATACCAGTTATGCTTACCCTGGGATGAGTCAGCAGGGTGCGTTTAAAATTCGTTCGAGTCCGAGTCCTAATATTTCTCAACTCTCTCGTGCAGAACTCGCCTTTCAAGACCAACTCTTGTCTCAACTTAATCTCTCTAGAGAACAACTGGAAAAACGCCGTCCTCATCAATTCCCGGGAATTGTTCTCAGTGCTACCAAACCCTCTCAAGTTGCGGTTGAACTCAATTGGGATAACTGGAGTGCGGGACTGTTTACCCATACTCTCACCCAAACGCTGTGGTCTGCATTTGGGACCGATAGCCTAGAGTCGAGATTGACTCAAGTCGCAGGTGTTGTCGAACAGACGATGGGAGTGGCTCAACAACCTCAACTTTATCGAGAACTCTCTCAAAATTCTCAATCCCAGCGAGCGGATAAATCCCTAACACTCAAAAGCTTATTCTCCAATTCAGTCGCTGCAGAGGGAGTGATTACTGCGGTTGAAGACAATGGCAAAATTGCAAAATTCTTACTCACAGGTCTTCCAACCTCTATTTTAAAGTCAACTCAAACCAATTCTCTCTATACAGTTGTCCCCAATTCTGAATCTGAGGCCAATCCGATTTTGTCTCAACTGTTGATTCGCTCTCGCACGGGGTTAACGGCAAAAGCGACCGTGCGAAGTTTCGGAGGCGCTAACCTAACCTTACCAGAACTGAAAACAGGACAACAGCTGAAAGAAGCAATTCGAGTGCTGCCTCGGCAAATTGAGTTGAAAGTAGCTCTAGACCCCAAACTGACTCGAATTGAACGAGTGGATGCCACCAGTGCTTTTGCGGGGATTTCTGATGTGTCTACTATTACAAATGACCAACCCGCTGACTATATTTTGGGTCGAGTCCGAGATACAACCATTGCTCAAAGCCCTTCAGCCCCCTTGCTCTCTCTCATTCAGGGTCGTTATGGTTTGTTCTCAATGGGTCAGGCCCTCTTACCAGAGAGTGTAGGAGAAGGCGGAGAAGCAGTGAAAGTTGCAGTCCAGCGACTCGAACCTCAGCTCAAGACCCGACTCGCGGCTAAACTCCTTAACCTAACTCAAAATCAGCAATCTCCATTGATGAAGGCAAAAGCCACCTTTGCATTATTGACCCCTCAAGCCAAAGCGTTAATCAGTTGGAAAACGCCTCAAACTGGCTCAGAAAAAGCTTCGACTTCACCTGAACTTCAAGAGATTTCTTCAACCTCAACAACATCCTCGTCGGTAAAAGCTTCAGTCAGTCAAGGAATTGTATCCGTTCCAGAGGGTAGTCGAGTTCAATATCAGTTGCAAAATCGTGGCAGTTTACCGCTTTATTTTATTTGGTTCCATCTTGATACTGGCGGACAAGCCTATCTGCTTGACCCCATTCTCGAAGAAGTAGAGATTGATGAGGACTCAGGAAAGATTCCTCGCCAGGAACGGATAGCACCCGGTAAAATTCGGAGTTTACCTCCATCTCCTGCGTTTGAGGGTACAGGGGTATCAGCCGAAGTGATGGGACAAATGGTCGATGGGCCAGCTGGGTTAGCCCAGACCTATCTGGTGGTGAGTCATTATCCCTTCACAGAAACGCTGAAAGTGATTGATCAAAGTACTCAACGGGAAATACGGAATCTCAAGTTGATTGTATTATCGAATCCTTTAGAAGTGGCAGAGGCTGTGTTAGAAGATTTGAGCAAAGCCAGTCAGTCCGGTGTTGAACGGGCAGGTATTTCGACGGATGATTTAGCTTTGGATATTAGTGCTTGGGCAACTTTTAGCTTTATTTATCGCGTCGTTTAAGCTAATAAAAGGTAGTAGGGAATGAGCAGTGAGCAGTACACCCTTCAACTAAGCTACGACTAACCAGAGCGCACCCGCGTTCAGGGCAAGCAGTGAGCCGTGACTTTTAGTTCTTTGAAAAGGACCTTAGATTTCAGACAGGGATTTTAATTCCTGGCAACCCTGACAACCCAACAGTTGAAATGGCTTCCGGATTAACAAGCTCGCGCAGTGTTGTTAATAGCATGGGAAGAAGGGGATAAAAATGAAACTAATTCGCAGGTTTCGCAACAAAAAAGTTCGGGTGATTTTAGCGACGATGCTGATCGGAGTAACTGTGCGAATGATTCCCTACCTCGCTCCAATTCGCGCCCAAGATATCACTCAACAAGACTTAGCAATAGAGTTTAGCGATCGCTATGGACAACCTCTCGGAACTTTACTGAGTCGCGATCAGGATCATACCGCAGTTATCCCCTTAGCGTCCGTTTCTCCTCATTTTATTCAAGCCATTATTGCAGCGGAAGATAAACGCTATTACCAACAAGGGGCTGTCGATAGTATTGCCATAATTCGGGCAATTTTAGAAGCCATACAAGCCCGTCAAATTGTCAGTGGGGCTTCGACGATTACGATGCAACTTGCTCGAATGTTGGAACCTTCACCCACAACTTTAATGAATAAAAGTCGAGAAATTTGGCTGGCTTGGCGGTTAGTTGCAGGTATGAATAAAGATGAAATTCTGCAAGCTTATATTAACCGTTTACCCATGGGCGGAAATCTCTACGGTGTTGAAGCGGCTTCTCGCGCCTATTTTCAAATTCCCGCCTCAGATTTAAGTTTATCACAAGCGAGTTTACTGGCGGCTTTACCGAATGATCCCACTGACTTAAATCCCTATTACAATTGGCAAGGTTTAAAACAGCGTCAGCAGTATGTTTTAAATCGCATGGTTGAGGATGGTTATATTACTTCAAAACAAGCCCGTCATGCCTCTACCGAAAATGTAGCCGTCCAACTGCCTCAGTTCAATGCTATAACTGCCCCACACTTTTTATTTTGGGTGTCTCAACAGCAGTCAAGTTTATCTCAGAGTTCCACTCAAAACTCGACTCATAATTCTACACCGCCTGCCCATATTCAAACCACATTAGATGTCAACTTACAAACATTCGTTGAAGCCCAAGTTCAACAAGTCGTGATCGCACTCGCCGATCAAAATGTTAATCAAGCCGCCGCTATTGTGATTGATAATAAAACCAGAGAAGTATTAGCCTATGTGGGGTCTCCCAACTATTTTAATACCCTCAAACAGGGAAGTAATGACGGGGTACAAGCGTTGCGTCAGCCGGGTTCAACTTTGAAGCCTTTTCTTTATGAACTTGCCCTAGACCAAGGCGTTATTCATCCTTATTCTATTCTAGCAGATATTCCGACTTATTATGCGATTCCGGGCGCAAAACTCTACACACCCACTGACTACAGCGAAACTTTTTTAGGTCCGGTTCGGGTGCGAGTTGCTTTGGCTAATTCCTTGAATATTCCCGCAGTTCGAGTATTAGAAAAAGTAACAGTTCCTTTGTTTTTATCTCATTTAAAACAGCTAGGCTTTCAACAGTTGCATCATTCTCCTGAATATTATGGTTTAGGCTTAAGTTTGGGCAGTGGAGAAGTGACATTATGGGAACTTGCCCAAGCTTACACTGCGATCGCGAATCAAGGAGAATTTCAACGATTAGTCACAACATTAACAGAAACAAAAACTCAAAATATTTCTGAATTTGTTCAAGAAATTAGCACCCCAGAAACCTGGAAAATTATTACAGATATGTTGAGTGATTCTCATGCGAGGGCGGCGGCTTTCGGAGTTGAATCTATCTTAAATTTACCCTTTCCTGTCGCAGTGAAAACCGGAACATCTTCCGATCATCGTGATACCTGGACTGTTGGATTTACCACAGAATATACCGTCGCAACTTGGGTCGGAAATTTTGATGGATCGCCCATGCAAAATGTTTCTGGGGTGATGGGGGCAGCTCCCTTATGGAGTCGAATTATGATGTACTTACATTCTCAAGATGAACCCCTCGATTTTCCAGTTCCAAACGAGTTTGTTAAATTACCAATTTGTGCAACAACCGGGAAGAAACCAACAACAGATTGTGCATCGGGAATTGTTTTAGAATATTTTCATCAAGACGAGATTTTAAGTTATCAAAAATTGACACAATCTGAAACTTTAACATCAGAATATAATGAATGGCTAGCCCAACAACAGCGGTTTGATTTAGTCGAAAATCAACTGAGGATTTTGTCACCTCAACCCAATGATTATTTTTTAGTCACGCCCGATCACTCTTCCCAGTTAGAATTAAAAATGATCGGGGAAAATCAGCAGCCTGTGGAGTGGTGGTTAAATGGCAAAAAACTAGCCACAACAGCCGTTAATTCTCTATTTTGGCAAATGCAGCCGGGAGACTGGAAACTAACTATAAAACAAGGCGATCGCACCGAAAGCGTCGAGTTTCAAGTGCGAGTGGCAGAACCGAAACCCTATCATCAAGGATTTTCTGTAGTTCAGTCAGAGAAAAACCCCTAAACCTTTCTAAATTGTGCTTTGTATTGCATAATAATGTTATTCAAAAACACGATGACCGGGCTGAGGAGAGAATGATGAAACATTTAGGAATTTTGACGGTTCTATTTGTTGGAACTCAAGCAATTTTAGGCGGGGTTGCATCGGCAGAATTGCCTGATAGTTATGGTGCGATCGCAGCAACTCCGGATGGAGAAGTTTGGGGTTATGCCTATGATTATCCTTCACGAGAACAAGCGGAAAAACGGGCGTTAGAAGAGTGTGGACAGTCGAATTGTCAGGTACAAGTTTGGTTTAGAAATGCTTGTGGTGCGGTAGCAAAAGATGCGGAGAAAAAAATAGGTTGGGCTTGGGCGGATACGAGAGAACAAGCTGAAGCGAAGGCTGTTGCAGCTTGTGGAACCGGAACTTGTCGGGTAGAGACCTGGGCTTGTACGACTCGGTATTAGATAGTTTTTACAGTTACCAGTTAACAGGGAAAAGGATAGTTAAGAACCTGGAAATCAATTTCTGGGCTAATAGCCAAAATCCATTAAAATGGACTCTAAATATTCACCTCAACTCTGAGTCCTCTTGAAGAGGACTTCAAGTTTTAGACAAGGATTAAAATCCCTGGTTTATCAGTTCATACAGAAAAGTTTGCAGTTAGCACGGATTTTATTGCATTATCGCAGTAAAGTAGTAATGATGTTTAGTTGAACCGCTTCAGTATGAAAATTTTTAGTAAAATAATAATCGGATTGGGTTTGAGTTACTTATTAGTTTTTTGTGGGGTTTCTCCAACGATCGCAGAGAACTTAGGAAATAATCAACCGCAGGTTATTCAACCCGATTTAAAAGGGATTGAACTTATTGAAGCTGTTGCTAGAGAATATGCCCCAGACCAAACATTAGGATATCGGAAAGGACGAGATATATTATACAGCAAAATTGACAATCACGATGGGATTTTAAAGGGAATTTATACAGATTATAGCATCGAACTCGATCCCAATACTTCTGAACCGAGACGGGTGGCTTATCAACAGAATATTAATGCTGAACATATTTATCCTCAAAGCAAAGGCGCAACAGGTTCAGCTAAGAGTGATTTACACAATCTTTATCCGTCTCGTATTTATGTGAATAGTAGACGAGGAAATAGCCCTTTTGCGGAAATTGAAGACAGTCAAACTGAGGATTGGTTTCGACTCGATCAAACTCAAGAAAAAATTCCCACGACTGCAATTGATGAATACAGTGAAGTCACGAAAACGGCTTTTGAACCGCGAGAAAGTAAGGAAGGCGATGTAGCGCGGGCGGTCTTTTATTTCTATACAATTTATCAACGTCAAGCTGATGCGAGGTTCTTTAAGTCTCAGAAAGAAACATTGTGTGAGTGGAATTTAGCTGATCCAGTGGATGCGACAGAAATGGAACGTTCTAATCGAATTGCGGAATATCAAGGTAATGAAAATCCTTTTGTAATTGATTCTACTTTAGCTGAACGCACTTACTGTTCATCATTCTAAAATCGTCAAAAGTCGGAATTATTTGTAATGGCTTGCAAACAGTGAAGCCAAGGCTTATAAACCCGCCCATTTTCGGCTCTCATTATTAGATCTTGGCAACTTTATGTACTCTTTGAGGAGGGGTGACAAAGTGGCTAAAAAAACCACTGTACAAGGGAAATAGCCCTTATGCCTTGACGATAATAACGCTGTTTATAACTGAAGTTCCCCCTGGAAAAAAAGTGAAATCTTTTTCTAGAGGGGATTTCGGGCTGGCGCGAAAATCTCCGGACTGGGTACATCTGTACGCATCGACTCCAGAGACAGACTTTGAGCCGATCGCCGAGCCTACCGTTGGGCAAAGACCACGAGCGCAGAGTACCCGAAAGGTCACTGCATAACTGAAAACTGTAAAAACTGTGTACTAATTTAAACAGCTTGTTTCCGCAAAAACAGCAATAATGACTCGCTAATTTCTTTTGGCCAATGTTCTTGGGGATAATGTCCCGCTTTTTCTAATTTAACTAACTCTGAACCTTGAACTAAATTCGCAAATTCTTGGGCTTGTTCCAAACCTAACCAAGGATCAGCTATTCCCCAAATAATCTGAGTTGGATGTTCCCAGGTTTTAAAGCCGGAGGAAATTTCCGCCATGACTTGTTTGAGTTGTAAATTTTTGATTGTTGCTAATAGCGATCGCCCAGAGGCAGAGGCTTTTAAGAAAGGGCGGCGATAAACATCTAAATCTTTATCCTCGATCACATAACCGCTTCCGCCTTCGAGAGTCCGATCTACGAGTAGTGGATCTTGCGTCATCATATCTCCAACAAACGGTAAACCCATCTGCTGAATTTTCCAGGGAAGTTTCGCAGTTGGTGAAACGGGAGTATTGAGAACAATTAATCGATCTATTTTGTCTGGATTTTGCAAGGCATATTGTAAACCAACCGATCCTAAAAAACCTTGTACAACCAGATGAAAACGACTCAGTTCTAACTGGTTAATAAATTCAGATAACGCCTGCAAAAAAGCCTCGGGTGTGTAGGCAAAATCCCGTTTATCCGGTTTAGTGGAAAATCCCGCCCCGATCCAGTCTGGTGCGATCGCCCGATAACCATTCTGGGCGAGTTCTTCCATCAATACCACCCAACTGTAACTCTGAGATACCAACCCATGCAAGAGTAAAACAGGTGATTTATCTGTCTGTTCCGGTTTCGCTTCCCGATAAAACCATTCTAACGATCCGATTTTGATTGTATTTTTATCCAAGACTTTGTTATTCTATTTTCAAGAGAGCCTACTAATGATACCAAATTGTATCATGGATTTTAATCTCTAGAATCATCACAACTTGAAACCGTTTTTCTAGGAGATGCCGGAACCTGAACCTCAACTTCAAGTTATTATTGAGGAGATTTTTACTGAAAAACTGGCAAATACTCAGGTTGAGATAGCAACTCTTTGATCTGTCAAATTCTCAACAAATATTGAAGAACATTGATGCGATCGCGGGTGATATCGTTTAGTTTTTACGGTTTGTTTAGCTTTCGGCAACATAACGTGCCAAGATAGAATAAGTTCAGTCCGAAATTGACCTTATGGGTAAACAGCGAGTTCTCTCTGGCGTTCAGCCAACAGGAAACCTTCACCTGGGTAACTACTTAGGCGCGATTCGCAACTGGGTTGAAGGTCAGAGCCAATACGATAACTTCTTCTGTGTGGTTGATTTACACGCCATTACCGTACCGCACAATCCTGCCACCTTAGCTGCGGATACCTACACAATTGCAGCTTTATATTTAGCTTGTGGCATTGACCTAGAGCATTCTACTATTTTTGTTCAGTCTCATGTGCCAGCTCACAGCGAGTTAACCTGGCTACTGAACTGTATCACGCCACTCAACTGGCTTCAAGATATGATTCAGTTCAAGGAAAAAGCCATTAAGCAAGGGGAAAATGTCAGTACCGGGTTACTCGATTATCCAGTGTTGATGGCAGCCGATATTTTGCTATACGATGCCGATCAAGTTCCAGTCGGAGAAGACCAAAAGCAGCATTTAGAACTGACTCGTGATATCGCCGCCCGGTTTAATCATTTATTTGGTCAGGAGGAAGAGGAAATCCTCAAAATCCCTGAACCTCTGATTCGGGCTGAGGGTGCGAGGGTAATGAGTCTCACCGATGGAACTCGCAAAATGTCAAAATCCGATCCTTCTGAGTTGAGTCGAATTAATTTACTGGACTCTCCAGAAACGATTACTAAAAAAATTAAACGCTGTAAGACTGATTCTGTTAGAGGGTTGGAATTAGGTAATCCCGAACGACCCGAGTGTAATAACCTCTTGATGTTGTATGGTATTCTCTGCGGTAAAACCAAAGATGAAGTTGCAGCCGAATGTCAAGATATGGGTTGGGGTCAATTTAAACCGTTGTTAACAGAAGCAACCATCGAAGCTCTCAAGCCGATTCAGGAAAAGTATAAAGCTGTAATGGATGATCGAGCTTACTTAGAATCGATTCTTAAAGAAGGTCGAGAAAAAGCCGGATCTGTTGCAGAGGCAACTTTAGCGAGAGTGAAAACAGCATTAGGCTATTCGACTCCACTGTAAGCCATTACCTCAAACTTTACTCAAAAAAATGAGTTTTCACACTAGGGTCATCTTAAGAGTTTCAGATCCGAAGAGTAAATTTTTGATCGAGCCAGAAAACCCTAGTAATCTATCATTAGAATTAAAAGATGAGTTATTTTCGTACAGCTTGTTTAACGCCAGGTGAGTTCATTATTACCGCAGAAATTGCACCGCCGAAAGGCTCCGATCCCACTCACATGATCGAGATGGCAAGAACACTAAAAGGTCGGGTTCATGCTGTTAATATTACGGATGGAAGTCGGGCGGTTTTAGGGATGAGTTCGCTGGCTTCTGCAATCATTTTGAAGACCCATGGCATTGAACCGATTTGTCAAATGGCTTGTCGCGATCGCAATCGTATTGGTTTACAAGCAGATTTGTTAGGGGCGGATGCGTTAGGAATTCGCAATGTTTTAGCCCTCACAGGCGATCCGGTCAAAGCTGGAGATCATAAAGATGCTAAATCTGTATTTGATTTTGAATCAGTGAGATTATTAAAAGCAATTCAAAAGTTAAATCAGGGGACAGATTGGAACGATAAAACGTTACCCCATGGGGCGACGGATTTATTTGCAGGAGCAGCAGTTGATCCGCAATGTCCGAGTTGGTCAGGCTTGAAAAGTCGATTTGAACGGAAGTTAAAGACCGGAGCGCAATTTTTTCAGAGTCAACTGATTACAGATTTTGACCGTTTAGATAAGTTTATGACAGAAATAGCAGCCGGAGTTGAGCAACCCATTTTAGCCGGAATCTTTTTATTGAAATCAGCTAAAAATGCTCGATTTATTAACAAGTATGTGCCCGGCGTTAATATCCCCGACTCGATTATAGAACGTTTAGAAAAAGCTCCTCAACCTTTAGAAGAAGGCATAGCGATCGCAGCCGAACAAGTGAAAATAGCTCGTCAATTGTGTCGAGGTGTTCATCTGATGGCGGTGAAACGAGAAGACTTAATTCCGAAAATTTTAGATGTCGCGGGAATTCAGCCTTTGTATTAATAGGGGACAGGGAACAGTACACAGTACACAGTACACAGTACACAGTACACAGTGGGCAGTAAACAGTACATAATTAGAGAGCGAACACAGCAAAGTGTGAATCAAGCCGAAGCGATCACTGAAAATACTGATAACTGTGTACTGTAGAACTCTGTAGTGTTAAGATCAGATCCAACCTTAAGCTGCCCGTGCTAAAATATCAGTCGAGAAAAGGTATTCGGTCGGTAGCAGTTTTGCTTTCAAATCTGACCCTGGTGTTGTGTATTCATGGGGCATAAGTTGCCTTCCGAAATCTCTCTCTACAGGCATTCCGATTTAGGAGGTACGTATGTCCGTTTACATTGGTAACCTTGCCTACGAGGTTACGGAGGAGGATCTGAAATCTGTTTTTGCTGAATACGGCTCGGTTAAGCGAGTTCATATTCCCACAGATCGCGAAACAGGTCGTCCACGTGGCTTTGCATTCGTAGAAATGGTCAATGAAGCCGAAGAAGACAAGGTGATCGAACAGCTTGATGGTGCTGAATGGATGGGACGAGATCTGAAAGTGAATAAAGCTAAACCTCGTGAACGTAGAAATAATTTCTGAGGAGGGAATCAGCTCAATTCCTAAATAGACAGATACGGAAACGTTTCGAGATGAAGATTGAATTTTCAGATCAAGACAGGTCTCATTCCTGTCCAGTTATTGTTAGCTGAACGACGCTTTATTAACTGAGTGACAAATAATTCACAAGGGAGGACATTGAATGGCTCAAGTGGTCGTCGGAGAAAGTGAGCAGCTGGAGTCAGCCCTGCGTCGGTTCAAGCAGAAAGTCTCCAGAGCGGGTATCTTTGCAGACATGAAAAAGAACCGCTATTATGAAACGCTCGCAGAAAAGCACAAACGAAAAGAGATAGCCAGACATAAGGAACGACGAAGAATGCGGAATTCCAGAAAACGGTTTGATCAAGTCCGTTAAATTTCTGAGATGGAGTCAGCTTCCATTGTCGTTTGTTTGAGTGGAGTACCCTAATCTTTTGCCTGTTTAGATGTACGTTTACTTCGGCTCTCACAAAGAAAAACCACAAAGCTCGAACCTTCGTGTCTTTGTGGTCAGCTTTCCCACCTGCATTTACAATAGTTTTCCGGAGTTGATATAATTCCATTAAGAAATACTCTCACCCCAACAATAGCGAGGCTCAAACCGTTTGCGATCGCAAATTCTCCTCAGAAATAGGTTGTGCCTTTTTGTCAATAGGGAATTTCAGTCTCAAGAAACGGTGTCTGTTTCTTGTTCAGTTTGTAGGGAAATGACATCTTCTGCGAACTGATTCATTTCTTGCAAGGGATCTTTCCAGTTGACTGATACCAAAGATTGTCAATACTTTTTTCTGGAAAGAGACAATTGATTAAATTAAATTCAAGAAATAATCTTAAAAGCGATCGCTTCTCAAAAATATCATTTTCTATAGAGGACTTTAAGTGCTGGGAGAAACGCTGTTACAAGCCCCTGCTAGCCAAGACCTAAAAATTAGAATTATGATAAAATCTGTAAAGAAGTATTAAGCTTGTCCATGTCAAGGGTTCACAGAAGTCAGTCAAAACCGCAAGTTATCGTTGTGGGAGCGGGAATAGGAGGATTAACAGCCGCAGCCCTACTCGCCCGTCGGGATTATAATGTTCTCATCTTCGATCAAGCCATTGTTCCGGGAGGATGTGCATCTACCTTCAAACGACGGGGATTTACGTTTGATGTGGGAGCAACCCAAGTCGCAGGACTCGAACCCGGAGGCATTCATCACCGTATTTTTTCGGAACTGAATATTGAACTTCCTGACGCCACACCTTGTGACCCGGCTTGCGCGGTTTTTCTCCCCAACGAAACCGAACCGATAAATGTTTGGCGAGATCCGCAGAAATGGAAGGCTGAACGTCAGCGTCAGTTTCCCGGTAGCGAACCCTTTTGGCAATTAATGAATCGGTTATTTGCAGCGAGTTGGCGGTTTCAAAGCCGAGATCCGGTTTTACCGCCGCGAAATCTTTGGGATTTGTGGCAGTTGACAAAAGCACTGCGTCCGGATACTGCGATTACATTTCCCTTTACCTTGATGACGGTGGCTGATGCCTTACGTCTATTTAATTTAGATGAAAATTTACGATTAAAAACCTTTTTAGATTTACAGCTTAAACTCTATTCTCAAGTTGATACAGAGGAAACAGCCCTATTATATGCCGCAACTGCTTTAGGTGTTTCTCAAGAACCCCAAGGCTTGTATCATCTACAAGGGAGTATGCAGGTCTTAAGCGATCGCCTGGTTGAAGCTTTAGAACGAGACGGCGGTAAACTGTTGATGCGTCACAGCGTTGAAGCCATTGAAACTGAGAATGGCAAAGCCGTTGCTGTACAAGTGAGAAATCAGAAAACGGGGGAAGTGTGGCGAGAACCAGCAGATTATATCATTGCTAATGTCACCACTCAGAACCTTGTTAAGTTAACCGGAATGGGACAGACTCAACCGCAAACCCCTTCCCAACTCCTAGAACAAGGATATAAACGTCGAGTAGATAAGTTGCCTCCCGCGTCAGGAGCATTTGTCGTATATTTAGGCGTAGAGGAGTCCGCCATTCCAGAAGGATGTCCCCCTCACTTGCAATTTTTTTATGATTATGACCAGGTGATTGGCGAGAATAACTCCTTGTTTGTGTCAGTGAGTCATCCCGGCGATGGACGCGCACCATCTGGGAAAATTACGATTACAGCTTCCAGTTTTACCGATACTCGCAAATGGTGGAACTGCCGAGACTATCAAGCTCTCAAACAACAGTATACCGAAGAGGCGATCGCACAGTTGAGTTCCTATTTCCACCTCACCTCAGAAACAATCGTTTATCAAGAAGCTGCAACACCTCGCACGTTTGCTCATTATACCGCTCGCGATCAAGGAGTTGTCGGAGGAGTCGGACAACGAATTCCTACTTTTGGGCCGTTTGGATTTGCTAACCGCACTCCATTCCAACAATTGTGGTTAGTCGGAGATTGTACCCATCCCGGCGAAGGAACAGCCGGAGTTTCCTATTCAGCCTTAACTGTGGTGCGACAAATTGAGGCGAGTCGCTCGTAGATATAGACGCAATGTCAATATTTTGGGAGTAGGGGTTGACAATCTCCAAAACAGCCTTTACTATAGTAAAAGGTTAGGAAAAAGCGCATGAAAAGCAATTTCTAAGCCCCCAAGAAAGTATTTAAAAGCTTTCCTGGTGTCTATGGCTCAATGGAACCACACCGATCCATCTCGAACTCGGATGTGAAACGTTGACACGGCGAAGATACTTGGCGGGTAGCTGCCTGGGAAAATAGCTCGATGCCAGGATAATCAATCAAAAGTCCTCTTCCAGAGATAAAGCGGAAGGGGGCTTTTCAGTTTAGATTCAATTTAGGTTAAGGAGAAGTACGAGATCTTTTTTTAGCTATCTCTACAGGAGTGCTATCTGTGAAACCCGGGAAATTCGTCATCATTTTATACATCCAGGGTGTCATGTTGACCGTTTTACTAAAAGCAGAAGTGCAACACCGAATTTAAGAAAATTTTGGGAGTAGGGGTTGACAATCTCAGAAAACACCCTTACTATAGTAAAAGGTTGAAAGAAAGTGACTTCTAGATACCGAACAGACAGAAGAAAGTATTTGAAAGCTTTCCTGGTGTCTATGGCTCAATGGAACCACACCGATCCATCTCGAACTCGGATGTGAAACGTTGACACGGCGAAGATACTTGGCGGGTAGCTGCCTGGGAAAATAGCTCGATGCCAGGATAAATATAAAACTAAAGCTTCTCTTCCAGTGATAAAAGGAGGGAAGCTTTAGTATTGGATGGGTATGTAGAACTAACAACTAGCCATGAACCCGATTTTACCGCCCTGGATTGTTTTAGACCCACTTTTACAACAATGGCTTTGTGAAGATATTGGTCGAGGCGATCGCACAACAGCGAGTCTATTATTACAAAATCGTCCTCTAGGAAATGCCCATTGGGTGATCAAGGAGTCCGGGATGGTTGCAGGGCTAACAATTGCAGCGCGAGTCTTCTATCTTTTAGATCCAGAAGTTCAGTTGACGCCAATCGTTTCTGAAGGACAATGGTGTGAAGCCGGAGAAATAATCGCCCAAATTCAAGGGCCATTAGCAGCCTTATTAACAGGTGAAAGAGTCGCCCTAAACCTCGCAATGCGCTTGAGTGGAATTGCAACATTAACCAGCCAATACGCAGAAGCTATTTCCGACTTCCCGACTCAATTGGTCGATACTCGCAAAACGACACCCGGACTGCGACTGCTAGAGAAATACGCGACTGTCGTTGGAGGGGCGAGAAATCATCGCTTGGGACTCGATGATGCAGTGATGGTGAAGGATAATCATATCATCGCAGCGGGTGGAATTTCTGAAGCGATCGCCCAAGTTCGAGAGAGTATTCCCTATCCATTGACCATTGAGGTGGAAGTCGCAACCCTCGAACAAGTTCAGATGGCACTGGAAAGCAAAGTTGATATCATTATGCTGGATAATATGTCCCTAGAAATGATGTCAGAAGCGGTTGAGAAAATTCGTCTTTATGGCGATCGCACTCAGATCGAAGCCTCTGGAAATATTACCTTAGAAAGAATTCGCAACGTAGCAGAAACTGGAGTTGATTATATCTCAACAAGCGCACCGATTACCCGTTCAACTTGGCTAGATCTGAGTATGCAATTAGGTCAGGGAGATTGGAGATAAAGCTTCTCAACCTCCAACACCTCGACTTCGCTCAGTTTTGGTACTAAGCGGCTTGCCCTGAGCTATGTCGAAGGGAGCCGAAGTACCAATTCTCCTGAATTTTACTTAGAAATAAAATGCACCCAAAAATTACCATCCGGAATGCAAACTCGGCGAATCAAATTATAGGAGTAATGTAAATAAGCACCACTTAAATCAGTACGATATCCCGTTGAAAACCATTCTCCGTAGGGATCGTGAACAATGAACCCATATTCGTCATATCCTACAACCACAATAATGTGACCAAACCAAGTAAAGTAACCATGAATCACAGAAGGATTTCCTGATGCAATCCAATCTTGAACATCTTCGATAATGGCGTATTCTGTAAAATAATCTCGACACCCATAATCTCTGACAATACTGGCTAAATCATAAGGATTATGACGACTGTAGCCTCGGTCTAGTGCATACTCATACAGTTCATCCTCCCACTGTCCATAGTCTAAACGTCTCTCTGCACCCAGGTAATCCAAACACATGGCAATTGAGGTGACGTTGCAGGCGCCTGTTGGATTAAACCAGTTATCGAGTTGAGAGAAATAGGGGACATTTTTGAGTCGATAACTTCTGGGTAAAGGCTTGGGATATACAAGTTTACCATCTTCATAAACTTCGGCGTGGGGTCCCCAAACATATAACATTGGATAGCCACCGTAGTTTTCTTCACGAAGTGCAACTCTCAAATGTCCTCGAATTGGATCGTAAGTCAGAACTGAAAACTCTCGACCCGCAGGAATAGAAAATTTTTCAGAGTTATTTAACTGAGAGGAAGCAATGGGTTTGGCTTTGAAAACGGTACTTTTGACTGTTTTTAAAATTGGAGTCCTAACTGGAAGGTCTTCAACTCGAGTTTCTATTAATTTCTTGGCTGTGACTGCGCCTAAGTACCCAGCTTCTCCACAATCCATCAGCTTTTGAAATTGATGCAAGGCTGCGGTTGACTTCGGGCCAAATATACCATCGACGGGAGGATCGAGAAGTCCCAAATCAATCAGACGAATCTGAATCTGGCGACTCAGTTCCGGATCGGCATCAATTTTCTTGACATCATATTTGAGATTTGTCCCCAAAAAGTCTTGTAATCTCATACTCTTTAAACGAATAGCAGTTGTAGGGCTCGAAAAATCATAGCAATTTTACCGATATTATCAGCGATAATGGCAAGGATTGAGCAAAATCATCAAATTCTACGCTTAATTTCTGTGCCCATTCACTCTGATCTTTCCCCGAACTCAGTTTACCTCGATCTCAACCCAGATCAACCGTGATTCGTTTTCTTCTTGACTATGTCTAGTGGTTCAAGAATCAATATCCATGAGTAATTTTAACCGTCAGAAAATTTTCCGCCCTGAGTTGACGTTTCAGTCATTATATTTTTCCAGATAAAATCGTACACAATTTCTCAGGGATATGGTCAAGGTTTCAATCTATTCATAAGATTAAATTTGGAACTCAGTCAAAATCTATCGTCACGTCTATTTTGTTATCTCGATCACCAGAGTGGAGTTATTTTTTAGGAAATTTTAACTGAACAAAAAAGTCAGTTTTATAGAGGTCAAGCAGAACAATACTCAAACTGGTTGTTGTTTCTGTCTATCACTCACTCTCAAATCATCAACCCAACTCCCTTAGTCGATGTGAGTGAAACTTCATTTAAATATTGTAGATTTAGCATCAGAATATTAATTGTAAATTGATGAAACAGTATAGCCAAACTTTGAGTATTTGACAAGGATTTGACAGAATTTAATTCAATCTTGTAAGGTCACGGTTGCTAAGTCTTGAAATTTTGTACAGCGTTGGGGTTCTAACTCTTGAATGCGTTGATTTGCTTCTAGAAACTCCTTGTGGTACATTTTGAATAATTCTGGATTTTCAGTATAACTGGTATTTTGCCACAAATGTAAGGCTAAACTACGGCGTTTTCTACACAAGACTAACTCTATTGATGCGATCGCGGCTCGAATTTCTAAGGGTGCTCGGAGTAGATTAGCCTGGGCAGTATCATCTAAGTATAGTATAGAATTAATCTGTTGTTGCTGTTGGGGAAACTCTAGCAAACGGTCTTGTAATTTTGAAATTAAATTCAGAGATGCGATATCGTTTTGTGACTGTTCTTCGATTTCTAAAATATTTCGCCACAAAAACCGATGATGGGAGAAGCTAAACTGTAAATCTCTCGTTTCTAATGCTTCAACGACAGCTTGACGATGGGGCGAACAATGTATATAAATTCGCAGCAATAATGCTTCTGCTTCTTCTAATAAACTACGTTCGGCGGAAACGGGAAGTTCGATTTCTGAAGGTTCTTCTGCTTTTGATTCATCCCGGTGCCGTAGCTTTTGAAGCTGCTTTTGTAGGGTTTTAATGAGTAGAGGAACGAGTCGAACTTCTCCTTGACTTAATATAGTCGCACAGGATTGAAGATATTGAGTTCGTTGAAGATCCTGTTCTATTTTATTCAATAAATTTATCATGTCTTGTGCTACGGCTTGGCTCTCTAAAACTTTACTTAAATCCCGATCAATCAGCATCTGATTAATTTGCCAATCGATCCAAAGCGGTGCAGTTTCTAATAAATTTTGGTAGTCTGCTCGTGAAGCTGTTTGCAAATATTCATCAGCATCTTTGCCTTCTGGTAAATTTAAAATTCTGAGTTGAACTCGACCTTGATAGGCTAGTTTTTCTATTTCTCCAATTGCTCTCTGTGCTGCTTTTGATCCGGCTTTATCTGCATCAAAATTAAGAACAATTTGCTTTGATTCTGTATATCGTAATAAATGCTTGACTTGAGTTAAGCTTAAAGCAGTTCCTAACGCCGCAACAACATTTTGAATCCCCGCAGCCTGTAACGCAATCACATCAAAATACCCTTCAACAACGACGGCTTGATCTTGTTTGGAAATTGCGGTTTTTGCTTTGTCTAAACCAAACAGAGTTTTGCCTTTATCAAATAACTCAGTTTCCGGTGAATTCAAATATTTAGGCTGCTCATCTGATAAGGTTCTTCCCCCAAAGCCAATCACTCGCCCTTGAACATCGTGAATGGGAATTATTAAGCGATCGCGAAATCGATCATAATAGCCATTGCCTTTTTTTCGCGGTACAATTAAGCCTGCTTGTTCGACTAAATGAACAGAAAAATGCTTTTGTTCAACCAAATAATCGTAGAGCATTTCCCAACCTTTGGGAGCATAACCGAGTTGAAATTGTTGAATGGTTTCAGAGGTTAACCGTCTTTGAGACTTTAAATAATCTAAAGCTTCTGTTCCTTCAGACTGGGATAAAGCGTGTTGATAAAAACTGGTGGCGATCGCTAAAATTTCGTAAAGTTGTTCTCGTAGGGACAGCTTTTGTTGCAGTTCTTGACGTTGTTCCGGAGACTCAGTTTTCACCGGAACCTGATAACGACGCGCCAAGTCTAGCACCACATCCGCAAAGGAGTTTTTATCCAACTCCATCAAAAATTTAATCGCATTTCCACCTGCACCACAACCGAAACAGTAGTACATTTGTTTGCTGGGGCTGACGGTAAAACTGGGGGTTTTTTCTTCGTGAAACGGACACAACCCCAGAAAGTCTTTCCCCCGACGTTTAAGAACGACTCGTTCAGAAACAATATCGACGATATCCGCCCTTTGCTTGACGTCTTCGACAGTATCAGAATGGATGCGGGGAGTTGACATGGATGCTTAACAATAACCCTTAACTTTTAATTTCGGTAAAGCTTATTGTCGCATATTTCCTAAAGTTTCGCTATTACGCCCTTGACACCTTGTAGTATACCTGTGTAGCATTAAAACGTGTGTCACTTGAAAAGGAATCATCCACTGTGTTGATCATTAGACAATATAAAGAGAGTGACTTAAACGATGTTATGTCTGCGTGGGAAAATGCTTCAAAAATAGCTCATCCATTTTTAACAGAAGAATTTTTAGAACGAGAACGTTACAATATTCCGAATGTGTATTTACCGAACGCTGATACTTGGGTAGCTGAAAATGAGGAAGAAGTAATTGGTTTTATCGCTCTGATTGGTTCGGAAGTTGGAGCAATATTTGTACAGCCCTGTTTTCAGGGAAGGGGAGTGGGTTTTGCACTCATGAATAAAGCCCAAGAATTGCACGGTAATCTTGAAGTTGAAGTCTTCAAGGATAATGCGATTGGTCGTCAGTTTTATTCCAGTTATGGCTTTAAGTATTTAGAAGAAAAGCTTCATGAACCAACGGGAAAACAGTTACTTCGCTTGAAGTTCATCAAAAACGGGACTTGAAAAATGGCGGTAAGCGTTGCGACCTGTAATCCTAATTTATCAGATCCCATTAATAGTTTATTTAAGCTACATTTATTTGAGTCTCCACAAAAAAGCGACTGTCATAATTGAACTTCCAACAGTTAGATTAAATATATAAGGGTTTCGGAGATTATTTCTAAAACTAGGAATAAAATTTCAGCCTTTACTTTAACTAGATTCTGGAATACAAACAACCATGACTTTTACGGAAAATATAACCATGACTTCTACGCACAATCATCAAAACCACTGTGAATGCGAGTTTACAATTCCAATTAAATTGAATGTTCCAATCACTATCAATTCTGAGGTTTACATCAATAAAGTACCTGTGATCAAGCAAACATTGCCTGTTTTCATTCAGCCTGACTTAATTTTAGAGCCAGAAGTCAAGGGTAAAACTCCTGTGTGCTATCCCCAAAATGGCTATAAAACTGAAGTTTAGACTCCAGATTCGACGCTATTGATCAAAAAGGGTGAGATCAACTCACCCTAACAGAAAATAGAATAATAGCCGTTGATACTCATAATGATTTAGGTATCTCTGTCAGCAGTCTAAGACATTTCTAGACTTTGGAGTTAAATTCTTGCACTTTTTTTGAATGCTTTTTTTTGAGTGCAGTTCCCATACCTAGAGCGGCTATTGAGCCGAGAATGGTCAAGGGTTCTGGAACTCTCAGAGCAATAGATTCAAGGGATAAGGCTTCTATGGCTTGTTGATCGTCAATAAACGCATAAGAAAAACCTCCTCCAAAAAGTGTTTCTCCAGACGGATTTCCAAAACTCGATGCTAAATAAATACCTAAAATATCAGCAGAAACATCATCAGAAAATAGACCATCACCTGTTGTAGCTGTTGCTGCTATAGAACTGAAATATGGTGCGCCTTGCTCCGAGATCCCCATCGTGCTAAAATTCTGACTGAGCGTATCTTCCTTTTGCTCGGTAAAAGCTCTAGCAGTAACAGATACATTAACATCTCTGATTTGGTTATCAAGAGATAGGTAGAAAGAATAAGTTCCTGCTATTAAGACTGTCTCAAAACCGAGACTTTCCCAAAAAGAATCAGTCAGTTCTTGATCGGCTGAAATACTTACTCCAAAATCATCGATAATTTGTTCAAAAGCTTGTTCAAAGAGAACTTCTGCACCTTGACTCTTTAAAGTCTCTCTCCCTAAAAGACCTCCTAATGTAATAGCATTTGCGATTTGAACTTGGGTAAATAACAATATTGTAGTGCTAAGAGTACCTAATACAAAACCTTGAAGATTTTGGCATCCTTTCATGTTCATCTTCCTTTCAGTAACTACAAAAGTCAAAGAAGCTAATAAACCAGAGACAAGCTTGATGAGTTGTAACCCCATAAAAATACTTGCTGATTTATATTCCATTCATTCAAAAAATAAATTTAATATCAGGAACTTTACAAGACTTTATTAAATCCATTTGAATCGAAAAAAATATATTAATTCTTGTAAATAACTGCATAAATTGTAGAGTCAATCAGTCAATCCTTAACTCAATAAAAACAAAAAGCTTTTCATCCTAGCTTACTGATTCAGTTAATGTCAACATAATTAATCAAAAATGACGGTAAATTTTTGTAAATATCCCGAAAGAATAAGTTCAATTTATATTAAATTTGTTAGCTGAGGAAAATTTTCCGAAGTTTAATTCAGATAGGTCTTGACAAAATCACTATTTTATGATACTTAATAGAGCTGATTCGCTGTTGATAACTGCAACTTTAATCCCTCTGCCTTAATATTTCTTAATGCTATGTTCAAAAATACAGGTATCTCGGTTGTTAATCTTAGGAATTGATGACGCGCCAGCAGGACTAACCCTTGATAATAGACAATCAATTCTCAACGTCACTTCTAATGACATAGGTAATAAGGTTTTCGTAGTCTATACATCCTCTACGCTCCCAAATGAATTAGTAGATCTAAATTCTGTTGATTAAGTAGTAATACTTAATTACCCAGATTTTCAGCCTTAATTGAACGGTATTGCTTTATAATAAACTTTAATATCTCTGTTCTGTCACTCTAGTGGAAGGTCAATTTTAATTTTGTACGTCAGCTACTTCTATATTCTTTGTAAATAGGAATTTTCAGAGTTAGACTACCCACAATTTTAATCTTGACAAACCACTAGGTACTAGAGTGACAACAGAACAGAAATAGTACTTAACCTAAGGAGAATCGTGACATGACAAGTTTGATGTTCGATTATGCAGAATTACCCTACGGTTCAGGAAAAGATCAAAAGGCAAGAAACCGCTTCAACTGGCGCTACGAACTTCTATTTACTCGGAATAAAGAGCTAATTCAAGATAAGGTAATTCTAGACTTGGCTTGCAACAATGGCCGTCTTTCCTATCCATGTCTAGCTCTAGGTGCTAAAAAAATCATTGGTGTCGAGGCTAGACAAGAATTAATTGAAACAGGCAAAAAATATCTTCATGGAACTGGTTTTGAAAATAAAATGGAATTCATACAAGCTGATTTATTTGAATATATGTCATCAGTAAGTAAGGGGGAATTCGATTTGATTTTGTGTTGTGGTTTTCTATACCATACAGTTAAGCAAGTAGAGTTTTTTAGACTGTTAAAGCAAATCTCTCCTAGTTCTACAATTATTGATACAAATGTTGCAACTAATTACTGTTGGTACGGTCTTAAAAATTTTTTAAAAAAGCCTCCAATGCTCTATATGATTATTGAAGATCCGGACAAGACAAGCGATACAACAGATATTGATGGAGTTGCATTTTGGCCAACTCCATCTTTTTTAGAATCAATGTTTGACGTAATCGGTTATGACTATCGGCAGATTAGATACTCTTCCAGAGAGATTAAAGACTGGTATGGCATGAATGACTACAAAAAAGGATATAGAGTATCCTACGTTGGTCATCGGAAAAGCTAAAATATTAGTATGGTGAATGCTATCCCTAGTTTTTCGAGAGTGTTTTGATTGGTAGCGATCTGGAAGTAGTGTAGTGATGACTCAGAATTGTTACTGCGCAGGGGTCATGTAAAATATTACCAAACACAATTAAAACATCAAGAACCCTCAAGAATATCTGAACTCTATGGGTGCATCAATTCAGAGTTTACTAATCTTTCGCCTAATTTAAGTTTAATATTTGGGTGGGATTTTGAAGCGATCGCCTTATAAAAAAAATCTACATCATCCCACATTAATGCAGAGCTCAAAAAATAGGTATCTCAGTTTTTGATCTACACTCAGTCAACTAACGAGTGGGAAAAATTGCCTGATCTGCAACAATCATTTTAACAGCAGATGACTCAGCCAAAGCATAAATGCCTGCAACTGTAATTGTCATTCCGATAGACCCTAAAATATTTGGGCGATCGCTGAGGAGTTCTCCGTGATATTTTGTTAAGATTGGGCGAATTTTATCGAGTTTAATTTCTGCGATTTGTTGAACTTCTGTTGGAGATTTTTTCTCTCCCTCTGTTTCCGTCTGCAAAAAAACAATCACTCGGATCATTTCCTTGGAGTTGAGCTGAGATAACCGATTCGCAAACTCTGCACTAATTTTCATAAAATTAAAGATTGATTCTAGAGTTAGTTTAAACCGACTTTAACTTTTAGCCGGGAACTTAAGTTCCCAGCCGTTTATTGAATGCAGACAAAAACTAATTATTTCAGAGCTTCCAATGCTTTTACAGGCTGAATACAACCCCAACCCCAACGATTATCGGGACGCATTTCTTCACCACCTGGATGATAGGCTGTTTCTTTTAAAGCTTTGATGATTTCACTAATCGGAGCATCAGGTTTAGCCGCCATTAATAATGCGACAACACCAGCAACATGAGGAGTAGCCATTGAGGTTCCATCCATGTAGGTATATTGACGAACTCCATCGGGTTGTTGAACGGGAGGAACGCAAGAATAAATCTGCGCTCCCGGGGCTGACACATCGGGTTTTGTCACCCAATTATTCGGTGCATCTTGAGGAAAAACTAAGCTTGCGCCACTACTAAAAAAGGCAATTCCCATGTCATCTTTCTGCTCGGATAACTTTTCGACTGCCCCCACAGAAAAGGCATTAAATGCACTTCCGGGTGAACTGGTATTCCCATGATTTTCGTTCCCAATCGCGACCACAGGTAAGACATCAAACTGATTGAGAATCATATCAAAAACTTGAGCAAATAGGGGTTCATAATACATTAAACCCAAGGACATATTAATAATATTTGCGCCTTTTTCAATCGCCCAGGTCATGCCTTCAACTAAGGTTTGTAAAGTGGCATTTCCAATCAAAACTCCACCCGCTAATAAATCAGCTTCCGGTGCAACTCCGATTGATACGCCTGTTTCTGTTTTTCCTCCGGCAATCGTACCACAAACATGAGTTCCATGTTCTCCAGCATCGAAGTGAGGGGTGGCGGTAATTCGTCGTCCGTGAGGGTCTACAACGATGAAGTCTTTAACGCGATCTTTGAGAGCCGGATGTTCGCTGTAAACTCCTGTATCTAATACAGCAACTTTAACGCCTTTTCCTTTAGTGCATTCCCACATTTTTGCAATTTCTAAAACTTGTAATCCCCAAGTCATTTTTTGCTGCTTTTCTTCAGTCATTAAGTCAGAATAATTAACTTGTTTGGGTTGAATAAGCTTGATTTTTTGATTGGGAATAATTGCAATAACTTCGGGTTGTTCAGCAAGGGCAGGAAGGGTATTTTTAGTAACTTCTACTGCGGCGACAGGTAATGCACCTGAACCGACTTGAGTTGCATTTAAAGATTGACCTGTGCTACTTTCATAGTCCATGCTCATCTTCGCAACAACAGGAGCATTTTCTTGGCTTTGTTGCTGTATAACTTGTAGACGTCGTTCATCACCGCGAGAAGGCATTTCTTCAGGAGGACGTTGACTGTTGTAAATCACAATTGCATCTTGTTTAGAGTCGGAATTGCTTTGATCTAAAACGGATAAAAAAGTTGGAGAAATTTTGGGGTTACTCATCGGGTTTCACTCCTAGATTTTTGAATTGAGATTTTTGAATTGAATTGGGATTTACTCGTGAAGAGATTTCCAAAAAAAATTCTGTACTTTTTCGGACATCGCGATCAAATATTATCGGAGATGACCGGATAAAATAAGCACAGAGTTTCGGCGACATTAACAATAACGAAGGCTGATGTTGTCAGAGATTCTATGTTTTTTCGAGTGTATCGGAAGGCTTTCCGGATAATTTTTAACTCAGTTTGCCCTAAGAAGGACTTGATAACAAAGCGATACATTCAATCTCAACTAATACATCCTTCGGTAAACGTGACACTTCTACACAAGCACGGGCGGGTGCATTTTCGGCTTGAAAATACTGCCCATATACGGCATTCATTGCCGCAAAATCGTTCATATTTTTGAGAAAAATTGTGGTTTTGACAACCTCTGACCAACTCGCCCCGGCTGCGGCTAAAACGGCTTCTAAATTCGCCATCACCTGTTCTGTTTGTTTGGCAATATCTCGTTGATAAACAATTTGGTTTGTTGTCGGATCGAGCGAAATTTGACCAGCTACAAACACCATCCCATTTGCGATCACGGCTTGATTGTACGGGCCAACAGGAGAAGGGGCTTTATCTGTACGAATAATTTGACGTGTCATCTGTTGAATTGAGGTCAGTTGAATTGAGTTTGTATCCAGTTCATAGATTTCTCCATCGGGCATAACTGCACCCAGAAATTCAGTATTTTCTAGGATTGCACCATAGAGGTTGGCATCAGTTAAATCTGCTCCAATTAAACTGGCTCTACTTAGATTAGCATGAATTAAATTCGCTTGATTCAGATTAACTATTCTTAGGTTTGCTCCCTCAAAACAGGTTTCTCGCAGGTTGGCATTTTCGAGGTTGGCACGATTAAGATTTACTCTAGTGAGATTAAAGTTTGAAAGGTCAACGCCGCTCAGATTTGTTTGTTGAAGTTTTGCCCCTTCTAACTGAGCATCTTGGAGACGTGTATTACTAAGATCGGCTAAACTGAGGTCAGCTTCTAATAGAATGACTCGAATTAAATTCGCATCTTGTAACTTGGCTTTTGTTAAGTTAGCTCGTGTCAGATTTGTTTCGAGTAAATTAGCTCCGGATAAGTTAGCTTCAGATAAATTAGCTTCGGTTAAATCGGCTCGACTTAAATTAGCAACGACTTTATCATACCAACTTAAACTGGCTGAACTTAAGTCAGTTTGCTGGAGGTTTGCACTGATTAAATTGGCTGCATCTAGGTCAGCGTGATGAAGGTTTGCTTTCTGTAAATTGGCATGGTTGAGACTGGCGGCTGCTAAATTTGCAAAACTTAAATTCGCCTCGGTTAAATTGGCACCATGAAGTTTTGCTCGTCCCAAATCTGCTTCATTTAATATGGCATGAGATAGGGTGGCTTGACGTAAATCTCCGCGCAAATTAGCAGAGGTTAAGTTAGCGTGAGAAAGGTTCGCCCGCATTAATTTAGTTTCGTTGAAATTCGTATCGGTGAGATCGGCATTTTGCAAGTTGATATCACTTAAATCAAGGCGAGATAGGCTAGCACCTGTGAGTTCAACACCTTCAAAATCTCGTTCCCCGTTGCTGTATCGTTCTACAAGTTCATCAGCGTACATTGTCGATGTTTGCTCCCTCATCCAATCAGGTTTAGTTTACCGTTTAACTGTCAATTTTTTAACATTTTCAGGTTATATTAAGATTTACAGATTCAAGGTTCTAGATTAAGATAAGATTTAGAAGATAAGATTTAGAAATATATGGATTCTGGGTCACGGTTTAAATTGAGGAGTATTTATGATGATCAAATTATATGAACATCCCCTATCCGGAAATTGTTATAAAATCCGACTGTTATTAACACAGTTAAATCTTCAGTTTGAACGAGTAACGGTTGATATTGTTCAAGGTGAAAGCCGAACTCCAGAATTTCTCAGCAAAAATCCAAATGGACGAGTACCGCTTTTAGAACTTGAACTGGGGAAATTTTTACCAGAATCGAATGCAGTTTTATATTATTTTAGTCAAGATACACCCTTTTTCCCGACGGATAAGTTTGAACAAGCGCAGGTGATGCAATGGATGTTTTTTGAACAATATAGCCATGAACCTTTTATTGCAACTTCTCGCTATTGGATTTCAATTTTAGGAAAACCAGAGGATTACAAACGCGCTTTGGAGGAGAAACAACCTTTGGGTTATGCTGCATTAGGAGTAATGGAAGAACAGTTAAAACAACATTATTTTTTTGTAGGCGATCGCTATACAATTGCAGATATTTGCTTATTTGCTTATACTCATGTTGCAGATGAAGGGGGATTTGATTTGGAGCGGTTTCCGGCTATTTTAGCCTGGATTGATCGCGTTAAAGCACAGCCTAAATATCTCAGTATTACTGAATAGCTTGAGTCTCAACTCTATAAATATTGTCAGACTGTTAGAAAAAAATCAAACTCAAAAAACTTAAACGCCTTTGTATCCTGGAGTTTGATCTAAATCTTTTGCAGATTTTTCTGAAGGTTGAGGCGGACTTTTAGCTGTACCAATTTGATTGAGAATAATCCCTAAAATAATCACACTTCCCCCAATATATTGAGCTGTGGTTGGCACTTCTCCTAAAATCAAGTATGAAGCTAAAATCCCTGCGATTGGAGCAAAAGAATTCGCTAAAGAAATCTCAGATGCGGTTGACTTTTTTAATCCTGAAAACCAAAAAAATTGACCGCAAACAACGATAACTAAACTATACAGAAGCATCCATTGCCAGAGGAACGGAGAAAATACATCCATAAAATGACCGAATCCAAACAGGATCGTCACAATTATAAAAAAGATAATCGTGCTGAAAAAAGTACGGTAAATATAAAAAAAACCCAGAGAAATATTGCGGAGACTGACTTTACTAATCACATTGGCAATAGCCGCAGCGATCGCACCAACAGCTACGAGAATTTCTCCGACTCCGATTTCAAAGCCTGCCATACTCATCATTTCGCGATTCGGATCGGGAATAAAAACTGTTAATCCAACGCCAATAAATGAAACAATTGCCCCGATAATCACCCAACGATTGACTCGTTCACCGAGTAAAAAAATCGAGAGCGCGAGAGATAAAGGCGGTTCGATGCGACTAATTAAAATTACATTATTGACTGTTGTTTTTTCGAGGGCAGAAAAGAATAAAGCGGGGGCTAAAGCTCCGGCTAGAGTAGCAACAGTGGTTAACGCCAGCCAATCTTTCCCGGAAAGTTGTTGGAAGGTATTGCGGTTGAGTTCCTGATAATAAAGGAGTAAAAAGATTAAAAAAGCCCAAATATTACCGACAAGGAGAACATTACAAAAAGAGATGGGATTTCTGCCATCAATTAAATTGTCTGCGCCGATCTCAGTTAACTGCCGTGTCACGGCATTGGCAGCCCCAAAAATTGTAATCCCCAGTAAAAGATAAGCCCGTCCAGGAATGCGCTGAATTAAACTCATTTAAAATCAAAACTGACAATAGAGCTAGATTAGCATAATTCAGCATTTCTGCTATTGTCGTTCATAAAATTTAGCCAATCGGGATGAGGATGAATTAATGCTTGAAATCTAGGTAAACTAGAAGATAGAATGATTGAACGCGCTCAAAGCAGGTGTTGGAGTAAAAGAATTTTGAATTTAGAAATTGTTGCCCATCGCGGCTTTTCGGTTATGGCTCCAGAGAATACCTTAGCGGCATTTACAGCAGCGATAGAAGGAGGAGCAAGTTCCATAGAATTTGATTTACAATTATCATCTGACGGGGTTCCTGTCATCTTTCACGATGAAACTTTAGAGCGAATTACTGGAAGTTCGGGTCGAGTGCAAGAGAAGTCTTTGCAGGAGTTAAAACAACTCAATGCGGGGGCTTGGTTTGGCGAACAATTTGCAGGAGAAACGATACCGACTTTAGCCGAAGCCTTAACCTATTTTCAACAGGTGAAACGGTTTCTCTATTTTGATGTGAAACCCCATTGTCAATGGTCAGACTCTGACATTCAGAATTTAATTCAACAGGTGCAGGATGCAGGGATTTTAGAGCAATGTATAATCACAGCATTCAATGAGGAATTTTTAAAGCAAGTTCGGTCTTGTTGTCCGGAGATAAAGTTAGGATATTTTCTAACTCAAGCCTCAGATTATCCCCAACAATTGCAGAAAGCGGTAACAGCAGGAAATGCGATTTTAAGTAGTTTATTTAATGTCGCGTTAGAGAATCCCCAGTTTGTTGAGGAAAGTCGCGCTCAAGGCGTTTATTGGGTGGCGTGGACCGTTGACCATCCTGAAGATTTTCAACAGTTGCTCGAACTGGGGGTGACGCGGATTATCACGAACTCCTTAGTCGGTTGGACCTGAACGCTGAACTCCCCGTGATATAGGGCTAAAAAGCGATCGCACTTTCCCTAATGTTTACAAGTGTATCAACTGTTGTTGCAATTCTTAACGCCATGAATGTGTTTTGGGACTCAGAGGTTGATAGACTAAAACTCATACTTTCAATTTTGGTCTGGATATCAGCTTGTGTGGGCAGTTGGGGAAGACTCCGAAACTGACAGCACACCCTCTGCACCTCAAACCTGCAATCATCTAAGATGTAAAAAACACTATGGTAGATTCTCTAAAAAAACCAGCTTTTGATGAAATTCGGCCTGGGGTCAAAGTTCCCGCTAAGGAAACCATTCTTACTCCTCGTTTCTACACCACAGATTTTGATGAGATGGCGCAGATGGACATCTCCGTCAATGAGGATGAACTGCGAGCTATTTTAGAAGAATTTCGGGCGGACTACAACCGTCATCACTTTGTCCGGGATGCCGAATTTGAGCAATCTTGGGGACATATTGATGGAGAGACTCGCCGTCTATTTGTGGAGTTTTTGGAGCGGTCTTGTACGGCGGAATTTTCTGGGTTCTTACTCTACAAGGAGTTGAGCCGTCGTCTCAAAGGAAAAAGCCCGGTTCTCGCAGAATGTTTTCAATTGATGTCGCGGGATGAAGCGCGTCATGCGGGTTTCCTGAACAAAGCGATGTCCGATTTCAATCTGTCGCTAGATTTGGGATTCTTAACCAAGAGCCGTAAGTACACCTTCTTCAAGCCCAAATTCATTTTCTACGCGACTTACCTTTCTGAGAAAATCGGGTACTGGCGGTATATCACCATTTATCGTCACTTAGAAGCGCATCCTGAAGATCGAATTTATCCGATTTTCCGCTTCTTTGAAAACTGGTGTCAAGACGAGAACCGTCACGGAGATTTCTTCGATGCGATTATGAAATCTCAGCCCCAGATGCTGAATGACTGGAAAGCCAAACTCTGGTGTCGTTTCTTCCTGTTGTCTGTGTTTGCGACCATGTACCTGAACGATGTTCAACGCTATGGCTTCTATAAGGCGATTGGCTTGGATGCTCGTGAGTATGACAAATATGTGATTCTCAAAACCAATGAAACATCAGGTCGTGTGTTCCCGATTATCTTAGATGTAGAAAATCCGGAGTTCTACGAACGCTTGGAAGTTTGCATCAAAACCAACGAGAAATTAACAGCGATTGTTAACTCGAATACGCCTAAATTCCTGCAATTCTTCCAGAAATTACCCCATTATCTCGCTAATGGTTGGCAATTCGTGAAGCTGTACCTGATGAAGCCGATAGATGTTCAACCCATGGAGGGTACGGTACATTAAACCCAGTATTAAAGCTTTCGACTAAAATAAACGAATAGAAGTAGGTTCTGTATTGATAACAGAGCCTCTTTTTTTTCAATGCCTGATTTTGTAACGCCTGATTTTGTAACGCCTGATTTTGCAGTTTTAATTTTGTAATATTCACTCGGAGTATTCCTCCGGTGCGACAGAGTAAAGCATCGATAAGTAAAATGGACAAGCTTCACTTCTCGGAACGAGGTCAACAAATGATTCATCAAGGGCTGATGTTGCTGCAACGACTGTCGCCGATTCAGGGAATACTGACAATTCTCAGAAATGCAAACGCCTATCCTGAAAATTATGGCAATTTAGCAACTCTTTCCTACGAAGAATGGCGCAATCGGTTTCTACAAGCTCGATTGAATTTGGCTTTTCGGTTAGTGCTTGCTGCCTACTTGACAAGCTTTCTACTAAAATTAGCTCGATTTTTTTATGCAGGAGAAACTTTTTTTGATAAATACCTCGCCATTCAATTAATTGGGTTATTTAGTCTATGCACAGCTTTGGGGGTACTACAAACCAACTGGGGACGTCGTCATCTCAACGTCATTTTTCTGGGGCTTTCTTGGTCTCTGGAGATGAATGAACAAATTATCGAAAGTCTTTTTGAAGTTCTTCAACTCGGTTCTACCGTTGTTAACCCTGATTTGATGAGTTGGGGTTCGACATTTTTCACTCAGGCGACTCTGATTCCCGCCTGTTGGCCTCTCCATTTATTATCCCAAGTTATTACTTTAGGTTACTATTTTGGAATCAATAGAATCCTGGGGTTTGATACAATTCCTCTCAATTATAATGAACCTTTGCGATTGATCCTCACTTTATTCTGGATTTGTTTAATTTGTGATTTATCTGTTTATTTGTATGAACGTTTACAGCGGGCTGAGTTTAATGCTCGCCAGAAACTTGAAATTGCTGAAGCGAAATATCGTAATATTTTTGAAAATGCTGTCGAAGGACTCTTTCAATCTACACCAGAAGGACGTTTTTTAGATGTGAACAAAACATTAGCTCGGATATTTGGCTATCAGTCTCCTCAAGAAATGATGGCTAAAATTAGCAATATTGGCAGCCAGATGTATGTTGATCCTCAACGTCGGGCTGAGTTTATCCGTTTCATCGAAGAACAAGGTTGTATCTTAGCTTTTGAGTCTCAAGTTTATCATGCAGATGGTCATATCATCTGGATTTCTGAAAATGGTAGAGCCGTCAGAGATGCAGCCAATAATATTATTGTCTATGAAGGCGATATTGAAGAAATCACGGAACGCAAACAAGCTGAAGCTGAAATGCGGAAAGCCCTCCAAAAAGAAAAAGAACTTAATCTTTTGAAGTCTCGTTTTGTGTCCATGATTTCCCATGAATTTCGGACTCCTCTGACCACAATTATGGCAGCAACAGAGGCGTTAGAATATTACGGTCATCGCTGGACAGACGAGAAAAAAAATAAATATTTTCATCGAATTCAAGTTACGATTCAACACTTAACCGATCTCCTCAATGATGTCTTAGTGATCGGTCAATCTGAAGCCCATAAACTTCCCTACAATCCCACCCCTCTTGATTTAGATAGTTTCTGCCAAAATTTAGTTGAAGAAATTCAACTGAATGCCGGAAGTGAGCATCAGATCAATTTAAAGATTCATGGAAAAATTATTCTCAATTATTTAGAGTTTGAGTTAGACAAGCCGTCACCTTTATTACCATTATTCGATGAAAAGTTACTCCGGCATATTTTGGTCAATTTACTCTCGAATGCCGTCAAATATTCACCAAAAGGAGGTCCGATTGACTTCAAACTCTTTTATCAAAAGAAACAAGTTGTTTTTGTTGTTAAAGATCAAGGAATTGGCATCCCTCCTGAAGATAAAAAACATCTATTTGAATCTTTTCATCGAGCCAGAAATGTCGCGACAATTCCAGGAACAGGCTTAGGATTAGCGATTGTTAAACGTTCTGTTGATCGCCTAGAAGGAAGGATTACTGTACACAGCGAAGTTGGAAAGGGTACAATATTTACAGTAGCACTACCTTTGCACTTTCAGGAGAGAGAACTCAATGAAACGGATTTTAGTTATTGAAGATGAGTCCGATGTCCGTGAGATCGTTCTTGATATTCTAGAAGCTGAAGACTTTTCAGTCATGGGTGCGAAAAATGGTGAAGAAGGTGTTAGACTCGCTCAAGAGCATCTTCCGGATTTAGTCATTTGTGATGTAATGATGCCGGAGATGGATGGATATGATGTTTTAAAAGCATTACGCGAAAACAAGAAAACTTCTACAATTCCTTTTGTTTTTCTAACAGCTAAAGCCACTCGTGAAAATCTTCGCCAAGGAATGAATTTAGGGGCTGATGATTATTTGACGAAACCTTTCAGTCGTAAAGATTTATTAGGAGCAATCTCCAGTCGAATTCAAAAAAAAGATGCAATTGAACAACAAACTCAAGAGCGTATTGATGAACTCAGAACCACTCTCACTCTTTCTCTTCCCCATGAATTGCGAACTCCGTTAAATGGAATTTTGGGTTTATCTCAACTTCTGATTGAAGATTTTACGGAGATGGAAGCTAATGAAGTTGAACCCATGCTAATCGATATTAATGTTTCAGCCCAACGACTATATCGATTGATTTCTAACTTTCTTCTCTATGCCGATTTAGAACTTCTCGTTCACGACTCAGAACGTATGAAATTTTGGCCAAAAGGTTCGATTCAAGAACCGAATGCCTTAATTCAAAAAGTGGCTGAAGAAATGCTAGAAATGTTTCCAGAACGTCAAGCCGATTTATCTCTAGAACTTCAGCACAATATTGAGGTTGCCGTTCCTGAAGACATTTTTCTTAAAATCGTCGAAGAACTCCTCAACAATGCCTTAAAATTTTCAGAAAAACAAGAAAAAGTCTTGATTAAAACCTCCATTAACCAGCAATATGAGCTTGAAATTATTGATCAAGGACAGGGGATGACAGCCAGCCAGATTGAAAAACTAGGGACTGATAAACAATTTGATCGGGGTCGCTCAGAGCATCAAAGTGCGGGATTAGGACTAGCGATTGTCAAACGTCTTTTAAATGTACATGAGGGAAGTTTAGCAATTCATAGTATCCCAAATCAAATCACAACGATACGAGTAAGTTTACCATTAGGAAGTTTAGAAAAAGTAGATAACATTTAACAAACTTTAAATGAAATTAAAATCTCTCTGTCATCGGCGTAAAAGTTGCTGAATCATTTGATTGGCTTGTGAACCATAGCCACCCCCAAATAAATTAAAATGATTGAGAACATGATAGAGATTGTACAAGATTTTTCGGGTTTCGTAGCCTTGATCAATTGGAAAAGCCTCATTATATCCTTGATAAAAAGCCGGTGAAAACCGACCAAATAATTCAGTCATGGCTAAATCAACTTCGCGATCGCCATAATAGGTTGCTGGATCAAATATTACAGGTTCTCCCTCTACCGTCACTGAAGCATTTCCTCCCCATAAATCTCCATGTACAAGTGCAGGTAATGGTTGATGATCGGCTAACAATTCTGGAATTTTTTCGATTAAAAGTTCAGCTTTTTCAAATCGACCGCCCCGACGTTTTGCCAATTTAACCTGATAGCCAATGCGCTGATTCGCCCAAAACTCTGCCCAATTTTCTGTCCAAGTATTAATTTGTGGTGTTGACCCAATCGTATTATTAATTTCCCAGCCAAACTGATGATTTCCTGGATAGTCACTCGCCGGAGTCCATTGGTGCATCATCGCTAATTTTCTCCCCATTTCTTTCATCGCTTCTGTGTTGCTGCGTCCTCCCATTTCTAACCACTCTAGAACGATATATGCAGAGTTTCCGACAGTTCCGCAGCAAATCGGTTTCGGAACTCGAATTGTCTGGGTTTCCCACATTTGTTGAACGCCCAAAGCTTCCGCTTCAAACATCTCAATTTGAGTGGCTTGATTCAGTTTCACAAAATAGTTGCAAGAGCCATCGCTCAGGCGATACCCTTGATTAATACAACCGCCCCCAACAGAACGACTATCTTTAAAGGTAAATTTTTCTCCAGTTACCTGACTAATTTTTTCGGCAATTGTCTCCCACATCATATTATCAATCTGATTCTCGTCACGGTTATTTTATCATTGTTCGCTCTCTTTTTGATTCATCTTTTGATTTTCAAAAAGTATAACTTCTGACTTTTGATAACGCAGTTTAAAGTTCGGCATTATTTGCAGTTTCGCCACCAGATTATCAACCAGATCTTGAGAACTATCCCAACCCGGATAACTCCGATTTAGTAAAATATATTGAAATGCGTTTAAATCAAAGTTTACTGCATTTTTTGTGGACAACATAACCACAGAACGATGAGTTAAATGGGGCGCAATATGATCGGCTGTTAATACACTCCCCTTAGTGTTGACCAATGCTACCGCTTCGTGAGAGGCTTGAACCGTGTTAAAATGTCTCAAGTATCTAGATCCAAAGTAGCCGTATTTTGCCAAAGCTAAAAAAGCAACTAATGACCACAAAATGATTTTTTTAGGTTGGCGTAACCACCCTCTACCTGCCGCTAAGGTTGAAATCATCGCCACCAATAAAAAAGGTAAAATAGGGAGAGAATATTGTTGAGTTAAATTTTTTTGCTGAACACTATCACTCAGTAAATTTAAAAATAATACAGGAAACGCGCCGATTAAGGGAGCAAAATATCGAAAATTCAAGCCCCAAATCACAGGAATTGTTAAGAGAATTAAATACTCAAGATTAGCAAGCGTAAAAATTTGTTTAAAAACAATCTCTGGTTTTAAAAGTAAATTGAGAGCAATTTCTAAAGTAGAATCACCGAGAGAATCATAAAATTTAATTCCCGCAGGTTCACCTCCACTAAAATAAGGAATAATAATTTGAGTTGCAATCACAAACCAGATACAACCACTCAATATAGCAATAATTCCACAAGTTTTCTTTTTCTCAAAAAACAGCAACCAAATTCCTAAAGCCACAACCGTTAGGGACAAGACCGCCTTGCAGCTTAAAATTAAAAGAACTGCTACAGTAAACCCAAAAACTCGATCAAGTTGTGCTGCTAAAATTGCCCAAAGTAAAACAGGAAGAGCAATGACTTCCGGGTGAAAATCAAACAAGTTGAGATTAAAAATAACTGGATAAAGCAAATAAACAGCCGCCATTGCAGTTGCTATAGATTTTTTTAAACCTGCCTGAGTTGCCAAATAAAACGTTGGGAATGCCCCAATCGACAAACTCAAAGCCTGGATAAAAAACAACCAATGTATCTGCGGAAAAATCCTGTATAATAATGCTAAAGGATATAGAATAAAAGCTGCATGATCGCCAATAATATGCAGACCTCGAAAGGCAACCAAAGGTTCTTGCCCCTGACTAATCAGGTAGACTCCATTATCAAAAATCCCTAAGTCAAAGGCATTTGATTGAAATAAAGTATGACGTAAACTACTACAAAAAAACAATAAAATTGTACTCAAAGCCACCATGAACCGAACGGAATAAAGTTTAGAAAAAAGTGTAGACATACTTAGGGTGTCAATCAAACCTGCAAATTAAACTTAAGCAGCCGGAAATACAGCTTCAGACGAATGGTATCATTGTAAGCTAATGATTTTAACATTTGAGCTTGCCCAAAATTCACCTGTTTACAAAAATCACAAATTTTTAAGTGAAAAGGGAACCCAAAGCTGCTAAATTAGGGTCTGAGAGATTAAAGATTTGAAAATGATCGACTAGGAATGACAACATTGAAACTCGTAAAATCCCTTCAGCACTACTGGAAATCATTTGAGCAACATCCGAAAATCAGTTGGGGACTTTCAAGTCTGGGGCTATTCTTAATTTGTAGCCTCGCATTTCTATGGAATTTAGGACAGACTGGATTAGTGGATGAAACTGAACCTTTATTTGCAGAAGCCGCCCGCCAAATGGTTCGCACCGGCGATTGGATTACTCCCTATTTTAATGGAGAAACTCGCTTTGATAAACCGCCCTTAGTTTATTGGTTAATGGCTATGGGTTATCAAATCTTCGGTGTGAATGAATGGGCAGTCCGTTTTCCCTCAGCCTTGAGTGCAATTACTTTAACCATTGCTTGCTTTTTAAGCTTACGCTATTTTGGTTTTTTCCCTTCAAATATTACCACTAACTCTCGCCAAAAAACACGTCAATTATGGTTATCAGCATGGATCGGAGCGGCAATCGCAGCCTTTAACCCAGAAACCTTAGTCTGGGCGCGTCAAGGCGTTTCAGATATGTTATTGAGTGGGTGTATGGGAACGGCTTTATTTTGCTTTTTTTGGGGCTATGTTCAAGCCGAAAAAACAACTCATCCAAACACAGCTCAAAAAATAGAAAAATACTCACTCTCTCAAGTTTTTCTCGACTTTTCGTTTCCCAATAAAGGATACTTAGCCTTTTATATATTACTCGGATTAGCCGTTCTAGCCAAAGGGCCAGTTGGGATTGTTTTGCCGGGATTAATTTTACTATCTTTCTTACTCTATGTTGGGAATTTCCGGGAAGTTTTACAAGAAACCAAGCCAACAATCGGCGGAATAATATTTACAATTATAGCTGCACCTTGGTACATTTTAGTCACACTTCACAATGGTCAAGATTATATCAATTCTTTCTTTGGATACCATAACTTTGAGCGATTTACGAACGTTGTCAATGGTCATACTGCACCTTGGTATTTTTACTTTCTAGTTGTCCTAATTGGTTTTATGCCTTGGTCAATTTATTTACCCTTAGCCCTGTTTCGTTCTCAGTTTTGGAAACGGTCTTTTTGGTCTCACCAACCCCGTTCTCATCAATTAGGCTTGTTTGCATTTTTCTGGTTTGCTTGTATTTTTATCTTTTTCTCTATTTCTGTCACCAAACTTCCCAGTTATGTCTTACCATTAATGCCTGCGGCTTCTATTCTTGTTGCTCTTCTAGCCAGTGAATTTATTCTCCAGGAACACTCAGCGATCGTAGATACAAAAACTATTAAAAATAAAGCAATCTTAATCACAGGAGGATTGAACATTTTTTTCCTGATTGTTTTGGGTATTGCTTGCATTTATAGCCCTCAGTTTATTGGTAGCGATCCGGCTGTGATTAATTTACCGAAACTGGTCGAAAACTCCGGTTTACATTTACGAGGAGGCATAATCTGGATGATTACCGCAGTATTTATCACGTGGATTTTGCGATATCCAGCTCAATGGCGGTGGTTAATAGGAGTCAATTTCGCTGGCTTTATTGCCTTTTTTATCTTGTTTGTGAATCCAGCAATTTTTTTTCTCGATGAAGTCCGTCAACGTCCTTTAAGACAACTTTCTGAACAGATTTCTCAAGTTGAAAAACCCCAAGAAGAACTTTGGATGATTGGCTTTAGAAAACCCAGTGTCGTCTATTATTCCCAACGTCCTGTGATTTTCTACACCGTACTTGATTTCTTCAAAGGAATTGTAGAAGGTCAACCCCTGTATCATCTCTTTGACTCGATTCAAAATCGCCCGAATCCCTCAACCTTGTTAATTATTAGTCGTCCTAAAGACCTAGAAAGATTGGGTTTAAACCCTCAAGACTATCAGCTTATTGAGCGTCAGGGTCGTTATTTATTACTCCGAGTCGAGAAACAGATACTTTTAGATCGAGTCTTAAACTTGTCCTCACTTTGATAGAATTATTTTAGATGAGAGTCCTATGATATTGAGTTATCAAACCCGGAAGTTTTTGAGCTTTTTTTATCAGAGTTTGAGACGCGGAATTAATCTGCTAGCAATCACTGCTACAGTTTGCAGTGATGAGATTGTTACTCTAGAGCGAAAAATTTGGCCAGACCTGGGATCGGATCATTTACCACTTTTGCTTAAAGTCTCTCTCGCGAGTGAGTAACATAATTTTTATCGTTTGAATAAGCATAGTTTAGAGATGATTTTCAAACGAATTCAGAGCCATTTTATCAATTTCTGTTGGTATAGATTTAACTCAGTATGCAATCGACGGCTTATCAAGCCTCGTATAAGTATGTTATAACATTAAGAGAATGCTAAAAATAAATTAAGGCAGATAGGCTAATCTTGACATTTCTTCAACATTTTGACCTTGAGGAGCATCTTAGACCATAAAATTTAATCTGAATATTTGAAGATAGACTAGAAAATTTAGCCTATCTGATTGGTGCTTGAACTGATCAGATGTTATTGAATGAAGTCTAGTGGGGACAGTTTTTGTGAAAATATTAGTTACAGGATCGGCAGGATTTATAGGATTTCACCTCTGTCAAAAATTGTTGCAGCGAGGAGATACTGTTGTCGGACTAGACAACCTCAACCCTTACTATGAGGTCTCTTTAAAAACAGATCGATTAGCTCAATTAAGTCCGTTCAAATCCTTTAAATTTTATCAAGTAGATTTGATTGATCGTGAACAAATTGAAACTATTTTTTCTGAACACAGCTTTGATGCAGTCGTTCATTTAGCCGCCCAAGCGGGTGTTCGTTACTCCTTAAAAAACCCTCATGCCTATCTTGATAGTAACCTGCATGGTTTTCTGAATATTCTTGAGGGCTGTCGTCAAATTAATGTCGGTCATTTTGTCTTTGCTTCTTCGAGTTCGGTGTATGGGACTAACAAAAAAATTCCCTTCGCCGTTGAAGACAATGTCGATTATCCAGTCAGTTTATATGCCGCAACTAAAAAAGCCAATGAATTAATGGCACATAGCTACAGTCATCTCTACAAAATTCCCACAACAGGCTTACGGTTCTTTACAGTTTATGGACCTTGGGGAAGACCAGATATGGCAATTTTTCTATTTACAAAAGCGATACTGACGGGAAAACCGATTAAAGTATTCAATGCAGGTAAAATGAAGCGAGACTTTACCTATGTTGATGATGTGGTTGAAGGCGTGATCCGAGTGATTTCTAAAGTTCCGCAGCCCCATATAGACCCTGAAAGTCTGACAACAGCACCGTACAAAATTTACAATATCGGCAATAATAAACCCGTTGAACTGTTGCGAATGATTGAAGTTTTAGAAGACTGTATTGGTAAAACAGCGGTTAAAGAAATGCTTCCCATGCAACCGGGAGATGTTCCCATTACCTACGCCAATGTTGAGGCTTTAATTGAAGATGTTGGCTTTAGCCCGGATACTCCTCTTGAAGTCGGAATTAAACGATTTGTCGAGTGGTATCGAAGTTACTACAACTGTTGATTGAAATCTCTTCTCTGATATAGGGCTTCTAGGCTGAATCGTCAGCTCAACTCTCGAACATGGTACCCTAATAAGAGGGCGGCAAATTTTCTTGTAAACCATGACTCAGACTGTTGACTTCCTCAGCCATCTGAACCCCTCCCAGCGCCAAGCCGTTGAACATTTCTGTGGTCCGATGCTTGTTGTAGCGGGGGCGGGTTCTGGTAAAACTCGTGCGTTAACCTATCGAATTGCAAATCTCCTGCGAACTCATCGGGTTCATCCTGAGAATATTTTAGCGGTGACATTTACGAATAAAGCCGCCAAAGAAATTAAAGAACGGGTAGAGGGAGTTTTTTCAGAACAACAGGCGCAAAGCCAGTATCAAAAATCCTTTTCCGCCCTGACTCCCCCAGAACAAACCCAACTGCGATCGCAAGTTTATCGAGGAATTACAAAGCATCTGTGGATGGGAACTTTTCACAGTCTTTGTGCCAAAATTCTGCGCTTTGACATTAATAAATATACCGATGAAAAAGGACGACAGTGGCAACAAAACTTCTCTATTTTCGATGAATCTGATGCTCAGAGTTTAGTCAAGCAAATTGTCACAAAACAGCTTAACTTAGATGATAAAAAGTTTGAGCCTCGAAAAGTTCGCTACCAAATCAGTAACGCCAAAAATTTAGGTCTCTCTCCTCAAGCCTATCAACGAGAAAACCCAGAATATTTTGGTCGAGTTATTTCAGAGGTGTACAGTCTTTATCAAGATAACCTCGCTGCTAATAATGCCCTAGACTTCGATGATTTGATTCGAGTTCCGGTTGAACTCTTTCAGCAAAATGAACAAGTTTTAGCCTATTGGCATCAAAAATTTGCTCATATTCTCGTCGATGAATATCAAGACACCAACCGCACGCAATATGATTTAATTCGCCTTCTCGTAACTAATGGCGAACATCCTCAAGCCTTTGATAACTGGAAAAATCATTCAATTTTTGTCGTCGGAGATGTCGATCAATCTATCTATTCATTCCGGATGGCAGACTATACAATTCTGCTCGAATTTCAACAAGATTTTGGGGATGGTTTAGCCGACGATGATACCCGCACGATGATTAAACTGGAAGACAACTATCGTTCACGGGAAAACATTCTTGAAGTCGCTAATCAACTGATTTTAAATAATACCACTCGCATTGATAAAGTGCTACGCCCCACTCGCGGAGAAGGGCCACCAATTTTCTGTTATCAAGCCGATGATGAAGCCGCAGAAGCTCGATTTATTACCACTCAAATTAAAAATTTAACCCAACAACATCCCGAATTAGGTTATGGTAGCTTTGCTCTCCTTTATCGGGTAAACGCTCAATCTAGAGCCTTAGAAGATGCGTTAATTAAAAGTAATCTTCCCTATCGTGTCATTGGAGGTTTAAAGTTTTACGATCGCAAAGAAATTAAAGACGCACTTTCCTATTTACGAGTCATTGCTAACCCAGCAGATAGCGTCAGTTTAATGCGAATTATCAATACTCCTCGTCGGGGAATTGGCAAAACAACCCTCGATAATTTAGTCAATGCAGCCCAACAATTAGGCGTTCCACTGTGGGAAATTGTCAGCGATTCAGATTCAGTGAATACCTTGGCTGGACGTTCTGCAAAAGCTGTTAACAAGTTCGCTGAGATGATTTTATCTTGGCAAGAAAAAGTAGAATCTCAGACTGCGCTTGATGTTTTAGAAGGGGTAATGGAGGATTCTGACTATATTCTTGATTTGAGTAATCAAGGCACAGATGAAGCAGAAATTCGCCTCGAAAATATTAAAGAATTAACCAATGCTGTAGCCCAATTTCAAGAAGATTATGAAGACTCAACCTTAGCCGGATTTTTGTCGAGTGCTTCGCTAGCATCTGATCTTGATAATCTCCAGGAAGGTGAACAAGCTGTTTCTCTAATGACGCTTCATTCAGCAAAAGGATTAGAATTTCCAATTGTTTTTTTAGTCGGACTTGAACAAGGTTTATTCCCCAATTTTCGCAGTTTAAATGATCCACTCGCCCTCGAAGAAGAACGGCGACTCTGTTATGTGGGTATTACTCGCGCCCAAGAACAACTCTTTCTCTCTCACGCCCGCGAACGCCGTCTTTGGGGATACCCTGAACCCTGTGTTCCCTCCATGTTTTTGAAGGAATTACCCTCAGAATTCATCAAAGGTTATCTCCCGGGTTATCAGCCGACAAAATCTCAGCCTGCAAAAGTTGTTAAAAAGCCGAAAAAGACTCAATCTAAAACTCAGAAAAAATCGGCTAAATCATCCACCGTTGAGACCTTTGCAGTTGGCGATCGCGTTTTGCATCGTAGCTTTGGTGTTGGGGAAGTTACTCATGTTTTTGGAAATAAAGGCAAGATCTCGATTGCTGTTAAGTTTACAACCTCTAGCCCCAAAATTCTCGATCCTAAAGTTGTTCCCCTTCAGAAATTAGAGTAATCATTTGGTAGTTTATATTCTTCCACTCAAAACCTGTGCTGTTGTCAAACTTTCTTCAACCTGCAACTCTTGTAAAAAAGGTGAATTAATCATCTGTTCTCCAGTCAATACTTGTGATTCATAAAGTCCTTCCACCCGCACCAAAATCGTGATTTGTTGTTTAATCGGGTCAACAATCCAGTATTCGTCAATTCCCCGTGCTTCATATTGAGATTTTTTGTAACGGTAATCTCGTTTGATGCTTTCTGTCCCTGGAGAAACGACTTCCACCACTAACTGAGGTGGCGGCATTTCTAACGTTATGGTAGAACGGGTTGCGCCTTCTAGGGCTTGCGCTCCTACTTCTGACAACACCAACAAATCCGGAACCCTCACTGTTGGCTTCGTTCCAGCTACGACGATCTCCGTTTTTATGAGTAGGCATTGGGAAGGAATACCAATCTGAGTAAAATAAATCAGCAAAGCAATGGCAATCTTTTGATTTAGATAGCTTTCCGGTGGCATTGTCAGTAATTCTCCATTTTCCAGTTCATATTGAGTATCTGTGCCGTCATCATAGGCAAAAAATGCCTCAAGACTCATCGTTTCAGTTACAATAGTCATAAAATTTCAGTCCGTTTTAATTCTCAGAAATTTACTGAGCTTTTAATAGCAGTTTAACAAGACAAAAAAAGAGATAGGAATCAATCCCATCTCTACTGAACACTTATTTGAGTTATTAAGAGATCACACCTGCATAGCAAACAATTTGCATGGACAGCACACCTTTTATCACTTCACCAACACAACAGTTGTAATGGTCAACTTTTTACTCTTAGTTAAGAGATTTTATCATTTATTAAACCTACTCTGAGGATGAGCAAGCCTAATGGAGAGAGGATTAGTTTCTGACTTCTGAGTAGTCTGTAACTTTTCCACCATAACTTTAGAATAACAGAGTTCGATTTTTGTTGCAAGTATTTCTCAATAATTTGTTTGAGGTGAGTTGAGAGAAAAATCATCTCTGACCGATTTAGCGTTTTCCCTATGCTCTGTAATCTTTTTCTGTCCTTAGTTTGAGTTTGCTGCGATCGCACCCAAAGCCAGAATCCGACTAATCTGATCGGTTGTTAAACCCGTAACTCCAGTGATATTCATCTTCTCATACACCCCAGATGCTCTTAACGTATCCTGATAGTGAGCGGTTTGAAGGTTCCAAAGCTGAACCGTGCCCTCACAAGTCCCGATCGCCAAGACCTGACCATTTGGACTAAAGACCAAAGCCCGAATTGGATCGGGGGTATGATGTAACGTTCTCAAACATTGTCCGGTATGTCGGTTCCATAGCTTAACAGTACCATCATTACTGCCACTGGCTAAAATGGGTTCATGGGGGCTATTGGTAATTGACTCAATGCGATGAGAATGTCCTCGCCAGGTTTGCAAACAGCTTCCCAGATTCACATCCCAAAGCTTGAGGGTCTGGTCATCACTCCCACTGACGAGTAGGGGAGTGACTTCGAGTCCGTCATTTCCCTCTAACCAATCTAATGTAGATGTGTCCTCATTCAAAGCAGTTTCCATCTCCAAATTGTCCCAGGATGACCGCAGCGCAAATAACACACAATTCACCTGGGCTTGATGACCGTGACAAGTTCTCAAACAATCTCCACTGTTAATATCCCACAACTGAATCGTCGAGTCTTGATGTCCACTGGCGAGGATACCTTTCAGGCTAAAAGCGATCGCCACCACCCGACTTTTAACATTCATCTCTCGATAGACTCGAGCACGACGCACATTCCACAACCGAATCATGTTATCTTCACCACAGGATGCTAACATCTGTCCCAGATGATTCCAGGCGATCGCATTCACACCGCCATGATGAGCAGACCAAACCTGACGACAATGACCCGTTTGGGTATCCCAGAGACGAATGGTACCATCTTGACTGCTACTGGCGAGGGTTTGTCCATCCCGACTCCAGGCTAATGCAGTCACACCTGCGCGATGAGACGGACTCATCAACCGTTGTTGATTTCCCGATCGCAAACACCACAACCGCACCTCTCCCCAGATATTCCCCGTTGCGAGTTCTCCGCTATCTGAACTAAAAGCGATCGCGGTAATTTCCCCTAAATTGGTTGCAAACAGGGAATGAGACAAATTCGCATAAGCAAAATTCACCTCATGGAGATTCACTTGTCGAAGGTCAGCGTGCCAAACTGTTAAATGGGAAAAGTCATAACCACTCAGGTCAATTTGGAGTCGGACACAGAGATTTAGCCAATTTCCGACCCCATATCCAGATCCCTGCTTTTCCATCTGACGCAGTCGCTCTAAAATCGTTTGAAGCTGTTCGAGTAACGCCCGCGAAGAACTAAACGTCATCTGCAAAGCCCGTGCGATCGGTTCTAAAATCGAGGTATGTTGATGATGACGCACCGCTCGATTTCCGGTCATTTTCGTCAGGGCGTGGGTAACAAACTGTTTAATCTCACCACTGCTTAACTCCTGAACAATCGTTTCTGTCAGACAATGGGTGAGATATTCCATCACCATCGGCTCGATAGTATAGTAATTTTGTTCCGTCTTTTTGGTGCGAGTCGGGGTTTCTTCAGTGGAGGAGAACATCTGTTTTTTTCGTCCTTCGCGTTTAACGAGCGATCGCCAGGTCAACGCTTCTAGGGCTTGGAGAATACTCGCTTGAGAGACAGGCGGAATTAAATCTCGGTGCAATTGTTTCACCGTTGTTTGTCCGCGATCGATGGCTAGCCAATACATGATCGTCATTTCTAGAGGAGAAAGCCGCTGAAACTGAGGAGCAAGTAGGCGGCGAATTCCATTAAAAATCACCGAACGATGTTCTAAGAATGGCGTAATTTCTCCTTCAAATAAATCTTGAATGGCAGTTGAGACAATCTTTAACGCCAAAGGACTGTAGCCATAGAGTTCCGATAAAGCCTGCTTTTGTTCCGCTGTTCCGTAGACTGATTCTAACAAAGCGATCGCCGCATCCTTAGACCCTTCTAAAAGAAACGATTGCACCGCCTGTCCTGTTCCTTCCAAAGCCGCAATTTCCGGAGGTTTTTCCCGTGTTGTCAGCAGTAAACAACTCTGATGAACCGTTTCTCCCATCGCCCGAAAAAGTTCACCATAGCCTTCACAACCCGGACAGTAGCGTCCAGTCGTTCCCGATTGTAAAATCGTTTCCACATTATCTAGAATAATTAGACAGCGATAGCTGCGAACTAGGCGAATTAGTTCTCCAATTTCACTGACAGAGGTTGAATTGTTAGAGGCCAGAACAGTTGTCGAGACCTCTGTATCTGTTTCCGAAACCGAGGGAGAAATAAACGAACAAAGCTGAGATAAAATGCTTTGAGGTGCCGGAGCATATCGCAGCGATCGCCAAATCACCACATCAAACTCGGTTTTTAGGCGTTCAATCAATTTCACCGCTAAAGCACTCTTTCCGACACCGCCCATTCCCATCATCGCCAGGAGTCGGACTGAGTTAACTTGAATTTCCTGCTGAAGTTGAGACAGTTCTGTTTGGCGTCCGTGAAAAATCGAAACATCCGGAGCTTCTCCCCAGTCCCAGCGGTTTTGAAAAGTTGCAGAGAGGGGTTCAGAGGTTTGAGGAAGTGTAGAGACCGAAGGTTTATGGTTCAGCGTTGGGGAAGAGAGTACAGGGGAAATAGCGGCAACCGGAGCATGAGAACTACTATAGCGTTGAATGACGAGAGAGCGAAAATTCTTCTTCGTTACCTTTTGTCCCAATACATCTGAGAGTGAATGCCACAGTCCTGCGGCTACTCCTTTAATATAGTCTGGATCGTATCCGGCATCTTCGGCAATATCTGCATAGCCTTTCCCCTCCCAAGAATGTCGAAAGACAAGTGTTTTCACTGCATTTAATGAACCTGGGGGTAAAGTTCTCTCTAATATGGCTAAGGCTTCCTCTACTTTCATTCGCCCTCACATAGTCTCCCGCTGATTTTTTCTAGCTCTGATTTTACTTTACTCATTTTGACAAGAGATTGTCCGGACTTAGACCCGCAAATTCAACGCTATATCCTGTTACAGCAGAGTTTGAGCGGGTTAATTTCTCTGACACAAAATTACATAAATTTAAGCAAATTGCCAACCCTAGTAGAAGCTGTTGAATTTTCCTAGACATTCTGAACTCTGCTTCTATTCATTTTTTTAGACAATATTTAAACCTGAATAAATCTTAAGTTTTTTCTTACAATTTCCACATATTTTGTACAATATGATACTGAATCAACAGATGAGCGTCATCATTTCAAATCAGTTTCTGGATCGAGTCAGATGCTATAGCATTACCGATTAGGTAAGAGGTAATTTTGCCACAGACATCAGAGAGAAAAAGCTAATTCAGTTAATTTTTATACTTCTGTCCTCACTGATCTGCATAGTGCGATACATTTAAAGCTCCTGTGAAGTCTGATCAGACTCTTCCAATTATTGATTACCTTACAGATAGCACCTTAGATCTTGAATATTCTGCTTTAAAACAATTTATGAAATTTTCTAACCCCTGTGTAACTTTTTGCTAACTTTTTGCTGACTTTTCGATCTAGACAGTTGAAGTAAACATCACTTAATGCTTACTGACAGAACCTGAGTCGAGATTTACGCTAAACAGTAAGCAAAGTAGAAGGCAGAACAAAATTTAAAATTCTGAAAAAACAGATAAGCAGAGTTAAGCAGGGTACAAGATTTTAAGTTTTTTTGTGCTTCTCTACATAATCACCCCTGATTCCCCTAATTGACCATGAATTCTCAAACTATGACTGCTTTAAACTCGACCACGATTGGAAAAGTCATCGATCAGATTATTGCTACTGGACACGTAACTCGCAGAGATCAAAAATTGCTACAAAATTTAAGCCGAGTTCAACCTTGGATCAGCAATGAAGAATATCAGAAAATTCAACGGCTGCGGCAGCGTCTGCAAATGGGTTTGTTGAAACTGGTTTAGTCAGAGAAATCCAGTCAAATCCCATACAAATATAAATCATGGCTTGGTCATGTCTCCAAAAAAAACTCCGACGCCTATGAGGAGAAAATTTAACTCTCAAGCGTCGGATTTTCATGTTTTCGGAGCTACTGTTTAGGTGCTGTTGTTTCTTGTAAAATTTCAGCAAATGCAAAATTGGGTGCTGCTAAAACAAAAATAGTTGGAGGTAAACCGTCCGCTAATTTCTGCAACCCTTCGTAATATTCACAGTAATTCAAATCCTCTGAAGGTTTAGCCATCCCCAAGAAAACTAAATCTGCTTTTGATGAAGATTGATGCAAGATTTTGGGGAAGGGTTTTCCGTCCGAAACAATCACATTAGGCTTGGCACCAATTCGTAACTGTTCGACAAGTTCAGCCAAATTTAAACGGGCGGCTTGTGCTGCGGTTTGATCGGGAACGACCAATTTTAGATAAATCTCTGCACCCCGCCATTCCATACTCGTTCGTAATAGATAAGACAAAATTAACATCAAGCCGCCATTAGCATTTAAACCGCCCCACCAGACATCAATGCGTTTGCGTCGTCCGAACTCAGACTGATTTGAGCGGAAAATAACTATACTACGCTCTCGTTTATGGAGTTCTGCAATCATCTCACAATAGGACTCTCGACGTTGAGTCGATTGACTATCTCCCAATAGCACAGTATTCGGAACCAGCGGGCCAATCCCATAAGTATCGACCAACTGTTGGGCACCAGTAAAGGGATCAGGTGCCGTAATCACCCGCACGAATCCGTGAATTCCGCGCTTATCTAAATATTCCCGCAGTGTTGCTTCCATTTCACTACATTGAACCGGATCGCGAGACCCACTCGGTAAAACAGTACAAACGGTAAATAAACTGCGGTTGTGAGTAAATGCAGATGCGAGTTCTACCAAATGCCAGCGTTTCGTCGGCGCACCAGAAAAGGTTAAAATATGGGGACGCCAATTTTTGGTATCGGGCGTATAGCTCAGTTGCATGACTCCCATCCTCACCAACGCCATCCAAATCCCTTGGCGGACATCTCCCCAAGCCGCCTCCAGTTCCCGTCGTTCGAGCCAGATGTAGATGCTAAAAACAATAATCGCCGCCATAATAGTTGCGATCGCATCAATTAAAAACATCACCGCTAAACAGCCGATGACACCCAAGAGAGAGAAAAACCAATGGACTTGGAAAGAGGGGCGAAAAGAGGGACTTCTCAGAAAGCTTTCTAACCCAGCGGCTAAATTCAAAACCAGATAGGTGGTGAGAAAAAACATACTGAGAACCGGAGCAATCAGGTTGAGATCTCCCACCGCGACTGCGACTAAAACAAAGATTAAAGTCACGACTGTCGCAATACGAGGTTCATCATCCTCGCCGCTTCCGGTTCCGAGAAAGCGCAACCAAGTTGGTAAAATTCCATCTCGTGCTAAAGCTTGCAAAACACGAGGTGCCCCTAAAATACTCCCTAACGCACTTGATAACGTTGCTCCCCAAACCCCCAGTAAAATAGAAGGCCCCCAAATCGCAATCCGCTTCATAATCAGCGGATCAGCCAAGAGTAACTCTGTTCCGGCTCCTTTCGATAAAAAGATGGGAATAATCATATAAACGATATAACCCGTAATCACCGCCGCTAAGGTTCCTGTCGGAATTGATTTAATCGGATCTCGCAAATCCCCCGACATATTCACCCCAGCCATAATTCCCGTCACCGCCGGAAAGAAAACGGCAAATACAGGCCAAAATCCAACTTTAGCGGTGCTATTCGCATTTTCGACGTTGATATCTACTAAAGTGATAGGTTCAGGGAGTAAGATCGCTCCGACAACAAAACAAATCAGAGACAGCACGATCGCAGCCATAATAAAATATTGAGCCTTAATCGCCAGTTCTGCGGATCTCAGAGCAACGATGGTGACGAAAATCGTTGTTACTAATGCCACGATCCTTACATCTAATTGGGGAAAGGTAATCTGAAGACTTTCAGCAAAACCAATCGTGTACAACGCTACTGAAATCGCTTGAGCAAAGTACAGTGGAATACCGACAGCCCCTCCTGATTCGATGCCCAAAGAGCGACTAATCATGTAGTAAGCGCCTCCAGTCCGAACCACGCGATCTGTGGCGATCGCACAGATAGACAGAGAGGTCAAAAGGGTAATGGAGGTGGAAAGGGTAACAATGATTAGTGTTCCGATCAGGCCAACTTGTCCAACCACCCACCCAAACCGCAGGTACATGATCACGCCTAGAATGGTTAAAATCGAAGGCGTGTAAACACCACCAAACGTACCTAAGCCCGATCCGGGTTGTTGGGGAGGATTAGGACTTGATGGTTCCGAGCGACCAAACACGAGGAATTTCACGTTTGCAAATGCTATATGATACTACTTAAATTATCTCTAGTCTTAGAAGTTTATCAAGTCAGGTTTTGCGATCGCGTCAACATTGTCATCTGGCTAAGGCAAAGCTACAGCAGTAAGTATTCTTCTCTATCCTCATTCCATCAATGCAAATAGTCTCTGTCAGACGTTCTGGGATCATAAAATCCTTTCGGTAAATCCGGAAAACTACCCGAACTTTTTTCCCAACCTGCACATTTACTTTGCCATCGGGTTAAATTTTCATCTTTTCGCCTCCCTGGAGACTCCCGCGCTTACCTGCAAGGTTAGCGGTGAGACGTGCCGTATAAACATCTGAGGAAACCTCAGATGACAGGCACTTAGGAAAGGGAGGAAGAGGTTTAAGTGATATAGGCATAACCATCCTTTCTATGAATAAACTGGCAATATTTCTGACTAATTCCCTGTACGATACCATCAGGTTCACGGGATTTCAAATCCCGTGCTTGCCTGATGGCGCCTTCCGCGCCATTAGCCGTTGAAATATTGAAAGAACCTGTCTTTCTAGTAGCAACTCTTCCAACATAAGTGCCAATTTTTTTGCCTTTCGTTACAACAGCTCGAACAATATCCCCAGTTTGAAAACCCTTATGGATTTTTGTTCTCGAACAGTGTCGAACTGGGAAGCCGTACTTATCGGTTCGGCAGATTTGGCGGGTTCCATGACCTTTAGCTACGATCAATAAAGGTTGATAGTTTTCGATAATTAATCTATCAACTTTTCCAACATTAGCAGCGTCTAACCAGTGGGTTTTTGGTAGATTCTGACGACAGCGGTTGAATTTAGTTAAACCCCCACTTCCTAGCTCGACTGAAAGTCCAATTAATTTTAATTCGTTATAAAGCTTCCAACGAGTAGAGTTAACTGCTGCTGTATCTGCCAGAGGTTTTTTAGCCGGGCTGAGGATTCTTTTGAGTAGGTCTGGCTTCCCAGACAAAAAGTCTTTAACATCCTGATTAGACTTAGCTTGATTACAGGCATGACAGGCTAAAGTCAAGTTGCTAACTCGGTCTGAACCTCCTTTAGATTTGGGTTTGATATGCTCAATTTCTAAAGGTGTATTTTCTGCGCCACAATAAGCACATTTTCGGTTCCATTTTTCGAGTAAATATTCTCGAACTTCATATCCCCGTAATTCTCCTTGCTGATACTCTGTTCCTGATACTTCAGGGTTTTGCATTTTTTGGGTGTCGAATCGAACCAGCTCTTGAGAAATACCAATAATCGGACAAAATTTAGTTAACTTTTTAACCCAAGTCAGGATATTGTGAACTCTTGACATTAAGCTAGGTGGCAACCAGCTTTCAGGTCGTTTCCTATTAAGGAATCTAGGTTTTCTATACCGAGTTTTGCGATTACGCCGAGAACGTCGTAGCTGTCTACGAGAGGTTAAGCTTTCTCGAATTTGAAATCCTCTATGGGTTAACTCAGCCCCCCAAATCACTCGGTTGTCTTGAAGGATTGCTAGTCCTGTTGTCTTAGCTCCTGGGTCTATTTTAAGTTGGTGACTATGTGTAATTGATGTCTCTAGTTCCTCCGTCAAAATAATTGTGAACGGGTATCGACGATAGACTTTTGCTTTACCTGTCGAGAGTAATTTTCTGGCTCTTGGAGGTTTGCAAGGATCTAAAGGTTGTCGATCTTTGTTAAGTACAAATACACGCATAATCGTGTTTTCTCCTATTGCTAGGGTAAAGTTAGCTTCGTCAAAGTTATTTCTCGGTACTTTCCTGATTGCACTGACTTAACTCAATTACATCTGTTTAACAACCAGGTTCTAGAGCTTAAAACTAGCTACGCATTCTAAGGTAGGAACTTAAACACTTGGAAATAACGGAGTTCTCCTTGGGAGAACTTAGACTGGTAAACTACGAGCCTTTAAAGCTCCCGTTAGACCACTTCGTGGTTAACGGTGAGTTGTTTACTTTCAACAAGATTAAGGGTGAGATAGGGCTTAATTGTTGCTTGAATGCGATCGCGATATCGTTCTAAAATAGCTGGCATGACCTCTGAGATGACAAACCTAGAAGAATCTTCATTTAAAAATAATTCAGTCATAATCTTTCAAAAAATTTGACCAATGGCTGATTCTAGCACTCAAAACTAGGCAATATTTCACCGAAGAACATAAGCTTTTCTTGAAGTCAGAAATCGGAATCAAGGTTGAAGCTGTAGATTGCCCCTAATCATAAAGCTTGTGAAAAGCCAATCTGACTCGACTTATCAACTGAACATTGGGGGAGACTGATAACCGGGTTTGGCGGCTTCGAGTTGATTTGCTAGAGCAAGTAACGTTGCTTCGTCCCCAGGCTTACCCACAAGTTGCACTCCAACGGGTAATCCCTCCGCAGTTAAACCTGTTGGAATAGCGATCGCAGGTTGACCCGTCGCGTTAAACGGGGGACAGGGCGCAATCCACTGAATAATCTGTTCCAGGGTTTCTTCTGGCGAAAGATTTTGATATTCTCCCACCGAAATCGCCGCGTGCATATAGGTTGGGGTCAGCAACACATCAAATTGATCGAAAAAAGCAACAATGCGACGAGCCGCACTCTGCATTTGACTCACAGCTTGCAAATATTCTCCGGCTGAACCCGTTTGTTCGAGTAACCATTGGTTCATCGGTGTCAGTAAGTCTTTGGGAATACCTGACGCGCCGACACCTGATGACCAAACCATCTTAAACGGTTCAATCAAATCGGTAAAATCTGGACAACCCCGTTCAAGGTAATGTCCCATTTCCTCTAAAAGCTGTACTGTTTCCTTAACAGCCTGTTTACAGGGATCTGAAGCCTCACCCACAGGCGGAATTTTGGTCGAAAACGCAATTCGTAGACCCTTGACGGGCTTAGAGATCGCCTCTAAAAACGAAACCTCTGGATCGGTTAGCCAGTAGGGATCTCCAGTAACATAACCTGCCATTACATCCAGTAAAGCCGCCGCATCCGCAACCGTCCGCGCAATCGGCCCATTAATTGAAATGCCACTTTGATAATCACCAACGGGTGCATGAGAAACCCGTCCACGAGAGGGTTTAAGCCCGACTAACCCACAACAAAAAGCAGGCCCTCGCACAGACCCTCCGCCATCTGAACCTTGAGCGATCGCACAGAGTCCAGCAGCAACAGCCGCCGCCGCCCCACCACTGGAACCACCCGGCGTGTATTCTAGATTCCAGGGATTTCGGGCTGGGGGAAATCCATCCGGTTCTGTATAAGGTAAGGAACCAACTTCAGAGGTGGCGGTTTTGCCGAGAATGATAAATCCGGCTTCCCGAATGCGAGTCACCACAGCATCATCATAAGTGGCTTCTTGGTTCATCAAAACTTGGGAACCGTAGGTACAGCGAACTCCAGCCACAGGATTAAGATCTTTGATGGAAATGGGAACCCCAAAAAAAGGCGGTAATTCTGAAGGGTCAAGGGTTGTCAGTTGTTCGGTTTGGACTTTGGCAAGGGCGATCGCTTCTGACTCCATCACGGTAAAATAGCAGCCTAATTGTGGATTAAATGCCTCAATCCGTTTCAGGTAGAGTTCAACCAATTCGAGCGGTGAAAGTTCTTTGTTGCGGATCAGTTGAGCTTGAGCTAATGCCGAACTAAAAGCTAAATTCTCTAAATTCATCCGAATATTATCATAATCGTCCGCCCCAATACTTACCATGGGATTTCTCAATTGGCTAGCCCTGAGCTGTTTTATTTCAAAATTCAATCACAGTTCAATCCCTTCGGTAGTCTTCAAGCCCGTTCTTCTGCTCACGAGCCAGCCTGTTCTTCCCTAGTTTCGGATTCTTCTGCCGATCAATTTGAATTAAAGACTGTTGCCAGGTACTATAACAAGTCTTCTCATATTCCGAATAAGAAATTAACAGATCTTCACAGATGCTAAATGGATGAGTCAACAGAAACTTCCAAATTTGAGTAGACTTCAATGGTTGTAGAATGTAGGTTTTCGTATTCACAGGTAGTCTCCAAGTTCGGGCTTTCGTCGTGAGGAGAATATGACCTTTTAAACAACTTTGGACGAAATACAGCGGGTCGGCAGCCCTGTTCAAAGATTGTAAAAGTGGAGATGATAACTTCGAGAGATCTAAAGCTTCTATTGAATGTCTGATAACCCAGGGCTAATTTTTAGCTTCGTCTTTACATAAGAGGGGCTTTTGTAAAGATTTTCAGTTAATATCTCTTAAAATTGTCAATCTTCGATAAAGCTCAGAAATATTCTTGACTTTTTTAATCAAATAAAATAATTTATGGATAGTATGAATATGCCAGAAAAATTATAATCATCCGTGCATTAATAGTCTTTCATCTCGAAATGGATGTAGATCTAAGATTCAACTTTTTTATCTAAATAAACACTATTACTATGAGCTGATGGTTTGATAAGCTTTTTGTAGTAGAGGTTTTGATATTTTTTAATTTCTTTATCCTATCGTTCGTTTAAGAGGAGCTAAACATGGCTAATTTTCGAGTTAATACACTGGTGGATGAAAACGATGGTATTAATGTCGGTGGTATTTCTCTACGAGATGCTATTAATGAAGCGAATACAGTTGCAGGAGCCGATACAATTGAGTTTGAGGATAGCCTGACAGGTGGAACAATTACCCTCGCCAATGGAGAACTCATAATTACCAGCGATCTGATTATTAATGGTTTGGGTGCCGAACAACTAACTATTGATGCTAATCGCAACTCCTCTGTTTTTTCCATTAATGATAGTAACGATACCACTGAAAAGTCGGTTACTATTGACGGACTTAGGATTACTCAAGGGAGTGGTTTATATAATGGGGGTGGTATCTATAACAAAGAAAATCTAACCATTACCAACAGTACCATCACAGGCAACGGTGCTGATCAGGGTGGCGGGATTTATAACCTGGGTACAGCCTACATCTCCAATAATATTATCACTGGCAATGGAGCGCTTGAGGGTGGCGGGATTTATAACCTGGGCACAGCCTACATCTCCGACAATACTATTAGTGATAATAATTCTCGTAATGGTGGAGGTCTATTTAATAGAGGTACGGTTAGCATCTCCAACAGCAGTATTATCAGTAACGATTCCTCTTATAATGCTGGAGCCATTTATAACAGAGGTACAGCCAGTGTTACCAACAGCACCATCACAGGCAACAATTCTTTTTTCTATGGTGGAGCCATTATCAACGGCTTTGTAGGTGTAGGTAGTGCTATCACCATTACTGACAGCATTATTAGTGACAATAGTGTTGCATTTGATGGTGGAGGCATTATTAACCGTCGTGGAAATACAGTCAATATCACTAACAGCAGTATCACTGGCAATAGCGTTCGAGTTTACAGTAGTGGAGGCATTAGCAATGGTGGTGTTGCCTATATCTCCGGTAGCAATATTAGTGACAATCGTACAGGTTCCTATTATGGCTATGGTGGAGGCATTAACAACGGAGGTACAGCCAATATCATCAACAGCACTATTAGCGGTAATCGTTCTGTTAATGGCGGTGGTGGAGGCATTAGCAACGGAGGTATAGCCAATATCACCAACAGCACTATTAGCGGTAATGATTCTTCTGGTTATGATAATCCTGGAAGCGGTAATGGAGGAGGCATTAACAACAGAGGTATAGCCAATATCACCAACAGCACTATTAGCGGTAATCGTTCTTATGGTTATGGTAGTGGTGGAGGCGGTAATGGTGGAGGCATTAACAACAGGGGTACAGCCAATATCACCAACAGCACTATTCGCGGTAATAATTCTTCTAGCTATGGTAATGCTGGAGGCGGTAATGGTGGAGGCATTTTCAATGATTCTGATTCGACAGCTAATGTTACCAGTACAATTATTGCGACTAATGTCAATGATGAAGACATCTCAGGCAATTTCACCTCTAATGGTAACAACTTAATCGGTAACGGTGAGGGTGGAACTGGCTTCAGCAACGGAATTAATGGCGATCAGGTTGGAACCGCCGCTCGTCCGATTGACCCGTTACTAGGTCCGCTACAAGATAATGGTGGTCTCACTGAAACTCAAGCATTACTTGCAGGTAGCCCAGCTATTGATGCAGGGAGCAATCCTCTCGGATTAACGACAGACCAACGGGATACGGGCTTTGAGCGTGTTGTGGGGTTAAGTGCTGATATCGGTGCATTTGAAGTACAAACTCCTGTCAACATTAACCCAATTACGGGAACAGACGAAACGGAGGAATTATTAGGAACCGAGCAAGCTGACCAAATCGAGGCTCTGGGGGGTAACGATGTAGCCGCAGGCTTCGGTGATGGGGACATTATTAATGGTGGTGATGGCGACGATATTTTGCGAGGCGATCTTAATAGCCGTGACTCTGGTGGTGTTAACGGTGGTGATGATACGCTCTCAGGTGGTGCAGGAGATGACCGTCTTGGAGGTAAAGGGGGTTCAGATCGACTTTTCGGTGGAGAAGGTGATGATAGCCTCTGGGGTGACAACGGAGATGATGTTCTGCGAGGTGGTGATGGTGATGATCTCTTAACCGGAGATGACTTTTCTGGCGGTCAAGGTGCGGATATATTCATCCTCGCTGCTGATGAAGGAACTGACACAATCACTGATTTTGAAGTCGGTATCGATTTAATTGTTTTAGAGAGCGTTACCTTTAACGAGTTAACCTTAACTTCAGAAGGCGATCGCACTATCATTGAGTTTAATGATGAAACTCTAGCTATTCTCGAAGGAATTTCTAGCTTGAATGCTGACTCTTTTATTTAATATTGAGTGGCATTTTCGATGTATTCTAAAAAGTTAGCAGTCGCGATCGCAGAATAACTCTCTCTATCTTCCCATCAAATCCATTACCGTTGAACGATTTGTCTAATGTCCTCAGCACTCAATTCTTCTACTTCGATGTCTTCAACTGTGCTGAGGTCAAATCTAAAATCTTCGATTAAACTGAGGTCAAAATGTGGATTATTAATGGTACTAATGTAGTTTTGGGAAACATAGGGAGAATAGTCTGAATTATCGAGAAGATAAGTCTCGAAGAAACTCAAGCTTAATGCTCTCAAATAAGGATAGGCAAAATTGGGATCGGGGCCAATCAATTGAGGAGGCACTGTTAACTGTCCTCCGCTTTCTTGTAAGAAGGAAAAATGAGTACCGGGATCGACTAAAACCAGATGTTTTTTAGAGGTTGTTAACCAGCTATAGGGTTGAATTTGCTCACTAACCGCCGGAGTCACATAATCTTTTGTTCCACTAATCATCATAGTGGGAATCTGAACTTTACTCATCCCTTGCTCTCCAAAAATTAAACTGGTAAGAGGATTAATCGCAATGACAGCTTTTACTCGTGGATCTGTAAAATTATTTTGCTCGGATGCAACATCTAAAGAACGACATTGAAGTAAAGTTGAAATATTCAACGTAATGCGTCGATCTTCAGATTTTTGACAGACTTTTCTTAACTTTTGTGCATTCAGTTCTGCTCCTCCTACTGCGAGCGCTGTGTACCCTCCAAAAGACTGACCTAAAACGCCGACATTATCAAAGTCAATTTTTCGTTTCCAGCCTAGAGTCGCTTGATATCTACCTTCTAATTCATTAAGTAAATAGGTCAGATCTAAAGGACGATTGGCAAAAACAGAGGGGTTCGGAGGATTTTCAAACCCATCAAAAAAGCGATTAAATTTATTAACACTGGTATCAATATGTTCGGGAATAGCAACCGCAAAACCATAAGAGGCTAGGTGTTCAGCTAAGTATCCAAAAGTTTGAGGATCGGAGCCTAAACCATGAGAAATAATAATCAGAGGTGCTGCGCCTTTAACTTGAGGTAAATAAACTCGTGCAGGAGAAGGGCGATCGCGATTGGGATTTTGAAAGGTGATGTCTTGTTCTATCCAACGAACTCGCCCTTTTTCGCGAGGATCAGGTAAATTAAAGCTAGAGTTTTTATTATTAATGACACCCTGTTGAGCTTGCTCTTTCACGGATTCAATTAAGATCTGATCTTCTACCAAAATCTGAAGAACATCCTCCAATAAATCCACACTAAAATCTAAATCCACACGAATACTATCTCCCGGAAATTCTTCGAGAAGACCTAAAATCGTTAAACCACCTGGATGGTCTGAGGCTTTATTAATGGCAACTCTCAACGCCTCGTAACCATTTTCATTTTGATCGGTTTTTAGGACTTTACCCACACGGGTCAGAATGATTTTTCCAGTCGGAGTATCGAGAAACTGTTTCACACTCCAAGGATTCGCTTCTAAGGGTGTTTGTAAAATTGTTCGGAGTTTCTCTCCATCTTTTAATTTTAGTAATGTTCCATATAATGCGAGAATCGGCGTGACCTCACCAACTCTTGCAAATTGTTGGATTTCACCGATAGAAACCGAAGATTCCGCCGGGCCATAAGAAATTGTAATTTGTTCTGCACTGTAGGCTGGAACTGCCGTTAATAGCGTAGAGAGAATCCCGATACCGAGTGCAAAAAAGCTCGAACTTAGGCGAGAGAACTTCGGTAAACGCTTGAAGAATGAGTGATGTTGAGATTGAGGTAAGTGGGGTTTGAGTCGAGGTTTAAAGTTTAACATAATGGCAGGCTCCCTAATCGGGAAAATAGAGATCTACAGAAAGAGAGTAATTAGATTGGCTTCTAATTGTGAGAAGTTTTAAACGCTGATAAAGTTTTTTTCTCTCGTCTTCAATGATTTGCCGGAAACTTTTGAGTTTTTATCGGCAAATTTTCTCTCTCTTTCTGTTAATCGATCTCTATATAGCGCGTAGCGCTAGGGAACAGGCAACGGGCAACAGGCAACAGTAGAATATGAATGGGTTTGAAGATTTAAAAATGTCAAACGCCTTTTCTTGTAGTGCTATATCCTGCCGCTAAGACTCGATACTCTTTTCAAGTTGGGCAAATGGAATTAGCCATTTTACGTCATAGGGTTGCAAGGTGATAACCAGTCGTTCTTCTGTGGTCATCCATCCTCGCTGCCCGACTAAATCGTACCAATGCTTTTCTGCAACTTCTAACTCGGATAACGGAATTTCGACTTGACAAATCTTGTTGGCAACATTGGTCAAAGTGAGAATATATTGATCCTGTTGAGGAGAGGTTCGCAGCAATGCAAAGACTTCTGGGGCTATAGCTAAAACTTTTTGTTCTCCGTTGGGATGAAAGGCTGTATAACGAACTCGAAGATCGAGTAATTTGCCGAGTTTATTGAGGATTAAAGCTAACCTCGATTTGCGATCTTGTAAATCTTCAATTAAGCGATTAATATCAATCACTTTCCGATTAATATCTCGCTTAGATTTGGTTCGTAACACGGTATCAATATCATTACGAGTTCCAATTAAACCATGAAAATAGATTCCGGGAACTCCTCGTAAGACCAAGGCAATACTCCGAGAAGCGACAAAACGTTTGACTTGAAAACTAATATCTTCTCCATTGTTATCGAGGTTGAGTGCGCTGTACCAGGTTGTATTAATTTCGTAGGGTTCTTCGCCCTGTTCTCCGGTTTTATAGGAAACAAATGCTCCATGTTCTCTGGCATTCTGGATAATAAAATCAATTTCTTCTTTGGGTAAAATACTTTTGACTCCCATTAACCCGACCCCATCATGGGTATCCAACATATTCAAAAATGTGGTCATTTCTGAGACATATTTTAGTTCTTTTGCCCAATTCGATAAAATGGTTGCATCCTCTCGATAAAAACTATAAAGCACTAAAGGTGGTAAGGCAAAGTTATAGACCATCTGGGCTTCATCATAGCCCTGACCAAAGTAGGAAATATTCTGTTCGTGAGGAACGTTTGTTTCTGTGATTAATCCAATAGTTGGATCAACGATTTTGGCAATATCGCGGAAGAGTTTAATGACTTCGTGAGTTTGTTCTAAATTCGCACAGGGTGTTCCGGCTTCTTCCCAAAGATAGGTAACTGCATCCAAACGAATTAAATTTGCACCGCGTCGAATATAGAGTAATAATGTTTCAATCACTCCGAGTAAGACTTTCGGATTCTTATAATTGAGGTCAATTTGATCGGGTGAAAAAGTTGTCCAAACCCAAATCGGACCATCAATAGATTGAAATTCTGTTAAAATATCAGAAGTTCTAGGGCGAACAATTATCCGGCGTTGTTCTGGTGTGAGTTCATCGGGAGAATGATAGGTTGTAAAGTAATCTTTATAGTCAGGGTTCCCGTTCAACATCCTCTGAAATAAAGGACTTTTGGAGGAAACATGATTAAAAACACCATCAAACATCAGTTGATAGTAGTTTCCCATCTCTTCAATATCTTTCCATGACCCTAAATTGGGATCGACACTATCAAAATCAATCACAGAAAAACCTCGGTCTGAAGAATAGGGAAAGAACGGTAAAATATGAAGGGTATTGATACTTAAGCCTAAATAATGATTGAGAAAGCTCGCTAAAGTGGCAAGGGGAGATTGTCCATTTCCTTTAAGTAAATCACCATAGGTAATCAAGATCATATCCCATTCTGTAAAGCGATTTTTGGGATCAAAATCTTGTTCTTTTTCAATTAGTTCTGGTGGCTTATGCGCGTGATGAACTTTCAGGATTCTTTCAAGTTCTGGCATAAATTGTTTCGCCTGTTCTTCGCCGTAGAGGAAGCAGAAACGTTTGAATATTTGTTGATGTAATTCTGTGGGAATTTCTAAGGGAGGTCTAGTGTAGTCTGGTGTGTCATCGTAGGGAATTCGATCTCTCCGCATCGACTTATGAAGCTGCTGACTTGTGATGTTATCCATAGCGATTATTTTTGGTATTGCACTCAGTTATAAAAATGATAACTGTGAAAATTATAACGATTTATTCAGTACACAGCTTTTTTCATTGAACCCTTCGACTCTTCTCAGGGTAAGCAGTCCACAGTACACAGTACACAGTGAATAGTAAATAGTAAATAATAAATAATAAATAGTAAATAGTAAATAGTAAATAGTCAGCTCGCTGAAAATACTCTAATCTTCTGGGTTACTCATTTCTTCAGCGGTGTATAAACCTACTAATCGAGCTATAATAATTGCAGGATATAGTTGTCCAACAATTGCTTCTAAGTTGGAAAACATCATTGCTACATAGGTTTGAGGAACGATATCTCCATATCCTAATGTTGTCAAGGTTGTAAAGCTATAATATAAAAAGGGCTTGAGATCGTAATTAATTTCTTGTTTATATAAAATATTTTCTGAAAAAGAGTCACTATTGGTCAAAAAGAAGACTTCATACAAAAATGCCCATAAGATACCGATGAGGAGATAAACACAAATTCCACCTTTAATTGTATCACTCCCTACCTTGTTATCGTTAACAATTCGTTTACATATAACGTAAATCGCTAAACTGATAAAAACAATATCGATAATTCGCCCACACAGAAAGAAAAACTTTTCATTTTCGGTGTTGATCAGATTAGACCGAGCGAGTGTCTCACAAGAGAAAGACAAAATAGCAAGCAGAATATTAACTTTAAGTGATATACTCTTAAGATGAAATGTAGAAATGATGACTAAAACTGTAGATAAAAATGTAATACCACCAATAATCGCTCCGAGTTTGCTTTGATACAGAAAAGGAGAACTGACCAGCAGAAAAATTAGAACAGACAGAAGTCGAGTATATTTAGTTTTTGCTAAATTTTCCCGTGATAAAGAAGGAAAGAGTTTCATATTTTCATTAGAAATTATTCAGTCAATTATGAAAGGGTTTGAAATTCAAAAGCTAATGCTACGTCAATTTTTATGATCTAGGGCATTATCATAAATCACTCCAGTTATAAACTGTTGATGTGAAGCAGCTATCTCGCAAATAAGAGTAAGAGTAAGAGTAAGACGCTAGCATTATAATACTTGAGGGCAATCGCGTTACCTCTGAACAAATTACCGTTGTATACTTCGAGGATCGAGGGCATCTCGCAGCCCATCTCCGAGTAAATTAAATGCTAATACAGTCAGAATAATCAGTAAAGCTGGAGGTAAAATTAACCAGGGTTGTAGAGCGAGTATTGACGCATTTGTTGCAGATGACAGTAAATTTCCCCAAGATGGATCGGGTTCTTGAATGCCTAAACCAATTAAACTGAGAACGGACTCAGAAACGATAAATCCAGGAATTGCTAATGTTGCGGAGATAATCACATAAGTTGCGGTTTGCGGCAAAACATGACGCCAGATAATGTATAGAGGATTTGCGCCCATTGCTTGAGTGGCTTGCACAAATTGTCGCTCTTTAATAGAGAGAACTTGCCCTCGAATTACCCGTGCTAAACCCGCCCAACTAATAAAGGAAATAATCACCACGATCAATAAATAGCGTTGGGCGCTGGTCAGTTTCGGAGGTAATATTGCGGCTAGAGCCACTAACAAATAAATACCAGGTATCGTCATCAAGACTTCTACAACCCGCATAATCATTGTATCGATCCAGCCTCCAAAATAGCCAGAAATTCCGCCAATAATCATACCGATGGGAAAGTATATTGCAATTCCCACAAAGCCAATACTGAGACTAATTTGACTACCAAATATTAAGCGACTAAATTGATCGCGAGCTTGTTCATCGCTACCAATCAGATGCAGTTTGCACTCTCCAACTGCTCCGAATAAATGCCGATCTCCCGGAATCAATCCCCAAAGTTTATAAGGAGTTCCTTTAACAAATAACCTCACCGGACAAGGGTTTTCTAAATCTACTCTGAGCTGACGTTTTCCGGTTTCGATGTCAACTGGCCCTTGAGTGGTATCGTAGATATGCGGCCCGATAAATTCTCCCTGTTGTTGCCAGTAAATTGTTGTCGGTGGTAGTAATGCTCCATCTATTGTTGTTTCGTAGGCGTCGTAGGGTGCAACAAAGTTTGCAAAAATTGCACAGAGATAAAATACAATTAAAATAACTGCTCCGAGTCGAGCTAAGGGATTTTTCTTGAGCCGATGCCACCACTTCATATCGATTTAGGTTTAAGGTTAAGCTTGTATTTAACAACAATTATGATGATTTACTCTTATAATACATTAATTTCTTAACTGTTGACTGGAACGGTCGATTTTTCTTCGGCTTCTAGATTGGTATTGTTTTTGGGTTCGATGTCTTCTTCGAGAGGATTGGTAAAGAATGAACCGGTTTGGGGAGGAGAACCCGGATCGAGAACAACTTCAACGATACTTTTGACAACCCCTGTTAATGGGATTGCCAAAATCACACCTAGTAATCCGCCCACTCTCCCTCCAAGTAAGAGTGCTGTAAAAATAATCACAGGGCTAAGTCCGGTAATATTTCCCATAATCCGAGGGGCGACAATATTATCTTTAATTTGCTGAAAAATCACAGAAATAACAAGAACTTTTAAGGCTAACCACCAGTTAATAAAGGCGACCAGAATGGTGACGGTTCCAATGCCGAGTGTGGCTCCGACAAAAGGAATGATTTCCATCACACCGATAAAGACAGCAAAGAGGAGAAAAAAGGGAACTTTTAGGAGGAGAAAAGCGAGGCTTAAACTCACAGCCATGAAAAGTCCGAGTAAAAGCTGACCTGTCACAAATCCTTGCAGATTATTAGCAAGAGATTCTGTAAAAATATAACGAACTTTAGGCGATAAAATGCTGGTAATTCCATTCCACAACCGTTCTCCATCGAGTAACATATAGAAGGCAATTACCAAAATCAAAATAAAATCAATAAACCAGTTAAATGTTCCTAAAACTAATCCTAAACTGGTGGTAGCGATCGCTTCGACTTTTCCTTGCAGTTTGACGAGAATTTGTTGCTGCAAAATACCCACATTAATGGGCAAATTTCGTTCAAGACCCCAGGCTTGAAATTCTGTGAGTTGTTGTTTCCCAGACTCAATCAAATCCGGAAATTTTGTAATCAGTTGCCGTCCTTGGGCAATCACGGGAGGCACAATGGTTAAAGCAATGATTATCACAACCAAACCGGCTAATAAATAGACCAAAGCCGCAGCCACACCTCGCGGAATTACTCGTTGTAATTTAGCGACCGCATAATTAAGGATAAATGCAATCAGTCCAGCCGTCACTAAAATACTAATCAGCTCACCAATGTACTCAAAAGCCTGAATCGTTAATGCACTGGCAATAAATACCAATATCCCTGTGATTAAAGCATTTTGAACAGGGGAGAAAATTCTGTTCATGGTTCTGGGTCTAAATCGGTTAACTCATCATTCATAATTTATAATTTATAACTTATAACTTATAATTCATCATGCTCGACCACAAATACATTAGAATAAAGATTCGCTACAACTTGCTTGCCTTGTTGAGTTAAATTTAGATAACTTAAGGCATCTTTGATATAGGGGTAAACGCCATTCCAGTAAAATTTATGATAACTTTTGCGAACATCTCCTGGACTTTTGTAACCGACCTTGGTATTGAAGCCCGTTTCCTCGAATTCATAAAACAAAGCACTCACTTTGATCAGATAGCGAGGATCGCTGAGTTGACCAATTAAATCTGCACTTCTGACTAAACCCGGATAGTTAATCGTATCTTGATGATCGGACTCTTTCGGCACCGGAAAACGAGTCAGTTCAATATTGCGCTTAATCACTTCTGCGTCAATGAGTTTGTGGCCTCCAAAGCGTTCATCAATAAACAGCTTGGCTCGATCCACATGATAAGGCGTTAAACTCGCATCGGTGCATCCTTCCGGTAAATTGACCATTTCTTGATTCCGTCCGGTCGCATACCATCCTTCTCGATCTTGACGACAAACGCCTTTAACATACCCAATATCGTGACAGACCAGTGAAATCATAAAATGTAGCCAATCCTCACAGGAAACTCCTCCCTCGCGGATATGTCTGCCCTTTAAGACTTCCTGACCGACTAGAGTCACCAAAATGGTATGCTCGACATTATGATACAGTGCATCGCTATTGGCAATATTCTCTAGAGCCATATTACCTGCCCAACCAACAATATCTTCATAGTTGGACTTAAAACCTCCATAGGTACGGTGGTAGCCCTCTCGAATTTGCTTTACAAAGGTATCAATTAGTAATTCAGTTGGGTTGAAAAGCATAGCCAGTGCATTTGATCGATTGTGTGTGAGTTCGCTAGATTTTAGGTCCGGATAGATGCAACTGATCCGGAAATTGTCCTGAGTCTATCGTAATCTAATCGCACAGGTAAGTATCGAGAATGAAAACGACCCTCGTCAATTATGATGATTACCAGACTAGGCAAAGTTTTGAGTTAGCCTAGAAATATCACTGGATCTCAAGCCAATTCCTGATAACTTGATGAAAGTTTACATAAAATTAAGCTAAATTAATCTAACTTCGAGAGGAGTAAAGCTTGTTAAAACACCTAAGATGTAGAGCTATAAATGAATTGAGCGACTCCGAGCCGTTATCCGAGCGAACACGCTACAATTAAGAATATTAAAGAAATTCGTAATCTTATCCATATATCTACACAATTACAAAACCCTAAGTAGGAGGAATCGTTAGTGGCCTATCACAAAGTTGTATCTGAGTTTGACGATCAATATTTGCCTTCTCAAACAGAGCCATTCTCGGTGAAAGCGGAGGACTTGCAAGACAGCAAACTGGTCCATGATGACAGCGATCTCGAAGAGGAAGAGGAAGATGATATTCCTTCTGAACCCCGTTCGGGTGGATGGGGAAGCATGGTTTCAGGGATTGGACTCGGTGTTCTAGGGACTTTAGCAGTTATACATTTCTATGTCAATCCTCGAACTCAAACCACTGAACCCAGTCAACAGGAAGCTCCTGTCGAGGTTGTCGCTCCTAGTACGGTTTCAACTCAAACGGTAACTGTGGCCCCTGTGGAGTTGGCAACCGTTACCCGCAAACTCGATGTCACCGGAACCGTTGAAGCTTACGATCTCTTACCTGTACTCCCTCAAGCCAACGGACTGCAAATTCAACAAGTTCTCGTCGATGAGGGCGATTTTGTCGAAGCCGGAGAATTGCTCGCAGTTTTGGATAATTCAATTTTGCGATCGCAAATTGCTCAAGCGATCGCTAGTGTGGAGTCAGAACGGTCTGCGGTTCGTCAACGCCAAGCTGATCGCGTTAGAGCAGAAGCGGCTCTGGCCCAAGCAGAAGCAAATTTAGCCGAAACTCGTTCCGCATTAGTTCAAAATGAAGCAAGACTCGGTGAAGCAATCGCGAACTTAGAACAAGCCGAACGGGAAGTGGAACGCTACCAAAGCCTGAATGATGAAGGGGCGATCAGCCTCCAAGAACTCGAAACCCGCATCACCTCTGCCAAAACCGCAAAAGAGAGCGTCCGAGTTGCAGAAGCTAATATTAGTAGTGCCGAAGCCCGCATTAAAAGTTCCCAGGCGAGTGTTTTTAGTGCGAGGGCGGATATAGACAGTGCCACCGCCACCATTAGAACCGCTGAGGCGAACGTTCGCAACCGTCAAGCCTCTGTCGATCAACTCCAAACCCAACTACAACAAACCGAAGTTCGCGCCCCCGCAAACGGTGTCATTGCCGAACGGATTGCCCGAATTGGGGATGTGACCAATGGTACAGAAGAACTCTTTAAAATTATTGCTGAAAATCAGTTAGAACTTCACGCCAAAGTCCCGGAAACTCAACTCGCTCAGATTCAATTAGGTGTACCTGTAGCCATTACCTCTGATGCCGATCCGAATTTAAGAGTTCAAGGAATTGTCCGAGAAATCGCACCTTTGATCGATCCGCAAAGTCGTAAGGCGACTGTTAAAATCGATCTACCGCCTCTGGGTGCCATTCCCGATTCTTTCCTCCGTCCGGGAATGTTTTTACGAGCCGCCATTTCTACCAGTAGCACTCAAGGATTAAAAATACCTGCAAAAGCCGTTGTTCCTCAAGCCGATGGCAGTGCGATTGTTTATCGGATAACTAACAATGACACGGTACAAGCCACTCGCGTGGAAGTTGGAGAAATTCGCGGTAACTTTGGTGGGGATTTGACTCAAGCTAAAGTCGAAATTCAAAGCGGTTTAAATTTAGGCGATCGCATTGTCGTATCGGGCGCCGCTTATCTCAAAGATGGGGATGCGGTTAATGTTGCTCCTAACTAAATAATGACAGTTTAATTCAGAACTCATAATCCATACATCTAAAAAATGTCTCAATTTAGCTTGTCCGCCTGGTCGATAAAAAGACCCATTCCCACGTTAGTTTTATTTTTAATCTTGACCCTAGTCGGGTTAATGTCTTTTCCCAAACTCGGAATTGATGACACGCCAAATATTGATATTCCAGCAGTAACCATTACAGTGACCCAACCGGGAGCTGGGCCAACCGAACTGGAAACTCAAGTCACCAAAAAAGTTGAAGATGCTGTCGCTGGGTTAGGGAATATTGACCGTTTAACCTCAACAGTTACAGATGGAAGTTCGACCACAACTGTTAGTTTTGTCTTAGGAACCGATAGCGATCGCGCCACCAATGATGTCCGCAATGCGATCGCTCAAATTCGTCAAGATTTACCCCTTGATATTAACGATCCAATTGTGCAACGGTTGCGATTTTCAGGTGGGGCTGTAATGACTTATGCGGTGACTTCAGAGCAGCGATCGGTTGAAGAATTGAGTGATTTAGTTGATCGAACCATTAGCCGTGCATTACTCAATGTTCCCGGTGTCGCCCAAATTCAAAGAGAAGGCGGAGTTGATCGAGAAATTCTAATTGAGTTAAACCCGGATCGACTGCAAAGTTTAGGAATTACAGCGACTCAAGTTAACGATCAAATTCGAGCTTTTAATATTAACTTACCTGGAGGGCGATCGCGATTTGGGGGAACTGAAAAAAGTATTCGTACTCTCGGAAGTGCTCAAACGGTTACTGCCCTTAGAAATTATCCGATTGTTCTCTCATCGGGAGGATCAATTCCGCTTTCAAGTATTAGTAGTGTGAAAGATGATTTTGGAGAAGTTCGTCAGATTGCTCGCTATTCGGATCGAGAAAGTTTAACAACTACAAATACAGCAGAAAATACTGAAGAGATTGGTAAACCTGTCGTTACATTCTCAGTCTTTCGGAGTACAGGAAGTACCTTAGTTACCGTAGAAGAAGGGGTTCGCGAAGAAGTTGAGAAGTTAAGTAAATTACTTCCAAATGATATTAATTTAGAACTGATTGTTACCGATGCTGACTCCATTCGAGATTCCTATCAAGCCTCAGTTGATGCCTTAGTTTTGGGGTCAATTTTAACCGTTGTTGTGGTTGGATGTTTCCTGCGAGATTGGCGACCGACCTTAATTACAGCGATCGCCTTACCTCTATCAATTTTGCCGACATTTATGGTCATGCAGATCTTGGGATATACCCTAAATAGTATGACCTTACTCGCCCTCGCCTTGGCAATGGGAAACTTGGTGGATGATGCGATCTGTATGATGGAAAATATCGACCAACACGTTCAAATGGGGAAAACCCCCTTTCAAGCCGCCCTCGATGCTTCTGCGGAAATTGGGTTAGCCGTTGTCGCCACAACAGCAACTATTGTCGCCGTCTTTTTACCTGTCGCATTTATGGGGGGTGTTCCCGGTCAATTCTTTCAACCTTTTGGGGTAACGGTTGCTGTTTCTACGATGTTTTCCACCCTCGTTGCTTGTACCATGACCCCAATGTTAGGGTCGAGATTGTTGAAGCCAAACAAGCAGAAAACATTAAAAATATCTGAGTATAAACGATCTCAAAATCGAATTCGTCCCTATCGGGGATTATTGCGATTTGCCCTCACAAATAAGATTTTAACCTTAGCGATCGCTGTTGCCTTTTTCATCGGTAGTTTGCAGCTTGTTCCGATGATTCCCAAAGGATTATTTGATAGTGGAGATACGGGATTAAGCCGCGTTTCGGTAGAACTTCCACCCGGTTCAACCTTACAAGAAATTGATCGAACGGCTCAAGAAATCACCGCTTTGATTGGAGAAAGTCCGGAGGCTTCCAATGTATTGGCTGTGGTTGGAAGTGGTAGCGGTGGTGATTCAGGCGTGAATAAAGGAACGCTATTTATTAATCTCAAGCCCCGTGAAGAACGAGAAGTTTCTCAACAAGAATTTGAACAGCAAATGCGCCCCCGATTTGAGCAGGTTCCGGGTGCAAGAATTAGCTTTAAATCTGAAGGTGCTGGCGGCGGTGGGAAAGACCTTTCTATTGTTTTAACCAGTGAAAATCCCCAAGCCTTGACTCAAACCGCAAACAATTTAGAACGTCAAATGCGGGAGATTCAGGGATTAGTAGAAGTGACTTCTAGTGCGAGTTTAGTTAAGCCTGAGATTTTGATTAAGCCTGACCCCGAACGGGCAGGAGATTTAGGCGTTTCTGTACAATCCATTGCCCGGACTGCCCGACTCGCAACATTAGGAGATAATGACTCCAATTTAGCAAAGTTTGATTTAGCCGATCGCCAAATTCCAATCCGAGTTCAATTGGCTGAGGAATTTCGGAATAATTTTGATGTCATTCGCAACTTACAGATACCCAGTCAAACCGGAAATTTAGTTCCTTTATCTGCGGTGGCGGATCTTACGATTGGTAGCGGACCAGCAACGATTGACCGCTTTGATCGGGCGCGTCAGGTTTCTATCGAAGCGAATTTAGAAGGGATGTCTCTTGGAGATGCGATCGCGAAGGTTCAAGCTTTACCTGCAATGAATCCACTCCCGCCCGATGTCGAAGAAAAGTCTGATGGTGATGCCAAAATTATGATAGACGTTTTCACCCGATTTTTAGGGGCATTAGGTTTAGCTGTACTCGGAATTTACGCTATTTTGGTACTGTTGTATAACAATTTCCTGCTGCCACTTTCAATTTTAATGGCATTACCGTTTTCAATTGGGGGTGCATTGTTAGGGTTATTATTAGCCCAGAAGGAGTTAGGATTATTTGCTTTAATCGGGATTGTGTTGTTGATGGGGTTAGTGACAAAAAATGCCATCTTGTTAGTAGACTGTTCGCTTGCTAATGAACGACAAGGAAAGCCTCAGTTTTATTCAGTCATTGAAGCTGGAATTTCTCGTCTACGACCCATTTTTATGACAACGCTTTCGACAATTGCAGGAATGATGCCGATCGCGTTAGAGTTAGGCGCAGGGTCTCAAACTCGGAGTCCCATGGCGATCGCAGTGATTGGTGGAATGACGACTTCTACACTGTTAACTTTGGTCGTCGTTCCGGTTTGGTTTACTTATGTTGATAGCTTTCAGCATGGGATTCAGAGGATTTTTACAGGAAACAAACGCAAACCCAAGCGTTCTTTTAAGTTGAGAAAATTAAAAGCAAAACATCCTGTTTCGGAGTAATTTTGCTGACTAATTTCAATTTGACTAATTTTAAGCTGCATTTTTTCTGTTCAATTATGCAGCTTCTTTGAGAACTTCTTTAAGCTGAGGAATTTTAGGTTTTGCCGCATCATATCCTCTTTGCATGATTAATTTAGCTTGATGAAAGTTGAAAATGCTAAAATCCATTAAATTAGGCTCAATTAATATGTCGGGTTGCTCGATCTTTCGTTTAATATCTGTCACTTGTTGTTCCATAATATTAATCGAGTTACCAATCACATCAAATATACTTAAACCTGCTTCAGGTATAACAACAGCATTTTCACTCTTGTCTTCACTCATTGAGGTGATTTGAGTTTCGGCCAACTAACAAAGAGTATCAAGTTTTTATTTCAAAACTTTCAAAGTTACTAAATATACTCTTCAAGTTCAGTGATTTCCCGGTTGCCATCCTCTTATCCATCCGAGGACAATGGAGGTATTGAGTAAGAGAAAGACTATGCAAGGACACCGTAGAACTGAACTCACACCTAGAGAACAAGAAGTTTATGATCTGTTACAACAAGGGTTAAAACACAAGGAAATTGCTCAAAAATTAGGTATCTCTCTCCAACGTGTAGGGGCTTTGCATCGAAATTTAAGGCTGAGAATCCTCAATCGTCAGGAAATGCAATAGCTTTTTTTTACTTAAAAAAAAGATAAATATTAAACTCCAGAATCACCACCTAGGGAAGAAGATTTTGGAGTCTCTTTTTGTCGCAGTATAATTAGAGCTGATTATACTGAGGAGTAATACAGGTTTGCGTAAGTATGATCGCTCTTCAAGAAAGTTATAACTCTTATAAAAAGTTATTTTTGACTTTTTACTTCTGATTTCCAACTTCCGCTAGCAGTCTAATAATTCAGCATCAAATGGAAAGGTGGGAATCAGTTTCAAACACCATTCTGACATTCGAGAAGATCTCCATAAATCAACAATCCTGACACCAATAATAGAACCTCGAAAGTCTACATCAACTTCTTGGCCAGGTTCCATGCCCTCTAGGGTATTAGAAAGAATCACAGTCGGTTTATTTTGGGCAAGACGTTGATAGTCTGAGAATTTTATCCGAATTGACATCTTTTATCTTCCTTTGCTCACTTCATCGAGATTTTAATTGTAGAGGGTCTTGAAGACTTTTGTGCTGATTTTAATTATTTGACATAATTTGGTGATTGAACGCACCCCTTTTTAAATAGATTCATAGTCTGATTCAGGAACGCCAAATTTTAGGGCTGAGATGAATATTACTATTTATTTTCTCTGAAGTGCTAACCCAAAACTCAAGATTCCTAAACTCATCAAACTCCCGATTAAAGTGGGTTCAGGAACTTGGGTTGTGGCACTCATCAAACTGAGTTGATTAATCGCGATCGCTCTTTCGGGTTCTGAACTCCTAAAAACCAGTTTAGAAATATTGGCAATTTCGCTACTCACCCCCAAAAAAATAGCACTATTATCAAGTTCGAGGGAAGAAGTTCCAGGAACCGAAAAAGTAGCCAGCAAGCTATCATTTTCATCAAAAGCAGAAAGGAAAGCGGTAAATTCAAAGGTATCATCTACTCCTAACTGAGTTCCGGCGGCTTTCACGGGTGTTTCAAACTGGATTTCAATCGGTCCTGGATTCCCAATTGCTGGTACAAACGGTCCAGTTGGAATGGGAACAAACCCACTAAATAAGAGGAAGTTTCCATCAGCAAAGTTAGTGGGAATTCCGTCTGGAGGAAATGCTGTTTTAAAGATAAAAGGAGGAGTGATTTGCGGATTAGATGAAACTGGAATATTAACGGTGAGTTCTAGTCCGTTTTCAGAGGTGGCGGAGAACTGATTCGGAAGAAATGCACTCGGTTCAGGCGCAGAAGGATTAAAAACTTGACCATTACTTGACCAATCGACAAGATCGTTGCCGTCTAATTCGGCTCGACTAGAAACAAATGTCACCGCTTCAACGGGTAAGGCAATTAGAAGCCCAGTGATTGGGGTTAAAATCGCTCCCAAAAGGAATCGCCGCTTAATTTGACTCTGCATGGTTTGAACGTTTTGATGTTTAGCTCATTTCAAAATGATTGAGTTCTACTCTAACAAATTAAAATTTATTTTAGGGTAAAGTTTTTTTGAGAGTGTTCAACCTTGACCTTGTACTAAAGCTTCAACTTGACTGGCTTGGGTGGGTAAAGCAGCGGTTAATACTTCCGTTCCTGTTTCCGTTACCAAGACATCATCTTCGATGCGAATTCCCCGAACATCTGCAAATTGTTCTAACTTTTCCCAGTTGACAACAGGATGATATTTTTCGCGCTTTTCTGGATCGTTTAAAATAGCAGGAACTTGATAAAAACCTGGTTCGATTGTCACCAGCATTCCCGGCTGTAGGAGACGATTTAATCGTAAATATCCCAGTCCAAACCGTGTACTGCGAGTTCTTTGGTCTACATATCCTGCAACATCTCCTAAATCTTCCATATCATGGACATCTAACCCCAATAAATGACCAATTCCATGGGGAAAAAATAAAGCATGAGCATCTTGATCGACTAAATCACTGGGCTGACCTTTTAAGAGTCCTAACTCGACTAACCCTTCGGCGATTTTTAAAGCCGCTAACAGATGAATGTCTTGGTATTCAACTCCCGGTTTTATCCGATCAATACAAGCATCATGGGCTGCTAAAACAATCTCATAAATATCGCGTTGCGTTGAGGAAAATTGACCAGAAACGGGCCAAGTTCGGGTGATATCTGCCGCCCATCCTGTCGTTGTCTCAGCCCCCACATCTGCTAATAGTAATTCCCCGGTTTGTAACGGGTGAAAATATTGCTCGTTGTGTAGAACTTGACCATGTACCGTTACAATGCTATTGTAAGAGCAAGTTGTATTATGGGAAAGTATAACTTTTTCCATTTCAGCTCTCACCTCCGCCTCAGTCTTGGCTTGGGAAGTCACCTTCATCCCAGCTTTGTGGGCTTCGACGCTAATTGCTGCGGCTTGACGAAGTTCTGTTAATGCAGCCTGATCGTGACACAAGCGTAACGCCACAATTGCTTTAATCAATTCTAGATCTCTGTCTACTGCTGTTTTGGGTGGGTTAACTGGACGCTGAAGCTGTTGAATTTGTTGGGTTTGGGTGATTGGGTCTTGAACTAAAATTGTCGCTGCACCCTCAACACGAGACGCTAATTCCGCCAATGGAAACGCTGCATCAGCCCCAATTGCTGCGGCTATTGTATCACGTTTGGGCATCTCTCCATGCCAAAGCGCAGAACTCGCAGGCGGATCATCTTTAAATAGTTGCAGTTGACCTGCCTCAAGACGAATGACTGTATTTTCCAGGGGCAGTCCTGCAAAGTAGAGAAAATGGCTACTGGCTCGGAAAGGGTAAGTATTCGCTGGAAAGTTCCGGGAATGATAGCCGCCAGACCACAAAATTACTGGGAAATCAATTAATTTTGCTAGACGTTCTCGGCGGGAACGTAAGGCTTGAGCAAGATTTTGAGAAGAAGTGGGAAGTTGCATAGGTATAGATCAAGGATGAATTGTTATCGCTAATTTAAGTAATCAGTTGATTGATAGGTGATATCTATTCTATTCATTAAATAAATCATTGTTACCTGGGCAAAACACAGTTAATCCATTGGGAATACATTCAATTTCGACGGGAGTTGTGCCAATCATTTCTCCATCAACAACGATTTTTTGGGGAGGATTGGCATTAATTTTGATTCGTGGAGTCCTAAAATGATAAATATTGGGAAGTTCGGGGTTAGTTTTAATTAAGGCTGCACCTAACATATTGATTAAAGTAGCAACAGCTCTAAATTTAGGATTAACAATGGGTTTTTGTTCTTCCTCATTTTGGATGGTAGCAGCGATGGTGACATCTAGTAAATGATCGTCAAAAATCACTTCTCCTTTTCCTTGGGCTAATACTGAGGTAGGAGGGGCAGCATTTGCCACTGTAATTGCGGCTGAAGTCGCCTGATAAACTTCGTTCCCAATTTCAACTTCTGTTTCAAATAGTTCTTGTTCATCTAACTGTTTCCATCCCGCAATTAAATAAGCTAATGCCCCCCATTGTTCTTTCATTTCTCGACTGGCTTTATCGATTGTTTCTGCTTCGTACCCAATTCCCGCCAGGAGAATCATCGGTTTTTGGTTACAATAAGCCGCATCAACTACTCGTGTATTACCATTAATAATCACCTGACAAGCATTTCTAATTGGCGTTATAGCGGTGGGAATTCCTAATGCTACAGCGAAAGCATTTGCAGTTCCTCTGGGAATGACACCTAATGGAATTTGAGTGCCAATTAATACACCAGCTACAGCGGAAATCGTTCCATCTCCACCACTAGCAATAATCAGACTGGGTTGAGTTTCTAATGCTTTTGTAGCCAGTTTTTCTGCACTTTCATCAGGAGTCGTTTGATGAACTTGCAAATACATATAGGGGTTGAGCAACTTCCGAATTAAAGTGAGTTCTTGCTCGGCATTTCCATGACCTGCAACTGGATTAAAAATTAGATGAGCGACTCGCGATAGACGCAGCTTTTCGAGAATAATTTCAGCCGTAGCTAGATTAATCGCTAGCGGAACATTATGAACAATACAAATTCGTTGTAAGGCTTGAATATCTAAGTCTTCAGGGTGAGAACAAAACGGATCGATTAAGCAAATTACACCTAAGATTTTTCCTTCTGCAACTTGAGCCGCAATTTGCAAATATCCGCCTTGTAATTCAGGAAGAATCGGCTCAACAGGTAAGTTCGTTCCTTGTTGAATTCGCTGTCCTACTGACTCAGGAGCGACTAAATGATAGCGAGCAAAAATTGCTTGATATTGAAGAATCAAGCTCATAAGTTCATTAATTTTAGGTTCCTGAGCAAGAAGAGCGAGTCTAGTAACCATAGCACGTTTAATTGAACAGAAATTTAGAGAAAAAGAAAAGAGAGGATTGGGTTTCTATATAAATCTAGGCTTTTGACTGAGGTTTCATCACTCGAAATAAGAGCAAAGACGTAATAATAATCCCAACCAAATCAGCAGCAATTGCATTCATAATCGCTTGCAAGGAAATTAGATCAAATGGGGCAAGAATAGAGCCAGGATTGAGGACGGCTGCGCCCGGAATCGGTCTATAAATCGTTGTCGCTCCTGAAGGTAAAAGTAGTGTTTTGAATAGAAATGTACCAATTTGACCCATTCCTACAATAACCGCACAAATCATACCTATAATATTAGCAGTTAATCCAATCCACAGACAGCGGAGAACTGCTGTTTTTTGAGGGCGGCGTTGAGGGTCTTCGAGTTTTCGAGAAACTTGAGTATAATGAAAGCACCAGTAAGTGGTAAAAATTAGAGCGAGTAAACAACTGTAACTTAAGATTGCTCCGAAAAAGGAGGTTCCTTGTGTTTCTGGAGTCAGGCTGGGTTGTAAAAAAAGTACAAAGATTAAAATAAGGAAGGGAATAAATCCCAAAATAGCTTGTAAGCAAAACCCAATCCAACCCAGACGCCGAAAGTCCTTTGATAACTGATGAATTCGAGAGGAGGATAAGGGATCAAGCTGGGGTTCTGACATAGTTTTCTAGATGCTTATTTGAAGATTTGATGAGTCAGATCAAGAACTAGCAGACAGCATAGCACAAACGCTCTCGGACTTAAAGCAACTTTGGGCACTCTGAGCCGTTTTTAATTTTTGATAAAATTACAATGAAATTCCGTTTGATGTCTGATCGGATGTAAATTTATTTTCTACAGTAAATACTATGAAAGCAATGATGACTCAAACTTATTCTCTAGGGATGGCAATCTTTCTAGGCCTATGGAGTTTGCCATTTTCAGTTTTAGCTCAAATCCAACCGAATCGTCCCACTTTTTTTGAGGATGGATATCGAAAACTTGATCGAGAAATTCAACAGCTTGAAGAGCAATCTTCTGAACCCGATCCTTTGTTAACAGTGGATACAGGTACAATGAAATGGCAGAGAATGATTTCTCGTGAAGGGGGATTTAGTCTCTGGATGCCTGCGGGAATTTATACTGATGAAATTAAATCTGTCCCGATTACAGATGTGACACTCAAATTTCAAGTCCTCAGTACAAATCAACCGAATTCTCGATTTATTGTGGCTTATTCTAATATGTTACCACTGATTGCTCTGACTGATATCGAGCAATTGTTTGAAAAGATTGTGAGTTATATTGTAGCAAAGACCGACTTTAGAGTGACGAGAGATTCTCTCAAAAAATCTAAGGATTATCCTGGATATTCAGTCATTTTAGCGAGTCCCGATGAAATTATTTACTTACAGTTGTATCTGATTAATAATCGAGCCTATGTTTTGGGTGTGAATCAAAAGAGTGCCTCGGATTTATCGCAAATGAGTCAACGTTTCTTTGAGTCATTTAAAATTTTATAATTAATAGCTTAACACAAAAACTTGAAGGGTGTACTGTTGAACTGTTCTTATCCCTCAATCTGTTTATGAATTCTCTTGGAGGGCTTAACTTTGGGAACAGCAATTGAGAAGTCAGTGGGTGCAATCGGTTTAAGACTCGGATCATTTCCTCCCACTTGATTACTCCGTAACAGCCACAAAGATGCTCCTAACTGTAAAAATATCATGGCAACTTGATCGCAAGTCCAACGGGGTAATAATGTTCGCCAACTGGCGATAGTTTTGTATAGTGTTTCTACTGGAGTTTCGATAGGAAAACTGCCTAATGTAGAGAGATCATATTTCCAATCCGGTCGAACTTTTTTGAGCGGTGCGAGATATCGCTTAATATTTTTAGCTAAATCGACCAGTAGTATAAATCGTTGGGTTTGTTCGTGTTTGGGATTATCTTTTAGCCATTTAATAATCAGAGGATTTAATTCAACTTCAGCGACAATTCGCCGCAATGCTGAATAAAAAGCCTGACTAGAATCTTGAACACAGGAGTTAATCGGACTGACAAAGGTTGTTCCGGTTCCATCTCCTACTCGATACCGCGCTGCCATAATATCAAGTTCGTGGATCACATAACTAAGCGGAGAAAATTTGACTCCATCAAAGTCATAATCTTGGGTCAATGGCGTAAATTTAATCAGGGTATCGCCAATCGGACGACATCCTAACCATCCCCATTGTCGCGCCCCCATGTATCGTGTCCAATCTACAGTTCCAGAGGTAATAGCACTCGAATTCTGGGTATAAATTTGTCGGTATTCAATATCAAATCGAAGTTCATTACTGAGGGAATCTCGAATAACGGTGGCAATTCCAAAGGCAAAATGACCGAAGTAAATTCCGAAGGGTGAAAACTCTGGTTTTTTGCCACCAATTCCGCCAAAAACGTGCATCAATAATGCCCGTTCTCCTTCTTTCCAATGGGGAGATTGTTTGTAAGCGTACTTATCGATTTGAGGGTCGAGTAAAGTGCTATAAGCATGACCTTTATTCTCAATAGTATTTTCCCAAGCATGGAAGTTTATAAAGTTTAGGGATGCTTTTTCTCCTTTGATAATTCGGTTTGGCTTGAGAGAGAAAAGAGAACGAGGCGCGATCGCATTGACGACAAACATTCCGTCTTTATTTTTTGCCCCGTAAATATACCAACCCGATGAATTAAGAGGCGATTTTTCCAGTTCATAATTACTGGCGGGAAGCACACCATTGCGATTCGCAATCACAGTGGGAATATAAACGATTTCTTCTAAGCCATTAAACTGCTGAGTATGACGATTGTAGTGACAAACACTAAATAAATCTCCTCCTTTAAATTGTAAAATTTTAACGAGGGCATAAAATCGCCCAATAATCTGAATCGGATCTCGATTAATATAAAGGCTAGGACGTGCCGTTCCGGTATCTTCTAAAATCACAGGATCGGGTAATTTGACGATAATATCATTATTCGGTGAAGCCGCCGCTAAAGACTCCAAGGGATCAACATTTTGCCAACCATTAATACGTTCAGGGTGAATATTACCTTGACGTTGGCTGAGATAGGCTTGATCGACAAAGTTGACATCTTGGGTGGCTAATTTTACATAAATTTGTGCTTGTTCTTGATGACTCCACCGTAAATTTACAATCTGACCGACTCGATGTTGATTCGCAAGATCTGTATGATAAATTTCTAATAAAACGCCTTGTACCCTAGAACGTTCTTCAGGCGTGGGTAAGATTAAACGCCCAACCCAAGTGCCAACGGGTCGATAATATTCATGGTCAATAGGTTGATGAATAGGATAGTAACTAACTTGATTAAATAGAGCTTGTTTGTAACGTTCGTAGCTGCTAACGGTAATAAAATCTTCGGAGTTTAATCCGGTTTTTTCCCAATCTGCTGTTAAAATTCCGCTCATAATATCGATGGTTTGTTGCAGAGGCGTTCGACCATCGGGTAAAACAGTTTTTTCGGACATCGGCCCTTGCGGACCATTATGAGCCACTGGACCCAAAGTAATCAAGCCAATTTTACCTCGACGTTTAGCACAATTCCAATTAGAAAGAAAAGAAACTGGCCAGCGTCCGGGAAACATAATCGGCCCTAATTGTTCAACGTTATCTTTGTCTCCAAAGAGGTGATAAAGTTGTTCAACTTGCATTGCCCCGGTGTTGCCACTAATCACCCCAGCAAGGGAAATAACTTCAATCGGTGCATCCAAATCTCGCTTCAGAAATGGAATGGCTCCCATCGACATTTGACCGCCACCACTATAGCCAATTAAAGAGATTGGAATTTGACTTCCCACGGGATAACCAAAACTGAGTAAACTGCTATATAAAACCTGGGCTAACCCTTGATTTTGGATCGGGCCATAACGCGGATCGGCGGAAACGGCAACGGCAACAATATTGCGAATATTAACAATTAATCCAATGGGATTAGCGGGATTTTTGAGGGCGCAGGACTCTACGATTCGCCATAGAAAATTTAACGGACTATCTTCACCAATGGGTCTGTTAGTTACAGAATAGGGCATAATCCCCTTAACCATTAAAATGTTTGGGGGAAGTGTAGCCGCGAGTTCATCGAGAAAGTTTTCCACGATGGGGATGTATTCATAAGACCCTTGATTAATGCCGTCTAAATACATGACGTAGCGATCAATTTCAGTAGACGGAGACATGGTTTGTACAGGCGTTCCCAGGTATTGTAAGGGTTCAGAACCATACCAGCCCGCCCACCATCCCAAGGCTTCTAAAGGAGTTAAAATAACAGAAATAAACAGGGCAACTAAACTGATCATAATCAGGTTAATCCCCAGTTTCAGCGTTGCATTTAAGGTTTCATACCAAATAGAGATTACACCTTCAATATCTGTAAACAAAACAATGACTATTGCGAAGGTAGCCGTCCCAATTAAAATCAGTTGTAGTAGAGACAGTTTTCGAGGCGAAATGTCTTGAGTAACGGATTTATTGGCTTGAACTAAAACTTCGGTACTAATGTCAGCAGTTGGTGTGGCATTTCCGGATAAAATAATTTCTTCGAGTTCTTTTGAGTCTGTAACCAGTTGGGTGCCCGCGACTTTATTTTGTATCCATCGTCCGCAGGCTAACACAGGCTTACCCACCGTTCGTTCTAATATCTGAAATACCACCCAACCCAATACCGCACAGATAAAAGCATCCCAGGTTTCTAAATTACTTAAAGTCTCTAATCCAACAACTTGGGCGAGTAAAGTCCACAGGGATAATAGGTTGAAAATTGGCATTCCCAAGTAGGGTAAAGCCACTAAAAAGCTCAATATTAAGGGGGCGTAGCTGAGTCCTAATGTTCGCAGAATTATGATCAGTTCAACTTCCGTGAAGCCTGTTCCATAGACCAAGTGACTCACGAACCAAACACTGATTGCCCAAAACACAAAAGCAAAGGCAAATAATAGGGCAGCAACACCGATGCTAAAGAAAAAACGGAGGGGTTTAACTCGGTTAATAAAGAGAACGACACATTGACCAATTGCCTGGGAAATCCCGGCTAAAATCACAATAATAAGTGCGATTAGATTGCCTTCAGGGATAGTATTGATCTGCTTGAAAACTTCCAGATTGAGAGTAATTGCGCCCCAAACTAGAGACCAAAATTGATCGAATGTCGTTTCCATATTGAATTGAAAGGGTAGATTACAACGGGTAAATCATGGCAATTGTGGAAGCTAAACCGGCAACAATCATCAGTGTCGCTGGCATTAATTTACGAGTTTTAATTAAACGAACAATAAAGACAGCAATCAGTAAAATGGACACGGCTATTGCCAGGGTTAATCCCCAAGGAATCCCCTGCCATTGCAAGACTCCACCGATAATCAGTAAAACGCCACAAATTCCACCGGAAATCAGAGAAATTTTGCTGTTCCCTTTGGTGTATCCTAAAATTCCGCCCACCAGAGCTAATAATCCGTAGGCGATCGCCGCGACAATGCCAATAACCATTATGATTCTCTCTTAATTTGTGTTCTCGGATTCTAGTTATACAACTGATATCACCGAACTTGATCGATGTTACTCTAGAATTTATCAAAACTTGACATTGAACTGACATAAAACTTATCAATTTTTTAGAATTGAGGGGGAAATCCTGTCCCGCTCCATAATCCGATACAATAAGGATTGCTAAATGCTTTCAATGTTTTTTCTTGCGAAATTTTGAATGTCTCGAAATTCTTCTCTCAATCCTCAACTGATTGCTCAGGTTCATTTTCTTCAACGTCAGGCGGCTTCTTTACTCCTCTATCAATCGGTTCTCGCTGATGCAACAGGGCAAGCCTTTATCGGCTTACTCACTACTTTAGAAAAGGAAACAAATGCTTTAGATTGTCTGCAAGCTTATGGTCGATTTTTTCAGGAACAAGCGGCTCACCAACAAAGCTGGCAAGATTATTTAATTGCTCAAATTCTGCGGGCGGATAACCCCTTTACGCAACAGGCTCAACAAACGGATTTTCAGCATTTACCCGCATCTTTAATTGCCGCAGCAAAGTCTGATTTACAAAGCCTAAAAAGTCTCTATCAATGCAGTGGAGAACAGCTCAGTCAATGGATACATCAGTTAAGCCCAGCCTCGGAACCGGCTGTGGTTTGGGAACTCGAACCGGATCGATTGGAAAAAATTGAAGAATTACCCCTACGCACTCAACTGGCGAAGTTAGAAAATTGGGCAGATGCAATCGAAGAATTAGCCGCCCATTACCGAAAGTTTGGAGTCGGTTTATTTGCTAATGCTCACGCCTTTTGCTGGCAAGGAGAATTACAGAGTATTTCTCATCCCGATCCCGTGCATCTAAATCAATTGATTGGCTATGAAGAACAGCGAAAGCTTTTATTGCAAAATACAGAATTTTTACTGACTGGATATCCGGCTCAAAATGTGCTGCTCTACGGCAGTCGCGGTTCGGGAAAATCCTCTCTAATTAAGGCATTACTCCATCAATATAGTGAACGGGGTTTACGATTAATCGAAGTGGCAAAATCCGATCTCAAAGATTTACCCCTGGTGATTGAACAATTGCGCGGAACGCCTCATAAATTTATTATTTTTGTGGACGATCTCTCCTTTGAGGAAGATGATGATACCTTTAAAGCGTTGAAAGTAGTCCTGGAAGGGAATATTACCGCTCGCCCTCAAAATGTTGTAGTCTATGCGACTTCTAATCGTCGTCATCTAGTGCGAGAATATTTTGCTGATCGCCCGCAACCTAGAGACGCTGACGAGGTTCAAGCTTGGGATACGGTACAGGAAAAACTCTCCTTTAGCGATCGCTTTGGGCTGACCCTTACCTTTGAACCGCCCGATCAGCAAACTTATCTGAAAATGGTTCATCATCTCGCCGCCTTGGTGGGGATTTCCCTCGATGCTGAGACTCTGGAATTTCGCGCCCTCCAGTGGGCGACTCGTCACAATGGCCGTTCTGGACGTAGCGCCCGCCAGTTTATTGACTTTCTGACGGCGGAACTCGCCCTGTTTTCAGTAAACCGTAAACCGTAAACCGTAAACCGTACAGAGTACACAGTAAGTTGGTCGTTGTGCTTCAGCACTACACCCAACTCTTAACTTTATTGGAAAAAATCAGTATCCACCCAGAACATCGATTATCGTCAAAAATATTAGCAAGTAGGTTTATAGTTATGTCTACAAGTATGAGCAGTGCCATCGAACTCACTCCGGCTCAAGCGTTTGCAGCGATCGCCCTAACCGCAGTTGCGGCTGATGGTGTCATTACCGATAGTGAGTCACAAATCGTCAAGAGTACCTTAGCGCGGATGGAGCTATTTAGCCACTATACCAAAGAAGCTAAGAGTGAGATGCTCCAGCAGTTGTTGGAACAGATTAAAAATAGCGGTTATGAATCTTTGATGCAGGCGGCGATCGCCAAATTACCCGCAGATTTAAAAGATACCGCATTTGCAGTCGCCACTGATATCATTTTGTCTGATGGGGATCTCGCAGATGAAGAAGAACAGTTGTTAAATGCACTTTATAATGCTTTAGAAATCTCCGAAGATGTGGCGAATAAGATTATTGATGTAATGCAGATTAAAAATAAAGGATAGTTTGCCTTAATCGTGAAATCTGTCATAATTCTCTGAATTCAATTCCGGATCTGAGTGCTAGGTCAGCATGAGATTTACCCTCAAAATCCTGTCAACCTATCACTACAGTATCGGGTCACTCGCTAGCTGCCGATTTAAAATCCGATCAACGAGTGACCCAAACTTTCAAAGGAATTAATTTAGTATTCATAATTTATAATTCAACAGTCAAAGTGAGGTATAATAAACTCTATTCAATCTAAATGCTAAATGTACTTATACGCTAGCATTTCCCTCGTTGCCTTCTTGAATTTCTCGTTGTAAAGGGTTATGGCTTACATCCGAACTGTTCGCTTTCAAGATACGGATGCTGCCGGAGTTGTTTACTTTGCTAATATTTTCAGCATTTGTCACGAAGCTTATGAAGCCTCCTTAGCAGCAGCAAACGTTAATCTGAAAACCTTTTTCTGTAACCCCAACTTTGCAATTCCCATTGTTCATGCGAGTGTTGATTTCTTTCAACCTATCTTTTGTGGCGATCGGCTTGCAATTGATTTTATGCCTGAACAGATTACAGAAAATACGTTTGAGATCAACTACAAAATTGTTTTACCGGACTCTAATCAGTGCGTCGCTAAAGTTCATACCAAACACGTTTGTATTCATCCCAGTAGCCGCGACAGACAGAAACTTCCCGATGAAATTTTGTATTGGTTAAATGTAGAAACCCTAGAGGGAATACTAACCAACCTAGATGCTGTTGTGGTGTGGAATAACGGCAAAGCCTACTTTTTTAAAGACGATCAATACCTCAGCTACGATCTGAATTGGCAGTGTCTTGATTATGGCTATCCTCAGAAAATTAGTCAAGGGAAATGGTCAAGTTTTCCGGCAAGTTTTACTCAAGGAATTGATGCTGGATTAGTCTGGCCTAATGGCAAAGCCTACTTTTTTAAAGGTGATGAATATATCTGCTATGATTTGTATCGAGATTGCGTAGAAGCGGGTTATCCTCAGAAACTCAATAGCGGACTTTGGGTCGGATGGCCCCATCACTTTTATAGTGGCATTGATACCGTTGTACTTTGGAATCATGGCAAAGCTTATTTCTTTAGAGGAGATGAATATATTTGCTATGATTTGTACCGAGAAATTACAGAACCAGGGTATCCAAAGAAAATAGCAGAAAGTCACTGGAATCAATGGCCTGGGCATTTTACTCGTCGGATTGATGCGGCTGCGGTTTGGAAAAACGGTAAAGCTTATTTCTTCCGAGATGATGAATATATTTGCTATGATCTCAATCAAAATAATCTAGATCCAGGTTATCCTAAAAAAACTAGAGATAGCTGGTTCAGTTTTTGGTATCAACTGTTGTAGGAACTATTCTATAAAAATTTCTAATGTCTAAGTTTAGATGAGTTTAAATCCATGTCAACTCGAAGCTATGCTATTATCGGCACAGGCGCAATTGGAGGATTTTACGGCGCAAAACTCCAACAGCTTGGAAGAGATGTACACTTCCTATTAAATAGTGATTATGAACAGGTTCGTTATCAAGGTTTATCCGTAGAATCTCCAACCGGAGACTTTAGATTGTTTCCCGTTCAAGCCTATAATGACCCACAACAAATTCCGCCTTGTGACGTTGCGATTGTTGCTTTAAAGACCACTCAAAATCATCTCCTCCCCCAACTTTTACCACCTGTTATCAAAGAAGATGGAGTCGTTTTAATCTTACAAAATGGCTTAGGAATTGAACCCCAAATTGCTGAAATTGTCAACTCTACACGGGTGATTGGCGGACTCTGTTTTATTTGTTCTAATAAAGTTGGAAAAGGTCATATTCGTCATCTAGACTATGGTATGATTAGCATGGGAGAATATCAAGATCGCTATGAATCGGGCGGAATTACACCGCGAATGCAGCAGATTGCCGAAGACTTTAATAATGCTGGAATTCCCGTAGAATTAAGTGAAAATTTACTGCTAGCGCGATGGAAAAAGTTAGTTTGGAATATTCCCTACAATGGACTCTCTGTCGTTCTCAATGCACAAACCGATGAGCTAATGAATGCTCCAGAAAGTCGGAGTTTAGTCGAAGAAATCATGCGAGAAGTTCTCAGAGGTGCGAAGGGATGTCATTGCATCATTCCTGAAGACTTCATTCAAACAATGCTCAATCATACTGAAAATATGAAACCCTATCTCACCAGCATGAAGCTCGATTATAATAGCCAGCGTCCTCTAGAACTCGAAGCCATTATCGGGAATCCCTGGCGAATGGCGACAGAAAGAGGAGTAGATTTACCCTTAATTGGAATGCTCTATCGACAACTTCAATTTCTAGATTTTAAAAATCGTTTACCCGACTTCCCCGATCATATTTTCAGCTAACTTTTCTAACTGTTTGAAGTTGAGTTTTCCTTGAGCATTTCGAGGTAAACTCTCAACAGCAACCCAATATTTTGGCTGTTTAAACTTACTGATTTTATCTTGTAATGCAGTTTGTAAAGTAGAGATCAAAATATCAGGGAAACTCGGAACATAAACCGCTGTTACGACCTGTCCCCAATCCGCATCGACTAAACCGATTACCGCCACATCCATCACCAAACCCGTTGAATAAATCGCTGCTTCCACCTCCGTTGGGTAAACATTTTCGCCTCCAGTAATGATTTTTGAGCTATTGCGTCCCAGAATCGTGAGATATCCCTGTTCATCGAGATAACCGACATCATCAGAGTTGAGGGTTCGTCTCTGACTTGGTTCCTTGTCAATAAATTTATTATTAGTAAAACTGTAATACCCTAAAGCTAAAGAGTTAGCTTCGATCCTGATAATTCCGGATTGATTGACTCCCAATTCTTGATGATCTTCACGACAAATTCTAATTTTAGCATGAGGTAAAACCTGACCATAACTATTATTTCCGGCTAAAAAGTCCTCGGGTTTTAAGGTTGCAATTTGAGCTGCTGTTTCTGTCATTCCGTAAGTAGGAGCCAATCGAATTTGATGCAGTCTCGCCTGTTGTAAAAGGTCAAGCCAAGCAGGTGCGCCTCCGAGTAAAACCGTTTTAAACTTTGATAACCAATGGGTTGTTTGAGTAGAATTGAGCAAGCGTTGAAGTTGAGTCGGAACGAGAGAAATAAAAAAATCAGAAGGATCAAACGAAATTAATTCTGCTTTCTCGACTGCTTTAAAGGGAAAAATTGCCAGCTTTCCTCCTGTAGTGAAAGACCGCATAAACTGCATTAATCCACTCACATGATATAAAGGTAATGTACAGAATGAATTAATCTGTTTTAAATTAAAGTATTCTTGAAATCCTTGTACTGAAGCTGTTAACGTTTCCCATGTATGAATCACAAACCGAAGATTTCCCGATGAACCTCCTGTCGGAATTAGAATTGAACGATTAGGAATAGAAACATGATTTGTATGAATATAGGAGAGATTATATTCTGCTACTTTCCCAAAAATAATATCGGGTTGGGTCAGCTTTAAAACTTGTTCTCTTTCTGCTTTCACCCAATTAGGATTCGCCAAAAAAACTGGAGATTTAGTCCAGACTGCGGCTAAAAAACTCGCCAAAAAAGCCGTTGGTTCGGGTTCAGCTAGGAGAACTCTTGGAGATACACCCTGAGTCTGAATGAATTCTGCTAGCTTTTGAACACGAGATTGATAGATTTGATGAAATTCCGAACAACTATATCCAATTAACCAATCATCTCCTCTCAAATCACTCGGATTTCTAGCATAATTTGATGAGGAATTGACTTTAACTTCAGAAGTCACGCTAGGTTTAAACTCTCATATTTCCATCTCTAACTTTATCAGAAATTTGCAGAAAATACACCTCAATCTGTTTCTTCCTCGAACCAATGTTCAATCCCAAAACCAACCGCTCGTTTAGGATAAAAAAGTTGAGGAGAGAGTTCAGCCGCCAATCTTAACGCAGCTTGTCTTCCCACTGATGTTTCAAATACTGATGAAAATACCGCATCAATTTGATTCTCTAAACAAAAGGTTCGTAGTTTTCGAGGAGAGCCGTAAATTGCGGGTTTGATCACAAAAATTCCTCGCCAAGATTGTTGATAACAGTCTTGAATATTTTGAAGAGTGGCGACAGATTCATCCAATGCGATCGCAGTTGAATAATATTGATTTAAAGCTAACATTTTATCAAACTGATTAACAGCTAAGGGTTGTTCTAGGAATTCAATTTTGAGACAATCTGATTTGACATTCTCACAGGCTAATAGCCATTGGTTGGCTTCTTCCCAACTCAATCCCCCATTTGCATCTAGCCGCAAATCTATCATTTCTGACGGGTTTGTTTCTGAATTGACTGTCTCTATAATCTGTTGTGTAAGCTGTTTGAAAATCGAGAGTTCTTGAGAAATTGACTCAACGGCTATTTTCCATTTTAACGTTCTTAAGCCTTGATTCCAAAGGACTTTAAATACCTCTAACGCAGCATTTCCTGATGGTAAAAGTCCACAGAATTTTAGAGAAGACTGAACAGTTATTTCTTCAGATAGAGGAATTGCTTCTAAAGCGGATTCAAAACCAAACTGACAAGCGGGAAATTCATCCGGAATTGTGGTAATGAGTTCAGATGTTATAGTTTCGGGAAGCTGCTGACAGAACTCTAAAGCTTGTTCTAGACTCTCTGAACCAAACCAACTTAAAGGCGCAATTTCACCGGAACCTACATTTCCCTGTTCGTCTGTGAGACGAAGAATTATTCCCTCTCGTTTTTCCCAGGTTCCATGATTCGTTTTTAACGGTTGTTTGAATGGGTGAGAGTAAGGATAAAATTGAAACCTATACATTTAGCTGAATAGACAAAATTCTTGAACAACTTTAATCCACTGTTGCGGACTTTCTAGATGAATATTATGACCACAATCTGGGATAATTTCAAGTTGCGCCGTTGAACATAAATCGACTATGTCTTGATTGATTTTCACAAATTTTTCATCTAACTCTCCAGCCAGTAGTAAAAGGGGGATTTGAATCGTTGAAAGTTGTTCCCAAAGTGAGGGTTGATTTCCGGTTCCCATTCCTCGCAGAGATTTAGCTAATTCTGTGGGATTATTTTTGAGGCGACGTGTTATAATTTTATGATAATCGGGATGATGTTTAAAGGTTTTGAAGAGAGGCTTGTTGTACCAATCTTTTAAAAAATCTTGTAAGTTTTGTTGTTCTAGATTTTCAGCTAATTTTAAATCGGATAAATACCGTTGCGTTCGTTCAGATTCGGTTTTTAATCCAGGAGAGGCTGACTCTAGAATAGCAGCGTGGAAATATTGAGGATAGTATAAGGCTAGATAGAGAGATAGCCGCCCTCCCATTGAATAACCCACCAGAAAGCATTGCTGAATTTTCAACTCCTCTAACCCATGAATTAAGCCTTCCGCAGTCTTAGAAAGAGTATAACATTCATCTTGACCATTGACCTGAGTTTTTCCATGTCCAGGTAAATCAACGGCTAAACAATTAAAGTTTTGGGATAACTGAGAAATAACGGAAGTAAAATCATCGCCATTTCCCAGAAATCCATGTAAAAGCAATAATGATGGGAGATGATGATTTCCTGTAGAAAAGAAGTGAAAATGGTATGGGTTTAACATTCACATTCAATTTGTTAGGGCTTAAATCTCACCCAAATTAATCATAAACCCAGTGTAAAAATGGAATAGCTGCGGCGCAAAATGCCATAAATACAAATAAACCGCCTAGCATTCCAAAAAAGAGGTATTCTTCGCCTCGTTGTCTCGCTAATTTAACGATAAAGAAGCTATAACCATAGCAGACGAGAAAGAAGATAATCGTGAACGCAGTAAAATAATATTCCATCGTTTAAATTGTGAACAACTTGTCCAAATATTTTGAGGATTCAGCGGAGATTGTTTCAACTGTTTCTATTGTAACGAAATGACTGGCAAAACAATGATACAAAACGTAAATAATACTAAACAATTATCCTAGCTTTACGACAGTTTGTATCTCCCCTTTGTCTCTCGAAAAACCGGGGATTACTGGAGAGAAGGGGGAATCGGGATTAGGGGATTAGAATTAGGCTGAACCGCTTCCTAAAATATATAGGCTGAGTAGAGTCCCACTATTCCACAAACAATGTAATAACATAGAGGAGAGTAAATTTCGCGATCGCGTATAAACAACACCGAGAACAATTCCTAATGTCATCAAGGGAATAATTTCGGAAATATTCATGTGAGCGATCGCAAAGAATAAACTACTCAAAACGATAGCATTTCCGAGTGACATATACCGAGTTAAAGAAGGAAGTAAAAACCCTCGAAACATAATTTCCTCGAAAATGGGTGCAGCCACAGAAGCCGTGATAAAAAAGATAATTAAAGCAATCGGATCTCGATTTTCTAATGCGATTGATAATAGAGGATTACTACCGCCTTGTCCATCCCACAATTGTTGGTTAATTAAAGAAACTAAAATCACCAGAGGAAGTGCCACAACATAACCCCCTAATCCCCAGAAAAACCAGCCTTTTTTCCAGTCAAATTTAAACCAACCTTCGGGTAAAGGAAAGAAGGGTTTCAAGGAGAAAAATAGAACCGATAATCCGCCCGCCATAAGTACACCGTAATTTGCCCAAACGTAAAACGCTTTATTACGAACACTAAAAGTTGCTGGATTAAGTTTTAAAAATTGGAAACCCCAACCAAAAACCAAAGGAACCACTAATTGTCCGACTAAGAAAAATCCGACAATAAAGACTTGAAGAATCGTTTCTCCGTCCCAAGGAATTGACCAAGCTACCTCTGTATTTTGAGCGAGAATCGAGTCTTTTCCTTTCCAGAAAAACTGAATTCCTAAAACAATCAGGAGAATCATCCCAGCAAATAATCCGATTCCCGGGATCGCACTAATCCCGATCAGTTTAAATACGGCTTGTTCGGCTATTTCTTGTTCTTGAGTTTGAAGGGTTTGTAAGTCTTCTTGTCGTTCTTGGAGTTGATACAATCGAGACAAAGCTTGATAACTAAACCATCCCTCTAAGTTCTGTTTTATTGTTACTTCAGCATCGGGTAAAATTCGAGGCGGCTCGTTCCATAATCCTTGTAAAACTTGCGCCAAATTAATCTGTTGTTGAGCATTTGGAGACGAGGGATTCGAGTCAATTAACCCTTGCCAAGTTTCTAACGCTTTTTGAGTTTTACCTTGTTGAACCTCCAAAATTCCAATAGGGATAGCCAACTCATCAATTAATTTTTCTTGCTGTTGAATAGATTTTTGATTGGTTTCTGAGGCTTGCAGTTTTTCGAGATTGTCTTGAGCTGAGTCCTGAAAATTTTGATACTGTTTGAGGGCAGCTTTAGTTGGATTTTCACCAATGACTGCATTTTGCAGAGTGTTAATATCTTCTTGAATATCTGGAGACGCTAGCCATTCAGTGGCATGGAGAATCAGATTAGTTTGATAGAGTTCTAAGCGGCTTTGAATTTGGGGTTGTGTGATACTCGTTACTAATGAACCCCCGACTAATACAATCGTTAGTAATGTTAGAACTCCTAAGATAAATCGCTTCAGTGTCATTACGTCTCCATCGAATCGTTTAATTGAATAGTTTTTATAGTTTAATTTAAAATTGAATTCAAAATCTAACTTAAGCTCGCTAGAATTTGAATCCCTGGCTTTGAAAATTCAGAACGTTAAGGAGGAGTACATTCTCCAGCAATCACTCAAACTTCTGACTTCTGACTTTTGACTTCTGACTTCACTGTCCTAATGCTTTAGAACGTTCATAAGCGGCTTTCACCGCCTCAATTAAGGCTGAACGAAAGGCTCTAGCTTCTAATTGTCCCACCCCAGCAATTGTGGTTCCGCCCGGACTGGTAACGCGATCTTTTAACTCTGCCGGGTGCATTCCGGTCTCGTGCAATAACGTAGCCGTGCCTAAAACCGTCTGTAACGCGAGTTTAGAGGCGATCGCTCTTGGGAGTCCTGCCGCTACGCCGCCATCACTGAGAGCCTCAATCATCAAAGCCACATAAGCAGGTCCCGAACCCGATAACCCGGTCACAGCATCCATTAAATATTCGGGAACTTCCACGACTTCCCCAACCGCCCCTAAAATTTGCTGGGCGCGTTCTTTGTGATGGGGTTCAACGGTCTTACCTGCGGCGAAAGCACTCATTCCTGCGCCGACTGTTGCGGGAGTATTAGGCATGACTCGAATTACGGGACGATGCAGAAACGCTGACTCTAATCTGCTCAAGGGAACACCCGCCAAAATCGAAATAATCATCATCTCAGCATCAGGTCGGTTCGTCTCCTTAATACCAATCGCCACTAAATCCGAAATCACCCGATCTAAAATCTGAGGTTTAATCGCTAACAGCAGCACTTCTGAAACCTTTGCGGCTTGACTATTTTCGTCTGTTACCTCCACCCCATACTGTTGCTGAAGCGTCTCTCTGCGTTGGGGTTGTGGTTCGCTGACAATCACTTCTGAAGGGAGATAGATTTCTTGAGCAATCAAACGAGAGAGGAGCGCCTCTCCCATCACACCACCGCCAATTAAACCAAACTTAAATGCTGTCATTTTTTCTGTATCGAGTGCCAGAGTCAGTTCTCAGTATTTTACCTGAGTTCTGATCTCTGACTTATCGTGCAGCTACTGTACTGCTTGTTGAGGGACTTTCTCGGTTTGCCACATTGAGGACATTGGAGAAGGAATGCGAGTGCGACCCTGACCGGGCATTTCGTTCATTACGCCAGCCTGAGTTCTGACTTGAACGCAACTGGGTGTGAATAAAAAGATGCTTTCGCCGATGCGTTCTTGATGACCATCGAGGGCGTAGGTTCCGCCTGCCACAAAGTCTACCGCTCTTTGGGCTTGATCTGGGTCCATCATGGTCAAATTCAGAACAACAGATTTTCTTTCTTTGAGTGCTCTAATTGCCGCAGGCATTTCTTCAAAGGTGCGAGGTTCCATAACCACAACCTCAGAAATTCCATTTAATGCTCCTGGCATTCCGATCACATTGTTCATAGTTGACCCTATAGCTTCAGATGATACCGTACCGGGTGCCGGACTAGCGGCAGCGACTGTTCGTTCTCTAGTTGGACGACGAATACTGCGACGTTCCTCCTCTGCGGGGGCAGGGGAAGCCAGTTCTTGCGAAGGCTGATAGACAGTCTGATATTGATTGCCTTCCATTTCGTCGTATTCGTAGTCGTACTCAACAGAGTCATTGAGTCCCATCAAATTTTGCAGCTTACCAAAAATTGAGTTCACGGTTTTTCTCCATAACGACTCTTTGCCTCGACTCAACACCCATTGTAGGCGAGTCAGCAAGGATGGATATAGTGAGTTTTTCTCGAACTCGGTCTGTTTACCCGAAAATATACTATCTTGTTTACGTTGTTCTCGCACCAAAGATAATTTGTCCGGGTCGAATCAGGGTAGCTCCAGCTTGGACGGCTAGAGTATAGTCCCCAGACATTCCCATCGAGAGTTCTTTCATTTCTAAGTTAGACCATCCTTGTTGGTGAATTTGATCGGCTAACTCTCGTGTTTGCTCAAAGACGCTTAAAGTTTCAGAATGATTTAATCCGAGTGGAGGAATGGTCATTAAACCTTTGATTGAAATCTGCTGGCATTGATTCAGTTCCCCTAAATCATCCAAAAGTTCAGAAACAGTCCAACCGTATTTATTGGGATCAGGTAATATCTTCACTTGCAGACAAACCAGAGGTTTACACTCAGACTCTTGCGCCAATTTATCTAAACGTTTCGCAAGCTTGAGACTGTCTACAGAATGAATCCATTGAAAATGTTGTACCGCTTTTATGGCTTTGTTACTCTGTACATGGCCGATTAAATGCCAGGTAATATCGGGCAAATCTTGCAATTGTTCTTGTTTTTCCATCGCTTCTTGAATGCGATTTTCACCAAAATCCCGCACTCCGGCGGCGTAGGCGGCACGCATGGCTTCTACCGATACCGTTTTGGTAACGGCGACTAACCGTACAGTGTCAGGAATTTGGGCGCGAATTTCGGCAATACGTTCAGCGATGGAAGAAGTCATGGGTTATTGAAAAGTGCGTTGATGGATGGCTTGTAACTTTTTGTGTTCGTCAAGCTGTCCGGTTCGACGTAACATTCGCAGCCGAATTTCTACAACCAGTCGAGCATCAGAACGGCTGACGGGTTCAAATTTTAAACCGCTTTGTGCATGAGTGACCAAAAAAAACAGTCGTTGGGCATAAAGGGTTGTGAACAGTTCTTGATTCTCCTCAACGGGGCAAACCCTAAAGAGTAAGCCGAAGTTGGGATGATTCATGTAGGTTTCAGTTGTCATTCAGTCTAAATAATACAAATAAGCAATTCAGGTAAAACAGTTTAAAGTTGTCTATGTTACCGGATTAGAGGTCTAATTTGACTTTTGATTAACAATTCAAACAATCAGAATATTCCAATCGCTAATTTTAAGTCAGAATCAGAATACTCGAGCGCAATCCCTCTTTTTCCTGTAATATGGTCTTCTGTCTCAGACTATTTTTAGTTTCATTGGCTGGGATTATGAAGCCAGTCTAAAGGACGCTGAATCGACATTATCAAAATTGGGCTTGACAACTCCTGTAAAGTTTTGCCTCATAGACTTTGCACCCGCTCCTTTCCTCTACCGATTTTGAGAGAACCCGAAAAACTAAACTCAGGAAGTCTTTGAGACCGAACCACTGAACATACAATTATAAAAGGTAGAGATCGCGCATCAAGGTAAAACGGCCTTCAAAAGCTAAAATTAAGTGGAAAATTTGCCTCAATTCAATCTGTTTTTGTAGGAGGATACTAACACTTGTTATACTTTTAAGCTTGGGCTCCCAAAATTAACCGCAATGTCCAGAATACCACTAAACTGACCAGTGCTAACCCATCAAACCATCGAATTCGCAGTTGATACCATTTGACCTGATGTTGGTTGGGTGCAGTAAACCCCCTAACGGTCATTGCACTGGCGATTTGTTCGGCTCGGAGTAACAAGTTCTCTAACAGGCGTTCAGCCACCATCAGCCACACTTGAGTTGCTCGTCGAAATCCCAGTTTTTTCCAGTTAATCGCACGGGTTCGCACAGAACGGGCTAAATTTTGAATTTCTTCTAAAACCAAAGGGAAGAATCGCAAGGACAGGGTTAAGGTTAAGGCAATTTCGGTAACAGGTAAGTTTAACCACTTCAAGGGTTTCATCAAATTTTCGATGGCAGCGGTGATTTCCGCTGAAGCAGTTGTCAGCAAATATAAGTTTGTACTATACACCAACGTAAATAGCAAGGTACTAATCCGAATTCCCAAATTTGCTGAATAGCGAGTAATTCTCAGCGGGCCTTGTTTAACTAGGGTATAACGATAGGAGGTGGGTTGGGGTAACGGGTCTGTTGGGTCTGAGGAGTTCGAGAGTGCAAACCCAATTTCATCGCTGGGAAGCCGAGGCTGATGTTCAGCGACAATCCCATCAGGCATAATACAACTCACCACAAAGAGTAAACCACAAAAAACCAGCAGCCAGCCCATTTGTCGCTTCCAGACTCGTAACGGAATTCTCGCACTCAGAGTAATCAGAATTAACAGTCCAACCAGTGCTAATCTCCACAGTTCACTGGCGAGTAATGGGGTTAATAAAAAGCTCATCAACCACCCTAATTTGACTCGCGCATCGAGTCGGTGTAACCACGTGGTTGGTTCTTCTAAATATAGACCAATGGGAAGCGATCGCAATAAATCCATAATGTCAATGTTGCATTTATTTTTAGCATTTATTGTTAGCGTTCATCTTGAATATATACCCCTAAACTTTTGTCGCTCGGTTCACTGTATTGCGTTCGACTTCGCGGGCAGGTTTTCCTCGCCAAATTAACCGGATCGGTGTTCCCAAAAAGCCTAATTGTTGACGGAACTGACTCTCCATATACCGACGGTAATTTTCATTAAATCGTTTCGGATCGTTAACAAACAAAATGATCGTTGGCGGTTGACTCGTGACTTGAGTTCCGTAGTAAATTCGGCCTTGTTTACCTTGGCGAGTTGTGGGCGGAGAGTGCCAGCTTACAGCTTCTTCGATCACTTCATTAATCACGGCGGTACTGACTCGGCGTTTATGTTCGGATACGGCTTGATCAACTAAATCAATAATTTTTTCCACCCGTTGTCCGGTCACAGCACTGACAAAAATAGTTTTCGCCCAATCCATAAAATAGAGTCGATCCTTGACATCTCGCTCAAAGCCTAAAATCGTGTAGGTATCTTTCTCGATGGTATCCCATTTATTGACAACAATCACACAAGCGCGACCTTCTTCTACGACCCGATTTGCTAATTTTTGATCTTGATCGGTAACTTGATCGATCGCATCAATCACAAGTAGCACTACATCAGCCCGTCGAATCGCTTTAAACGCCCGATTAATCCCAAAAAATTCAGCCCCGTATTCTACATTTTTCTTACGGCGAATTCCGGCTGTATCCACCAAGCGATAGGTTTGACCGTTGCGTTCTACCACGGTATCAATCGCATCACGAGTCGTCCCTGAAATCGGACTCACAATGGCTCGATTTTCCCCTAAAAACGCATTCAATAAACTCGATTTTCCTACATTAGGGCGGCCCACAATCGCCACCCGAATTTCGTTTGATTCTTCGATTTCTTCTATGGGTGGAAGATGTTGAATCAGTTCATCAAGTAATTCCCCAGTCCCGCTACCATGTATTCCAGAAATCGGGAACGGATTTTCTAAACCCAGTTCCCAAAATTGGGCGGCTTGAATTAAACCCGCTGTGGGAGATTCACATTTATTAACTGCGAGTATTACGGGCACCGAATGTTCACGCAACCAACCCGCGATCGCTTCATCTCCCCCTGTTACCCCAATCTGCCCATCTACAACAAAAATCGCCACTGTTGCTTCGGCTAAAGCTGCCATCACCTGTTCGCGGATCAGGGGCAAAAATTCTGTATCATCATCAAAAATTAAACCGCCTGTATCGACGACGGAAAACTCTCGATCTTGCCAATAGGCGTGACGGTAGGTGCGATCGCGAGTAATTCCGGGTTCATCGTGAACAATCGAATCTCGGCTTTCACTCAGGCGGTTCACCAGCGTAGATTTACCTACGTTTGGGCGTCCAATAATCGCAACAATGGGTAAGGGCATGGGGGTGAGCAGTTCGTCACTGGCGTTTCAATCCCTCTATTTTAGCGAATTTTTCAACAATTGAGACATCGCGTTTAACTCAATCTCAGACCCTCCAGAGAATACTGTAAAGTATATTTTTAGCATTTTCTGTATTAAAGATTCATGAATTTAATATTATCTGTAGAGACGAATAGCGCTGTTAAATTTAGAAGTCTAAACGGAAGACTTTGTTGTATAATTTTTGATAGAATAAGTCTCATTAAATTGAGGAATTTGAATAATGTCAGCCGAATCTTTAACACCGGAAGTTAGCGATCGCATTTTGCGCCCACATGAATGACGATCATGCGGATGCAGTTTTACTCTATGCCAAAGTATTTGGTGAAACTCCAAATGCAACTTCAGCCGAAATGATTTCTATTGACCCAGAAGGAATGAATCTCACCGCCTCAGTTGAGGAGGAATCAAAACCCTTGCGTGTCGTGTTTGGTCACGTTTTGGAAAGTTCAGAAGATGCTCATCACACATTAATCGATATGATCAAACAAGCGCGCAAACAGGCACAGTAGTTTTCACACAACTTAATTGATCACAGAACTTAATGATTTGATAATTGGTTATTTTGGAGATTTTTGATCGCTTTTGTGAGCCGGATTAAATAAGGTTTAACAATATCTCGATTTTGTCGATCTAGCTTGACCACTTGACGATGAATGCGATCGACTCTAGCATCTAAGTTAACCACTGGCTTGGTCTGTGGATTGGGAGTTTCTACAGAAGATTCAGGAGGTTGAATATCGGATTCAGTCGAGTTAGCGCTCGAGTAGTCTGAAGTCAGAGGGGAATGTTCGGGATCGTCGGTGGGAATTAAGTTTTGAGCTGACAATGCTTCTTCGAGGAGTTTAATACGAACATTCATCGTATCCCAATCTTGTTGGCGAATCACATCATGTTCCAAACTTTGAGTCACTCGCTGCAACTCTGTCAAAACTTCAGTAATGGGGTCGAGTTCTGTCGGTTCTGCGGGTATATTTTGTACCTGTTCATGCACAGATTGAACCACCGTATGAACATCCGCGATCGCTGATTCAGTATATTGTCGAACTTGCTGTTCAAACCGTTGTCGATTAATTAAATTTAACCATAATGCGGCACTGATCGGAGTTGCTGCAAATAAAATTTGCTTGTACCATGCAGCAGCAATAATAGAACCAATCGTTGAACCGACAACAGAAAGGTATTCTGTGATTGTCCACCAATCTGTTGATTTTCGTGAGGGTTGTGAAGAAGAAACTTCTCGATTCTGCATAGCACTAGCCAAAGCAAACAATAATAAAGCAATGCTAACCCAGTGGGGGACTCATCATTCACACTCGACAGCAATACTAGAACATTGTCCACTAAGCTGCGTGTTTTGTGACCAGCCTCTATTAATAATACTTCATATTTTTATGACTGTTTAACGATTCAGAACTGTTCCCAAACATCTTAAGATAATCTAAGGGACCTTTGCAGACAAGAATATTAGGATTAACGGTTTAATTTTTACTGCATCATTCGTCCCGATTGTCAAGTTTTAGGTATTTGTATCATGCGTATTCGAGTTGTTGAAAATTTCGATGCAGATTTTATCCTTGATCCGCCAGCAAAAACCATATTATTTAGCTTACTAACGGGTGAAACTTTTCTCAATCAAATCAGTCAACAAGTCAACGGAAAAGCGGTAGAATTTACAGAGTTATTGTTTCAACCTGTTCCTTATAGCTTGCTAACACCGAAAGGAATGCCAAAGGAATTTGAACCGTATCACGAATCAGACGATTATATTATTGTCAACGTTCCGCCTAATTTTATGTTTACTGCTAAAATCTTTCAACCCAGTCGTTTGTGTGCAATTTATCGAAAAGTTTAAATTAGACTTTACGCAATCATTGTCACTCAATTAGATATCTCGGAAATCAAAATTCACGAAACTTACTGTTTCTCGAAAGTAACCTCAAAGATCGACCTATGACCACTCAAGCTGAAATTCCAACCTTAGCCAGTTTAGATACGATTTCCTATATTGACGAACAAGGTCAACTTCCTGAATCTTTACAAGGAAAAATCGGAGTCTATGCTATTTTTGATGCCGATCAAACCTTAAAATATGTAGGCTATTCCCGTGATATTTATGTGAGTTTGAAACAACATCTCGTTCGTCAACCTCAAAATTGCTACGGGTTGAAAGTCCAAAGCATTAACCGTCCGAGTCGGACAATATTAGAAGAAATCCGACAAGCCTGGATTGCCGAAAATGGTTCAACTCCTGTGGGAAATGGAGAACAAAGCGAACAGTGGAATCAACCGATTAATGTTAAGCCTTTGATGACAGAAACAGAACAGTCAACATACAACACCTTAGACGAAATTGATCGAGAAAAACATCTCAGACAAGTAGCGAGAAGAGTCGAAGCCGAGATTCTGCAACAACTAGAAGAACGAGGCTTAAAAACCGAAATTCGTTTTAATCCCAAACTAAAAACCAGTGGTTTGTTAGATTTAAAATAAGCTTTAAGACTCAATATCGAAACTTAACCTAAAACGATGGGATTTCAACTCAGCAATATTATTCCTTGGGGGCGTAGCTTTCAGGAATATCTAGATATGTTTGGCTTGACTTCTGATGAGTTAAAATGTTCAATTTTAGACTGTGCAGGCGGGCCAGCTAGCTTCAACGCAGAGATGAAACGGCGAGGATATCAGACGATTTCCTGCGATCCAATTTATCAATTTTCAGTTTCAGACATTCATCAACGCATTCAAGAAACCTATCCAGTCGTTATTGAACAACTGCAAAAAAATCAGGAGAATTATATTTGGAAAATTATCAAATCTCCCGAACATTTAGGAGAAGTTAGAATGGCAGCAATGCAGCAATTTTTAGCAGATTTTCCGGATGGAAAACAACAAGGACGCTATGTAACCGCCGCCTTACCCAAATTACCTTTTGATTCTCAACAGTTTGACTTGGCTTTAAGCAGTCATTTACTCTTCAGCTATTCTCAGCATTTGTCAGAGGAGTTTCATATCGAATCTGTATTAGAGTTATGTCGAGTCGCCAGAGAAGTCCGACTTTTTCCACTCTTAGAAATTAGTGGGACACTTTCACCTTTTGTGACTCCAGTGATTAGCCATTTAGAACAACAAGGATGGAACGTTGAAATTGAACCTGTTCTATATGAATATCAGAAAGGGGGAAATCAAATGCTGCGAGTTTTTCGATCAAATTGTTAGATCAAAAAATAGCTGAAAGCTCTAAAAAATGTAATTGTGCTTCAGCATTCTCTAATTTTGGTGCGCTGTAGGCACTTCGCCTGATAGTAGAGTAGCGCAACTACAAGCCATAAAAAATGTAATTGTGCTTCAGCATTCTCTAATTTTGGTGCGCTGAAGCGCAACTACAAGCCCTAAAAACTGATAACTAAGTTAACCCAACTAACTGATAACTAAGTTCCCATAATCGCTCGGCTTTGTTATCATCATTGGCTTCATTAGAAACCTCTTGAACAAAAGATTTCCGACCTTCTTTTTGGCGATTTCCCCAACTCCAATAAACTCCAGAGGCATTATAGTCAGGGTCCGCGACAACCATTGCAACCCGTTCGCCTGCGAGTTCTTCTGAGACAAATCCACCTGTAATATTTTTCTGGAACCAAGGGAAAATGGTTCGGAATAGAGGAAAATGATTGCGGAATAGGGCTGTTGTTGCGACACAACCCGGATAAAGAGAACTAAATACAATTCCTGTAGATTCGTGATAGCGACGGTGCAACTCCCGCATCGTTAAAACATTACAGAGTTTACTATCTTTGTAGGCTTTTCCTGATTTGAACTTCTTGCCATCAATCATCGCAATCGGTGCTTTAAATCCAGCTTCTAAACCTTGCATATTTCCTAAATCGGGTGGTGCAGGAATCGGGATTTTTCCACCAAGTTCTTTGGGATTTGCAGTCACAGTTCCCAGAATAATCAGTCGAGGTTGAGAAGCACCAGAATGTTTCAAATCCTCTAACATCAAGTTACAGAGCAAGAAATGTCCCAGGTGGTTTGTCGCCACACTCAGTTCATAGCCATCCTTGCTGCGTAAGGGTTCCTTCTCCAAGGGAAGGTAAACGGCTGCATTACACACCAAAGCATCTAGAGACTTTCCACTCTCGCGAAATGTATTCACAAACTGGCGAACACTGTCTAGAGAAGCTAAATCAAGCTGCATGATTGTATAGCTGTCTGTGGGGATTTCAAGGCTTTGAGCGGCTTTTTCCGTCTTCTCGAAATTCCGACAAGCCATAACGACGTACCAGCCTTTTTTGGCTAAAGCATTTGCGGCGTGTAAACCGACTCCAGAGGAAGCACCTGTGATGACAACCGTTGGTTTGTGATCTTGTTCCATAATTTTCAAATTGAATAAATCGCTATTTGTTTTTTTATCAAGATCTAATACTACTAAATTACGAGATTGTATTGTTTTACTTTTAGTTACTGATGAGGATTTTTGTTGAGGTGAAGTGTTTAGAAAGCTTGTCTGCTATTGGAAATCAGCAACAGTGAAGAACTATTACAAACTGTTTCTTTTTTTGTTACCTAACAAGCTTGAGTTGTCCCTTGAGGGATTGAGAGCCACTAATATCGGGCTGAATTCTCCTGAAAGCCTTGCTAAATCAGTCATCCAATTTGATTAACCAGCCCAGCACCTGTTTCATTTACTGATACTCTCTAGCTTAATTTTTATTAATACATCTTCAAAGTTTTTAAAATATAGCTAAAGTATAGCAGTTCCCCGTATCATAAATAGGTCAATAAAAGTCTGAGGAAATCACGAACTTTTAGAAGCTAAACAGGATAGAAAGCCGTAAAATCTCTTAGTTTAACAGAGATCTCTATATTTCCAAAATAAAAAATTTAGAATTTATAATACCGTCAAAAAATTTGTGCCGTGTGGCGATCGCAATCAAATTCAAACCGTTGGTCAAAGTCAGTTTCACCATAGAGATTAAAACTAATAGTCGGTTCGTCTCCAATTGCCTCGACTTGATGAATAGCATCCGGCATTAAACATAAAATATCACCGGGATTCAAAAGTTGTTCGCCAACCGATGTAATTTGATCGGGATATTCTGAAGTTGGCGCGCGTTGCCAGAATTTATTGTTTTCTTGTCCACTCAGCATCGCCACAACACCCCAAGTCGCATGATTGTGAATAGGCGAAACACTGCCCGCAGTCCAAACCACAGTTTGAATTGTAATCGGAAAATCCGGTTCACTGTAGAGCATCAAAACAGACCAACCCGTTGTCGGATCAGGGAAAGAAAAGTTATATTGCAACCATTCAGAACTTTTGAGAAGCCGACGAACCAGTGGACAAATCAGCTTCAGTCGCTGCTGATCGTCTTTGACCTCTTCGAGAATATCTTCTAAATCAGTTAGAAAGCGATACAGTCGATAGGGACGGTCTAACTCCGGCTGTGGCTTGATGCTGTCGAGTTGAACGCATTGTCCCTCATTCATCACTAACCAATTTTGTTCTGTCATAGTTTTTTCAGCCAACTTCTACATAATCATCATAGATTGCAATCCGGCTAGAAATGATGCGCCCGTCAAACTCCACTAAAGATGAGTATTTGCTGAGAAATGTGAGAATTTTCCGCAGAGACGATGACTAGAGAATCGCAGTCACTGGAAAATAAAGATAATCTTATCTAGAATCAAGGCTGCTTTCATCTCCTACTCATTTTTCTAGCTGTTAATGTAATCAGCCTAAAATGACGGCATTCAAGCGATTAGATTACTGGTGGCAAAGGAGGATTCCATGAAAGTTCAATATCTTGCGAAAATTGCATCTATTTCATTGTTGAGTTTCGGAGTGATCGCGGGTTGTGGCAATCCCTGTGCGGCTAAAACCTCATCAAACACAGCAACAGAAAACACAGCAACAGAAGTTAGTGCCGACCCTTGCGCTGGCGTTAAACCCTGTGCCGGCTCTGATCCCTGTGCTGGAGTTAAGCCCTGTGCTGGAGCTAATGCGTGCGCTGGAGTTAAACCTTGCGCGGGAGCTAAACCTTGCGCCGGAGCGAACCCTTGTGCATCTCAAATGAAGTCTGTTGGCGGGCCTTTAGCGCAAGAACTACAGGGTAAGCCTGTTGTCGTTGATGTGTATGCAACTTGGTGTTCAGCTTGTAAAAATATTGCCCCAACTTTAACCCAGCTTAAGCAAGATTACGACGGCGAGGTCAATTTTGTTGTTTTAGATGTTAGCGATCAATCGACTACCGCCGAAGCAAAAACTACAGCCGAACAGCTCGGACTCAGCAAATTTTTAGAAGCCCACAAAAGTAAAACAGGTACGGTAACAGTTATTGATCCGGCGACTGGCGACATCATCGCCCAGTATAAAAACAATACGAACATGGATGATTATACTCAAGCGATTGAAACCACCATGCAGTAATCACGTTCAATCTCTGGATGATATCGGGAGAATATTATGAAATTAACAACTCAGGTCTCAACTGAGAAAGCAGCTCAAAAACAGTTTAAGATCTCGAAGAAATGGCTGATTTATGGTGGACTCGGATTACTCAGTTTGATTGTAGTGATCGTTTTTGGCGCAGTCATTAGTCAGCCAGTCGAGCGAGCAATTTCCATCATTGAAAACCGATATCAGCAGTGGTTTGATCAACAGGATACTGCTAATCCTTTTGTTCTGTTGCCTCTTGCATTTCTAGGAGGAACGCTTGCCAGTATATCCCCCTGTATTTTAGCGATGTTGCCCGTCAACCTCAGCTACATTGGCACCCTCGATATTAAATCTCGACGGGATGCTTTTGTAAAAGCGGGTTTGTTTGTATTAGGTGCAGTCACAATATTGAGTTTATTTGGCTTAGTGTCCTCCTTTGCCGGGGCAATCATGGTCGAGTACCGAGGCTATATTAATGTTGTAGTCGGGCTGATTATGGCTGTCATGGGTTTGTGGTTAATTGGGCTGATTAATATTCCTTTACCGCAAACGAACGTGAATTTACCGGGAACTGGCTCTTTTGGGGTAGGATTAACCTTTGCTTTAGTGAGTTCTCCCTGCGCGAGTCCTGTACTTTTTGCCGTTCTAGCTTCTGCGGCGGCGACTGGGTCTCAGATATTAGGAACACTGACAATGGTAAGTTATGCGCTTGGATATACGTTGTTGATTTTCCTTGCAAGTTTGTTTACTGGACTCACCAAGCAAAGTAGACAGTTATTACAACATTCTGAGGGGATTATTCGCTTTGGAAGTTTAGCTTTGATGATAACGGGAGTCTACTATATATTCACAGGCTTTAAATGGTTTGCTTGGTAAGTATTAGTTAGCGAAGATTTTAGCTCAAAGCTATTGCAGTGAATGTTGATCTGCGGGTTGAATGGATGCGGGTTGCTCGGAGTCGAAACCCGCGTTCTAATATTGTGAATTATTCTGATACTCTGCTAGTATATGAAGCTTATCCCAATTGCTATTCATCATCTTTACTCAGATTCAGTTTCAAAGTTAACTCGTTGATAAATATCACTGAAAGCTATTTGACATTCGACTGATTCTAAAATTAATATAGCATCTTCACCTTCATACTCTTTAAATAACCACTGACTTTCTGCCTGTTTTGAATACTGTTCGAGATGATAACTATATTGATCGATTAAAATATATTCTTGAAAACTGGGAATCGAACGATAAGCCCGAAACTTATCTCCTCTGTCATAATCTTGAGTTGATTTCGACAAGACTTCTACAATTAATAGCGGATTGGTGACAATATCTTGGCGATTGTCTTGATAGATTGGTTCTCCCTCAATTATCATAAGATCAGGATAGGTGTAGGTTCGAGTGGCAGGAATCCACAATCTAACATCACTAATATAAACCTGATAATCTTGTTCCTGAATCCTCAAGGGAAATCTTCTGTAAAAATTCCCAGCAATTTGGTTATGATTTGTTGTTCCGCCCGCCATCGGTAAAATTTCTCCATCTCGATATTCGTTTCTGAACTCCGCCTGTTCTTCGAGTTCTAGGTATTCTTCTGGAGTATAGTTTTGGGTTTGAGTTTGAGTCATGGTTTTCAACCTCTATTTTGACAATACAACTTTTTAATCAAATTTAGACTAAATATTACTCAGATTCAGCTTCAAAGTTAACTCGTTGATAAATATCGCTGAAAGCTATTTGACATTCGACTGATTCTAAAATTAATATAGCATCTTCACCTTCATACTCTTTAAATAACCACTGACTTTCTGCCTGTTTTGAATACTGTTCGAGATGATAACTATATTGATCGATTAAAATATATTCTTGAAAACTGGGAATCGAACGATAAGCCCGAAACTTATCTCCTCTGTCATAATCTTGAGTTGATTTCGACAAGACTTCTACAATTAATAGCGGATTGGTGACAATATCTTGGCGATTGTCTTGATAGATTGGTTCTCCCTCAATTATCATAATATCAGGAAGGTGGTTCGAGTTGTAGGAATCCACAGCCTCAAATCAGTAGAAAATACTTCTAAGACTCGATCTTGAAATTCAATGTCTAAAATCCGAATTAAATTTCGGACAATTCGATTATGGTTAACAGTTCCGCCCGCCATCAGTAAAATTTCTCCATCTTGGTATTCATTTCTAAACTCCGCCTGTTCTTCTAGTTCTAGGTATTCTTCGGGAGTGTACGTTTGTTTTTGAGTTTGTGTCACCATCAGATCAATCTCAATATTGCTTTTCTTTATTTTAAGCGTATTTTTAGCGTCCATTGCCACAATTTTAACGTTTTGTCAAGCTGGAAAAAGCGATCGCAATGTCGCAAAACCCTCACCCGATTTCGGTCAAATATCACGTTACCTTAAATAAATGAAGCCAATCAAATCAATCCATGAAAGGTAAACAAGTCTTACTGACTGGCGGCACTGGAGGTTTAGGCATGGGTGTCACTCCTCTTGTGGTTCGCCAGGGTGCAAAAGTGACAATTCCCTATCGAAGTGAAGCTGAAGTCGAACGATTAAAAGGTATTCTCTCAGCAACTGAATTTGAAACTCTGCGATTTGTTTCTGTTGATCTTACCGAAGAATCTGCGGTTAAACAACTCCTAGAAGATATGGGAAGAGTCGATATTTTAATTCATTTAGTCGGGGGCTTTGCGATGGGAAAAGTTCATGAATACAGTTATGAAAACTGGAAAAAAGACTTTGATCTCAACCTCCATACAACGTTTTTAGTTTGTAAACATAGTCTTACCAAAATGTTACAAACGGGGTACGGGCGAATTGTTACTATTGGTTCACGAGGGGCGGTACAACCGGGAGCGCAACTCTCAGCCTATTGCGCGTCAAAAGCTGCCGTTGTTGCCTTAACTCAGTCTATCGCAGAGGAAACCAAAGGCATGAATATTACTGCTAATTCAGTTCTTCCCAGTGTTATTGATACGCCCAGTAACCGAGAAGCAATGGGTGATGAGAATGCAGATCAATGGGTTAAGCCTGAATCAATTGGCGAGGTGATTTGTTTCCTGGCTTCGGAAGCCGCTAAAGATATTCGAGGGGCAACGGTTCCGGTTTATGGCAACATTTAAGACAGTGACCAGTTTTTACAGTACACAGTACACAGTGAAGTAATTTAACCTTAGTCCTTTGAAAAGGACTTCCAGTTTCAGACAGAGACTTTAGTCTCTGAACACTTTTTTAACAATACAATAAAACGCAGGATAGATCAATTATGGCAGTAAAAGATGACAAACCGAAGTTTCCCAATAATATCCCTTTGGGAAGTATTCTCCTCTGGCTAGCAGGTATCGTCTTACTGGTGAATACTTTTTTACCCGGTTTATTCGGCGAGAATATTCCCCGTGTTCCCTACAGTTTATTCATTGAACAAGTTCAAGACGGACAGGTCAATCAAGCTTACATTGGTCAAGACCAAATTCGCTATCAACTTAAACCCGAAGGTGACGAAGAAAAAGCCCAAATTCTCTCGACAACACCGATTTTTGACCTCGAACTTCCCAAACGTCTCGAAGATAAAGGCGTACAATTTGCCGCAGCCCCGCCTCCTCGTAATAGCTGGTTTACGACGCTATTAAGTTGGGTGGTTCCGCCATTAATTTTTGTGGGAATTTGGATTGGCGTTGGACGCTTTTTACAAAGTCGTGGTGGGGGTGGCGGTTTTGGAGGGCCGCAAGGTGCGCTTTCCATTAGCAAAAGTAAGGCAAAAGTTTACGTCGAAAATGAATCGACCCGAGTCACTTTTGATAACGTTGCAGGCGTTGAAGAAGCCAAAGCCGAACTTGAAGAAGTCGTCGAATTCTTAAAATCTCCCCAACGCTTTACCCAAATTGGGGCGCGTATTCCCAAAGGAGTATTATTAGTCGGGCCTCCAGGAACCGGGAAAACCCTGATGGCAAAAGCTGTAGCCGGAGAAGCAGGCGTTCCTTTCTTCAGTATTTCCGGTTCAGAATTTGTAGAACTATTTGTGGGTGCGGGTGCGGCGCGAGTTCGAGATTTATTTGAACAGGCAAAGAAGAAAGCCCCTTGTATCATCTTCATTGATGAGTTAGATGCCATCGGTCGTTCTCGGAATGCGGGCGGTATGTATGGCGGTAACGATGAACGCGAACAAACCCTCAACCAACTGTTAACCGAGATGGATGGGTTTGCAGCCGGAGAAGCAACTGTCATTGTATTAGCGGCGACGAACCGCCCAGAAGTGCTTGACCCAGCTTTATTACGCCCCGGACGCTTTGACCGTCAAGTTTTGGTGGACCGTCCTGACTTGAGTGGACGCTTGCAAATTCTCGAAATTTACGCCCAAAGAGTTAAACTAGGTGATGATGTTGACCTGAAGGCAATTGCAACTCGCACTCCTGGATTTTCGGGCGCAGATTTATCAAACTTAGTCAACGAAGCAGCCTTGTTAGCCGCCCGTCGCCGTGAGGAAAAAGTTGCCCAGGAAGACTTCTCCGAAGCCATTGAACGGGTTGTGGCGGGGTTAGAGAAGAAAAGCCGAGTTCTCAACGAAAAAGAAAAGAAAATTGTTGCTTACCACGAAGTCGGTCATGCCTTAGTCGGGGCAGCTGTTGCTAAAGCTGAGAATATTGCCAAAATTTCGATTGTTCCGCGTGGGATGGCAGCCTTGGGTTATACCTTGCAACTGCCAACCGAAGACCGTTTCTTGATGAGTGCGGAAGAAATTCAAGCCGAAATTGCCACACTATTGGGCGGACGTTCGGCAGAGGAAATTGTTTTTGGTAGTATTACCACTGGGGCGGCGAATGACCTGCAACGGGCAACAGACCTGGCTGAACGCATGGTGACAATGTACGGCATGAGTAAAGTATTAGGGCCGCTTGCCTACGATAAAGGGCAACAAAACAGCTTTCTGGGAGAAGGGATGATGAACCCTCGTCGCAACGTTAGTGACGAAACCGCAAAGGCGATTGATGCCGAAGTCAAGGATATTGTCGAATCTGCCCACAATAAGGCTCTGAATATTCTCAAGAGTAACCGAGATTTGCTAGAAACGATTGCTCAGAAAATTCTGGATGTGGAAGTGATTGAAGGGTCAGAGTTACAAAATCTGTTGAATCAACTTCAATCTGACCACAAAGATGCCACAATGACTGTTTAAATTTACGGTACACAGTACACAGTTGTAAAACTCAACACTGATAACTGTAAACTGTCAAATGTTGGGTAGCTTATAATCTAAAGGTAGGGGTGGAGAAATGTCTCGCCCCCTGCTAATTCTCCGAATTTCCCAAACCTGCAATGAGTATAAAGAAAAAGAAATCTCGTTTTCCCGACTCTCAACAAATTGGTAGAATTTTATTAATTATTTCCGGAATATTATTTGCGGCGTATTTATTTTTACCTCGTCAACAGAAAATCCCCCAACGGATACCTCGTGTTCCCTACAGTATTTTTATTCAACAAGTTGAAAATGGGCAGGTTGCTGGGGTGCAGGTTGGGGATAATGAAATTCGCTATCGCCTCAAAGGAGAAGAACAAGATAAGTTAGGGCCGTTATTGTCAACAACTCCAGTTTTTGATCCAGATTTAGCCAAACGTTTAGAAGCAAATAATATCGTTTTTCAGGCTGCACCCCCTCCCAAAAATCAGGGGTTATATGTGCTTTTGAGTTGGATTATTCCGCCGTTAATTTTAGTCGCTGCGTTTCAGTTTTTAGGTCGAGGAAATTCAGATTCGCTGTCAATTCGTAAAAGTAAAGCGAAAGTTTATGTGAAAGGATCATCGGATAATATTACTTTCGCTAATGTTGCCGGAGTTGAAGAAGCAAAAGCAGAATTAGCTGAAATTGTTGATTTTCTGAAAAATCCTAAACGATATACTGAAATTGGGGCAAGAATTCCGAAAGGGGTGCTATTAGTCGGTCCTCCTGGAACGGGGAAAACGTTAATGGCAAAGGCAGTTGCAGGTGAAGCTGGCGTTCCCTTTTTTAGTATTTCTGCTTCTGAATTTGTCGAGTTATTTGTAGGGACAGGTGCGGCGCGAGTTCGAGATTTATTTGAACAGGCGAAAAAGAAGGCCCCTTGTATTATTTTTATTGATGAATTAGATGCCATTGGTAAGTCAAGAAGTAGTGGCGGAATGCAGAGTGGTAGCAGTGATGAACGCGAACAAACTCTTAATCAATTACTAACCGAAATGGATGGGTTTGGGGTAGGAGATCAAACCGTAATTGTCCTAGCCGCGACTAACCGTCCAGAAGCTTTAGATGCGGCTTTATTACGTCCGGGGCGCTTTGATCGACAGGTATTAGTTGATCGTCCAGATTTAGCAGGACGTGAAGCCATTTTAGAAATTTATGCCAAAAAGGTCAAGCTAGGTCAGGATGTCAATTTACATCAAATTGCCACTCAAACTCCTGGTTTTGGCGGTGCAGATTTAGCTAATTTAGTGAATGAAGCCGCTTTATTAGCCGCAAGAAATCAACGCAAAACTGTTGCTCAAGAAGACTTTAAAGAAGCCATAGAACGAGTGATGATTGGCTTAGAGAAAAGAAGCCGAGTTCTGAATGAAAAAGAGAAAAAAGTTGTCGCTTATCACGAAGTGGGTCATGCGATTGTCGGGGCATCAGTTTCGGGAGGAAAGAAAGTTGCAAAAATTTCGATTGTACCTCGTGGAATGGGAGCATTAGGATATATGTTAAAGCTTCCGACTGAAGAACGATTTTTGATGGGTGAAACTGAATTAAGAGAGCAAATAGCAACATCACTGGGTGGACGTGCGGCTGAAGAAATCATCTTTCCAGATGTTACAAGTGGGGCTGTTGATGATTTACAGAAGGCAACAAACTTAGCTGAACTAATGGTCACAACCTATGGCATGAGTCAGGTTTTAGGGCCGCTTGCATACAGGAAAATCGGGAAAGCAAATTTCCTGGGTCCGGAGGGAAATATGCGTCGAAATATCAGTGAGAAAACCGCCGAAGCCATTGATCGAGAAGTCAAAGAAATCGTCGAGAATGCTCATCAACTTGCCTTAGATATTTTAGAGAAGAATCGTGATTTATTAGATGAAATTGCGAGTCATCTCCTGGCTAAAGAAGTTGTAGAAGGTGATGAACTACAAGCCCAGTTAGATCGAGTTCAGCCTCTTGATTAAGAAAATCTGATTAATTTGTGTTCAGAGAAATTATCAAGCGGTAAAATAAGCGTAAAGAATAGGTTGAAATAATGTCATGGGTAAAATCACATCGGCATTAGTTGGAGTCTGTGTTGGAGATGCGTTAGGCGTTCCGGTAGAATTTCATCTGCGCTCAGAACGTCGTCTTCATCCCGTCACAACAATGATGGGTTACGGAACCCATAATCAACCGCCTGGAACTTGGTCAGATGACAGTTCTTTAACGCTGTGTATCGCTGATGTTTTATGTCATCAAGGCTATGATATAAATGCGATCGCCAATTCATTCTGTCGGTGGTACAAGGAACGGTTTTGGACAGCGCGAGGCGGTATATTTGATATTGGTGTCACCACTCAAACTGCAATTGGTCGTCTGCGACGAGGTGTTACCCCAATAGAAGCCGGAGAAACCAGCAGTAGTAGTAATGGTAATGGGTCTTTGATGCGAACCTTACCTCTGGTTTTTCTGCACAAACAAGAGGAATTTCCCGATTTAATTGCCAAAGTTCACGATTGTTCAAAATTGACTCATGCTCATGCTAGATCGCAAATGGCTTGTGGGATTTATATTAGCATTGCGATCGCACTACTCGAAGGCATGACCCTCAAAGAAGCCTATCTCAGGGGAATTGAACGCATCAAACCCCTCTACGAACAAGGAGAATTTGCCAACCAAATCAAATATTTCAAACGAGTTTTTCCCGGAAATATTGAGACCATTGAAAGCAAAAAAGTTGAATCTACGGGTTATGTTGTTCATACTCTAGAAGCATCACTCTGGTGTTTGCTAACTACATCTTCTTTTTCTGAAGCCGTTCTCAAAGCCGTAAACTTAGGAGAGGATAGTGATACCACCGCCGCCGTCACCGGGGGACTAGCAGGGATTTACTATGGACTCGAAAATATTCCCTCAGAATGGATCGAAACCCTCGCCAGAAAGGAGGATATTCTCAATTTAGCTCAACAGTTAGAAGAGCGTTATTCAATTTAGACGGACGAAGAACAGTTGCTTAGAAGCTTGACGGAGATAGAGTCAACAACTCCAGGAGGCTAAATTACCCTATCTCCACCGTCTACCCACCGCAGCTTTCACAACGATCTCCAAGCCCCGTTTGAAAAAAATTTGTCGATCTACTTGCACAATTTCAAGATGATCGCTTATACTAGGAAAGCGTTGAAAAAAAGCCGGGATAGCTCAGTTGGTAGAGCAGAGGACTGAAAATCCTTGTGTCGGGAGTTCAAATCTCCCTCCTGGCATCTGTAAAGTGAAAAATTATATGTCGTCGAGACAAATTAAGATGTATCAAAAAATCGAGGGAATTGTCCACCTCCTTGATTAATCCGTCAACTAGCATATTATTAGCCAACCTGTCAAATATTGATCTAGAAAATGTTTACTAGGTCTAACCTCACCATTGCTTTAGAGACTCAGCTTACGCGGGTCACTGACTGCGTCAAGAGCAAGGGTGTGTATTATATAGCAACGGTGATGCCGTGAATATTATCTAGTTATTATTCAACGAGACGCAATATTAGCTTCCTACTGACCAATGTCGCACTAAAGTAGTACAGTTTCTGAAGTGTCTACTCTGAAAAGTTATTGTGTTAATCTTAAACCTTGCTCTAGTTCTTAACAACAGCATAAATGAAATTGATCGCTTGTGCATTCATACAAATTGTCACTAAACTATTACCTCTATAAAGTTCTACATCTAGAATCAAAGTAAATCAGGAAATAATCTTGATTGCCCTGTACAGAATCATATCATAACCTTGATCAAAGTATCAACCTAGCTTCTGATCCTCTACACCTATGAAATCACAACTGATTAGCACAAAAGAACTCTCATTTCAGCAAAAGAATGAAATGTATTTTCTGATATCATCTTTTTTTAAAGGAGTAAAAAGAGATGTATTTGAAGATGATTTATCAGACAAAAATTGGATCATTCTTCTCAAAGATAACACATCTAAAAAACTTCTAGGTTTTTCAAGCTTGCGAATTTATAATACAGAATTTAAAGGAGAAACGATATCAGTTGTTTATTCAGGAGATACAATCGTAGATCCTTCAGCTTGGTCGAGTTCGGTACTTTCTAAGGCTTGGATCGAGGCAATTGATTTATTGAGTCAAGAGTTTGTGTTAGGAAAATTATATTGGTTATTCATCTGTTCTGGATATAGAACCTATCGATTTTTACCTGTATTTTGGCAAAAATTTTATCCCAGATTCGACAGCTTAACTCCACAAAAAGTTCAAGAATTAATTGATTTTTTAGCGACTCATAAATTTGGGGGAAATTATAATCCAAAAACGGGTATAGTTCGCTTTCCGCATCCCCATCAACTGAGGGAAGGTTTAAAAGGGATACCTTCTGAAAGATTAAACGATCCTCATATTCGATTTTTTGCCTCTAAAAACTCAGGTCATCTTAATGGTGATGAATTGGTTTGCTTAACTGAAATCTCTCCAGATAACTTAACTAAAGCTGGTCAGAGAATGTGGAAGTATCAAAGTAAAAACCCGAAATTTTTAAGTTCCTTAAGCCGATGAAAGAGAAATTAAAAGTTTTCAATAATCCTAATTGCTTTATTGAAGGCTGGTATTGGGCAATTCCAGCAAAAGAATTAAGCATTGGTCAAGTCAAAGCCGTTAATTTTCTGGGCAAAGAATTAGCAATTTTCCGCAACTTTGAAAAACAAGTAATCGCCGTTGAAGCTTACTGTCCTCACATGGGAGCGCATTTAGCTGAAGGAAAAGTAGAAGGAGATGGAATACGCTGCTTTTTTCACAATTGGAAGTTTAATCATCAGGGTCAATGTATAGAGGTTCCTTGTTTAAATAAGTCTTTATCTGTGAATTTACAGGTCTATCCTACAATCGAAAAATACGGTTTGATTTGGGTTTGGGCTGGGAAAAGCACGCCAAATTGTCTCCCTTCTGTCCCCGAACTACAAACAGAAGAATGCGAGGTCATCGTTTCGAGAAGCTTTACTCAAAATTGCCATCCTCATGTTTTAAAAATCAATGCGATTGACGCTCATCATTTTAATACAGTTCACAACTTACCTGTAGAAATAGAGTTTGAAACCGAGGAGATAAATCAAAATGCTATCGCTTTTAATAACAAAACTAGAGGAGGTAATAATTCTTTTTTTGTTAAACTCATTCGCCCTTTTTATCAGAATGAAATTACTTATCAAATTTGTTACTGGTATGGAAGTACAGGTACTGTAACGATAGGTCCAGATTTCCTTCATTTTTATATTATGTTCACTTCGCGAGTGATTGAAGGCGGAAAAACAGCAGGAAAAATAATCCTAATTACTAAAAAACGTTTCGGATTGTTTGGGTGGATTTTGAATCAAATTGTACTTGGGTTGACTGGGTTAGTTGGAAATTATTTCGCTAAAGGAGATACAAAAATTTTCCAAACTATTAAATTTAATTTGCAAACTCCGACATCCGCAGATCAATCTATCATTGACTACATCAAACATACTGAAGCCCAACAAGCTTTAAACTGGGGAAGTTGGGAAAAAGTTAGCTTGTGAGTTGCAACTGTACAATTAATCACCCACTAGAACTTCACAGATTTAACCCTTGAAATCTTGTTCTCTTATTCTGTACAAAACAAATCTAGTAAAAATGGAGAAAGAGAAGTTAATGAATGCAAAAAATATAGCAGGTTTCAATCTCTCTCATACAAAATGCAATCAACTTAAACGCATATTAGATTGTCGATTAAATCAAGTAAACAGTTCACCTCATTTTCCTACCACTTACTGGAACGCAGATTACTTTAACTTAGAAAATGTAACTCTTTTTAAAAATGCTACTATTTCACAACAAAAAGACATTCTTAGATTCATCAGTCAAGGGATATTAGAAGAAGCATATTTTATCGAAAAAGCTGGAATGGGTTACATGGCAAAAATGGTGTTGTTATCGGAAACAACAGAAGAAAGAATGCTTTATTCTCTATTTTGTGCGGATGAAACTTCTCATCTTGCTAAGATTATACCCTTTCTTGATCCTATTCCTGTCGATACAAACGATCCTTTTTTACAGTTGTTGGGAGATGTTATCGAAACTGAGGATAAAAGTATAATTTTATTCGTACTTCAGGTCGTTTTAGAAGGATGGGGCTTAAGTCACTATCGGAGTTTAGCAAAAGAGTGTTGCAATTCCGACTTAAGTATTGTATTTCGTAGTTTTTTAGAGGATGAGTCTCGACATCATGCGACTGGGGTAACTTTATTTCAGCAACAATCTCTCAACTTGAGTAGTCAAAGGGCAATTTTAGAAATTTTAACATCATTTTTAGAGATGATTCGAGTCGGTCCTCAAAGAGTCGTCAAAGCAGTTGAAATGATTTTGGGGGATTTATCGCGATCGCAAAAAATCAAGGTATTAGAAGAGTTAGACACTGAAACTCATAGCAATACTCGCTTGAGTATACTCCGATCTTTAATGAGTCAACAAGGGAGTGTATTTGTGTCCGAGTTGGAAGAAAGAGGAATATTTAGAGGGTATCCTGCGCCTTTATGTGTTTTTTAGTTTCTTAGACTGTCTTAAATTTATACAAAAATACTGAGGATTTTATCGTGAATAATCTATTTGGGGAAGTTAAGAACAATAATTTCTTAAGCGATCATTACCAAACCTATCGAAAATTAGAGGTAAATTCTAGGCGAAACCGTCAGCAGGATTGTACAAAGTCTTTGGATACTATTGCGGCTAATTTTTGTTATCAAGATTGTCAAGATGAGTATTGGAATCCAGAAGAGTTTTCATTACTTTATGGAACTCATTTATGGCTGCAATCCACTCCCAGTCAAAGAGTGATTTTAAATCATCTTTATTGGGTCGCCTATTATTCTCAGATTATTTCGGCTGAAATTGCGACTATTTTTTTCAATCAGACTAGCGCGGCTGGGCTTTATAGTCAAGAAGATTTTCGCTTAGTTTGCGATACTTTAGATTTAGAGTCGAGTCAAGAAAGGGTACACATTAATGCTTTCAAAACAGTTTGTGAACGAGTAGAGGCTTGTTTATTCGGACGCAGAATTTTTTCTTATCCAATGCGATCGCCTTTTTCTGAAACTATTATTTTTGCGGATACTAATCGCTTGAAAAGTTGGTGGAAGAAAGTACAGCTACATTGTTTTGGTTTACTATCTTCTGACAATACTTTCTTAGCTTGTCAGTATTTTACGGTGCGTGGATTGAGAACATTAAATGGTAAAATTGTTCAGCATCAACTCAGTCGTTACTCTCAACATTATTCAGATCAAAATAAAGTCCCGATTCCAGCTAAAATTTCTTACTATCATTTTTTGGATGAGAGTTTTCACTTTAATAGTTCAACGATTATCTCTCAAGATATTATAAAATGTTTGCCCAAACCCACGACTTTTGAAAAAATAGTTGCTAATCTAGGGATCAGAGGCTGTCAACAAGACCACTACAATTTTTCAGTCGCTATTAATGGAATTTTTTGGTATGATCCTGCACTTTATTCAGCAATCTATCAAGTGCTTACAAGTCCGATTTTTAGCCTGAACGATCATGAAGCAAAAGAAATGATACAAGCGTGTTTTACAGAGGAGTCTGAAGGATTATATAACAGTCATAAAACCCATCAAGAAGCTATCGAATCTTACAAAGTTTATCTTGAATCTCTTGATTATGTATGGGCGAGTAATCGAGAAATGTCTTTAATGAGTTCTAACTCTATATCTAAGTATTTAAATGTTCAGAAAAAATCGTTAGCTCAATGGAAAAAAAACCATTAAAATCTTTAATAACTTTGATATAAATGCACCTATTACTAAATATATAGACTATGTAAATCAACTGAAAATTTCTCTCTGGAGCAAATTCAAACCTTGACATACTATAAAAAAATCGGGTATAAAAATGAATAAAAATACTTGTAACGTTAGCTTTTTTCAGTCAGCTTACCCTGCTGTAAAACTAGAAAAAAATACCCAACTCTCTCAACATCTAACCGTTCAAAACTCTCCGATCTTGTTTGGATGTCGAACGGGAATTTGTGGGACTTGTTTAGTCGAAGTAGAAGGGGATATTCCACCGCCAGACGCAGAAGAACTAGAAATACTAGAAATCTTCGCTCCTGGGAACAAACAAGTCAGACTCGCTTGTCAAATCAAATTAACTAACAACATAAAAATAAAAAAATATGAAATTTGATGATTTTTGGTACATCGTTGCACTCAGTAAACAACTTAAGCCGGGAAAAGTCTTGAGTCGAACGATATTAGGAGAATGGTTAGCAATCTTTCGCGATCAAGAAGGGAAACCTGTTGTACTCCGCGATCGCTGTATGCACAGAAACAGTCGTTTATCTCGTGGTAAAGTCAATACAGGTCAAATTCAGTGTCCTTATCATGGCTGGGTGTACGATCGCAATGGGGAAGTTATCTCTATACCCGCAGAAGGAGATAATTTTAAAGCCTTAAACTGTCGAGTCAAATCCTATCCAACGAGGGAAGAAGACGACTATATTTATGTCAAACTTTCAGATCATAATCAGTTTAATCCTTTTAGGATACCTCATTACCGTCAACCGGGTTGGGAAACAGTCAGAGTCATTAATCGCTTTCACAATAATATTACCAATTGTGTCGAAAATTTTATCAATATTCCTCATACTGTGACAGTGCATCCGGGGATATTTCGCACTCCTCAGAAACAAAAACTCAAGATGACTGTAGAACGGAAAAATGGATCGGTATTTGTAGAATATCTTCAAGAAACGAACAATTTAGGTTGGTATGCAAAATTTCTCAATCCCAGTAGCAAAGAGATTAAACATACAGACAGTTTTTATATGCCTAATATTACCAGCGTTGAGTACAACTTAGGGAAAAATAGAAGGTTATTTATTACCAGTCAATCTATTCCGGAAACTCAGGATACAACTTTAGTATATACTGACGTTACCTATAACTATGGAATTTGGAATAAAATGGCTCGTCCTTTTATCTATTGGACGGCTCAACATATTATCAGTCAAGATGTGGAAATTTTGAACCTTCAACAAGAAGTCATCAAACAATATGGAACGCCTAATTTTGTTCATACTCCCACAGATATTATTCATGTTTTTGTTGATTCTATTATTAATAAACTTGAGCGAGGAGAAGATCCAAGTCAATTAAAAAATAAAACAGTCAATGTAAGTTTATGGGTATAAATATGATTGTTTTTATTGCTTTTTGGATTTTAATCATTTTTACCTGCACTCGTCAGGATATCTGGACAACAAGTTGGCAAGATTGGTTGTTAGATATTACAGGCTTATTATTTCAAGGTTTAGTGATACCCGTTTTGCAGATTACCGTCGTTTACCAAGGTTATAAAATCCTCTTACCAGACTGGGAAAATTCTATAACTCTGACTTCAAGTTTTGCTTTTCTTCTCAGTTTTGTCTTAATTGATTATCTCTATTATTGGAATCATCGGTTGTTACATACGGCTTGGTTTTGGCCCTTACATCAAGTGCATCATACGATGACACAAAGAAATGCTTTTGGAACTTCTAGAAATACGTTATGGACAAGTTTTTTTATTCTTTATCTGTGGGTACATTCCTTGTTTATTTATCTACTTGCCGATCCAACTGGATATATTTTAGGCGTCAGTTTAACGTCAGCTTTAGATTTATGGAGACATAGCGAAATTGAACCCAAACCCAACAGTTTTATTGATCGTTTTTTGTCGCCTTTCTTGATCCTTCCTCGCGATCATGCTTGGCATCATAGTAATGATTCAACCATCGGAAACTATGGTGCTAATCTCAAAATTTGGGATAGAGTTCATGGAACTTATTTTTCTTACGATTTGCCACCAATGCGTCTCGGAATTAAAAGCAAACTTACACTCCTACAAAAATTATTTTTTCCTTTCATTCAGTAACTTTTAGTTTGATGTACGATGACTTTGTTAAGTATTTTACTCTCTTGGTTTCCAACGGTATTAATCTTTCTCGCAATTAGTTCTTTGATCTCGATTTGCATTCATCCCAGTTTTACGAATATATTCTGTCTGATTTTTACCCTTTATGGCATTCCTCTAATTGTCTATCGAATTCATCATCTTTTCTATCCTCTGGAACCCGGAGTCAGCTATTTACTCGGTAAAAAGTATTCATCTTGGTGGGGTAGCCATCAAATTCAAATCATATATATTGCTTTCCCGATTTTAGAAATAATCTTGCGTCTTATCCCTGGATTTTTTTCAACTTGGCTACGACTTTGGGGAGCAAAAATTGGCAAAAATATTTATTGGACACCCAAGTTAGAAGTGAGCGATCGCGGATTAATTGAAATCGGTAATAATGTTGTTTTTGGTTACGGAGTTCAATTATATTCTCATGTGATTAAACCCAAAAATGATAACCTAATGCTGTATATTAAAAAAATCACTATTGGCAATAATGTCTTTATTGGGGCGGGTTGTCGTTTGGGTCCCGGTGTTAATATAAAAGATCAAACATTTATTCCTGTAACTACAGATCTCTATCCTAATCAAAATGCGAATACTCATTAACTTATTAAGCAAAATATTAACTCCAACTGCTCAAAGGTTTGAACAAAAACTGTTGCAGCCAGAGCAGACTCAAAAAGCTGTTCAAGAAGAAATATTCACTCGCCTTATTAAGAGTAAATATGGTCAAAGTCTTGGCATAAAGTCTATAGAAGATTGGCAGAAGATTCCGATTGTCAATTATGAAGACATCAAACAATGGATCGAACCGGGTAAAAATAAACTATTAACTCCAGAACCCATTATATTTTATGAAAAAACATCAGGAAGTAAAAGTCAAGCAAAATTAATCCCTTATACAAAATCTTTGCGGAAATCTTTTAATCAAATGTTTTGTATTTGGGCGCATGACCTAATTACAAATGGGCCTAAATTTACAACCGGAAAAATATATTTTTGTATTTCTCCTGAATTTGAAGAGAATCAGAATTCTTTAGGATTAGAAAATGATTCCGAATATTTAGATTTGGGGTTGAGATTGTTGTTAAGTCCTTTTCTTATTATTTTACCTAAACGATTCAAAACGGTTGAAGAGTTTAAAAAGGCACTTTGCTTAAAACTCCTAGAAACAGAGGAATTAGAAATTTTATCAATTTGGAGTCCGAGTTTTTTAAAAATACATCTTGATTATATTCAAACCCATCATAAAAAACTTGCAGATCAATTAAAACATCGGATCTCAGATCAACGTTATAAGTTACTACTACAATCGCAAATATCTTGGACACAACTCTGGCCACACCTAAAATTAATTTCCTGTTGGGATAATGCTTACTCACAGGAACCCGCCAACTATTTACGAGGCTTATTTCCTGATATACTCGTACAAGGTAAAGGATTGCTAGCCACAGAAGCACCCATGACTGTACCTTTAATTCAAGCCTCTGGATGCGTACCATTACTAGATGAAGTATTTTTTGAGTTTGAAGGTAGCGATCGCCAAATCTATCAACTGCATCAACTCGAACCCAATCAAATATACTCTGTTATTATTTCGCAAAAAGGAGGATTATACAGGTATAAAATCGGCGATCGCGTTTGGGTGACAAAGTTTTACTTGAATACTCCAAGTCTTGAGTTTATCGGTAGAGAAGGAAATACAAGTGATTTAGTGGGAGAGAAGTTACATGAAGATTTTGTGGCTGAAGTGATGAGTCAGTTACCACTCAAAAATACTTTTTTCAAGACTCTCATTCCTATCAATAGTTCGCCACCCTATTATGTCCTAGTTGTTGACAGACTCGATCAGCATCCCTCAGAAATTGCTCAAAATTTAGATCGACTTCTCATGCAATCCTACCATTATCGCCAAGCTCGATTATATGGTCAATTATCACCTGCACAAGTTATTATTTCTCCCGATATGCAGGAAAATATTTTACACCAGAAAATAGCGAGTGGAAAAAAATGGGGAGATATCAAACCTGAAATTTTAATGAAGAGTCAATGACTTCCAGGGGCGACAAGCCTCGACTTCCCCGGTAAACAAGGCATCACAGCGGTTTCGTACAACCCGACTCGGGTAACTAAGCCATGACGATCACAATACCCATTCTAAGCTTATAAGGCTTCAAAAAGCCAGTTTTCAACGCGCGAGCCCCAAACTTCTAAAGAATATTCAGTTTCTGCTTGTTGTCTACAGCGCGAACGGTCAATTTTGTCAAGCTTTTGAATAGCTTCCACCAAGCCCTCCACACTATCCGGTTCAACAAGCCAGCCTGTTTCCCCATCTCGAACAATTTCGGCGGGTCCTCCTCGACGATAAGCAATGACTGGAACGCCACAGGCTAAAGCTTCAATAGCGACATTTCCGAAGGCTTCTACCCAGCGGGGAGTCATTAATAACGCCTGACAGGTTCGGAGGTGTTTTTGTAACTCGTTTGTAGAGAGAAAGCCGAAGTATTCTATCGGTGCATCTGGATAATCTTGATTGATTTTTTGCCAATAAGATTCATCCTGCATTTTCCCCATAATCTTCAAGGGAATTCCTGTTTTTTTTGCGGCTAAAACGGCATCTTCTAAAGCTTTTTCGGGTGCAATTCGACCCAGCCAAGCTAACTGATTTTCTGGGTCTGGACAATATTCGTATTGTTCAAGATTAATTCCACTTTTCAAAGTAATAAAGTGATCTTGGGAAAAATTAAAAGTATCCGCTTGAGCCTGAGTATAAAAGCTAAACGCTTTAGGAAATTGAGTTAATATTCTTTGAATAATCTCGTCCATTGCCGTTGTCAGCGAACCCATACTAATCCAGTGAATCACTTTTGTCTGAAAAAAAGGCGTTAAATACAACGGTAGCCAATCATAGGCAAAATTAACAATTAAATCATAATCCGCCTGAACTTGACGGGCATAATCCCACATATTCCCTAAGACTGAATTAGCAGGTAAAGTGATGGGAGTCTCTTGAGTTTGAGACTGAGCCATTGTTTGCAGATTTCCCGGAATATTAACAAGATTAACAGACTCTAACACGGACCCGAACGGTGCAACAACCGTAATTTTATGTCCTCGTTTTTGTAAGATTCGAGTGAAATTTAAGAGTGTTAATTCAACACCTCCACCCATCCCTGAACCTAATGGCCCAACAGTCGTAGATAAAAATAATAATTTTAGTGAATTAGAGTTCATGTTTTTCGGAAAATCGTCTGAAAACTATCTAAATAAAACTATCTCAATAAAACTATCTAAATTTTATCGGTTGTGTTCATCGTGAATAGTTGGTAATGGACGAATTCGACTTAACTTATCCGCCGCCCATTTCGCCGTTTCTCTCACTTCTGCATCGGGGTCATCCGCCGCCCGTTGAAGTAACTGATTCATCTGATAAACTAAGTCATAAATGCGCGTTAAATCTCGAATTGCATTTTTCCGAACTTCTGCATTTTCATCTTGTAATGAAAGCGTTAATGCTCGACTCATGGGTTTGAGAGTCCGTGTTCCGATTTCTGAGAGTGCGGCTAAAATCAAACCTCGTTGTTTAGAATCTGAACTATAGATTAAATCAACTAAAGGTTGAATCGCACGAGAATCAGCTTTTTGACCCAATTCCCAAACGATACGATTACGTTGAACGGGGTCTTGATTCTGTAATCCTAATATTAATTGTTCGACGCGGTCAAGTTTGGGTACATTCGCTCGGTCTGCAATTAAAAATTGTTCATCGGAATGAGTTTGAGGAGGAATTGAGGATTTTTCTTGAATCTCTTGACTCTTTTGACTGTCTTGAGGAGGATGAGGAACATTGACAGAACCATTCTTTTCCGTCGGTGTCGCTGTCGAAACTTCTGCATCTTCAGCTTGAAATGGAGAAGCTGAACTCTGAGGAATGGCTATATTTTGAAGTTGATTTTGAGGTTGAGTGAGTTGAGGTTGAGTGAGTTGAGGCTGAGTGAGATAGGGTGAAGAATTTTCTGCTGTCGTATTGGGAGAAAGTTGTTCAGAGATTTGCTCTTCTTCTTCGGGTTCCGACTGCTGACCAATCAGTTTCATCATAATAAAAACAGCACCCCCAGTCGCGATAACTGACCCCACAGTGAGTAGAATTAATCCCATCGGAAGTTTGTCAATAAACCGCTTCAATTTCTGTGGGGCGGAGGTTGAATCTTCCTGAGCTAAAATCAGCGCATCTGTCGCTTGAGTAGATAGAGGAAGCGACTCTACAGTGCTGGCCATTCTAGCTCTATCTGTAGAATATCTTGATGTCGCGCTGTGACTCGGACTGGAGAGAAAACCCGAACAAGCCAAGCAGGTCAGTAGGATTAGGGGAATGCGATAAGCAACCATGAAACGCTATTGAAAATGTTCACAAGTCGGGTGTACCCTTTAGCTAGCTCCATCCTAACTTTTCTTGCACCCAGATTCTCGTTTTTTATCTAATATATACGGATTCAGTTTCCATGACGGCAGAGCAGACCCCTAGACCGACTCAAAAGTTCATTGCGACTGAAGCCTTCGCTCAGAAGGGTAGACTGGGTGAACAGCAGGTTTGGGAAATAATTTGTCAAGCCTTTGCTCATCGTCATTGTATCGCATATTGGCGTTATCCGATTTTTTCTCAGACGGGGGCTTTTCGCAAAGAACCAGATATTTTGATTGCAGATGCTCAACTGGGTTTAATTATTATTGAAGTGAAGTCCCTTACTCTTGATAAAATTGTCAAGATTACAGGTCATGTTTGGGAGCTTCAACACTTTTATACCACTCGTCTCACGCCCTACCAACAGGCTGAACATCAACTGTTTTCACTGCTGAGTTATTGCGATTGTGAACCCCAACTTAAACACCAAGTTTGGGGACGGGCTATTGTGTCTTTACCTCAGATTTTATCACAAGATTGGCAACAACGGGGCTTAAATCAGTTGCCGAGTGTACCACCCATTTTATTTAAAGAACATCTGAATAATCCTGACTCTATTCTCAAGTTTATCGCTGAAACTCCATCTCTCACACCTGGAAAAATCCTCAACTCAACCCAATGGGAATTATTACAAGCGATTCTTGCAGGTACACCTTTATTTCGTCCGCCTAGTCGCCCGTTCTTTTTTCGGGAAAATCAAAACAGACGAGGAGAAATTTTAGCCAAAGTTCGGGAATATATTTCTAAACTGGATTTAAACCAAGAACGAATTGCAAAACAAATTCCTCCCGGTTTACAACGAATTCGAGGGATTGCAGGTTCAGGAAAAACGGTATTACTTTGTCAAAAAGCAGCTCATTTTCACCTCAAATATCCAGACTGGGATATAGCGTTAGTGTTTTTTAGTCGTAGTTTATATGAACCCATTACCCAACATTTAGACCGATGGTTACGGCGGTTTAGTTGTCATCAAGTTGGCTATGACCCCAATAATCCAAAATTACGAGTTCTTCATGCTTGGGGTTCTCAACAACAACCCGGATTTTATAATACAATCTGTCAAGCGGCGGGCGTTTGGAGTCGGAGTGTGCGTTGGGCGAGTTCTCCGAAGCCTCACGAAGCTTTAGCTGAAGTTTGTTTTGATTTATTATCTAGAACAAAAATCCCCCAATGTTTTGACGCAATTTTAATTGATGAAGGTCAAGATTTACTCGTCGAAGATGAATTTAAGTTTGAGGGAAAACAGCCTTTTTATTGGATGGCGTATCAAGCCTTACGTCCTGTGAATTTTTCTGAACCCGAACAAGATAAAATTCCCCAACGTCGTTTAATTTGGGCGGAAGATGAGATGCAAAGTTTGGAAACTTTTAAAAGTTCAACTTTGAGTGAATTATTTGGGGATGGATGGGGACATCTCTTAACAGGTGAATATCAAAATGAAATCAAAAAAACTGAGATTTTATCTCGTTCTTATCGGGTGCCTCCTCAAATTTTAACGGCTGCTTATGGAATTGGCTTAGGACTCTGTCGTTCAGCCGGAGTTTTAACAACAATGACAAGAATTGAAGATTGGGAAACAATGGGTTATCAGGTGAATATTGACAATTCTGTTCATTCTTCCATTCAAAAAATGACCCTTTCTTATTTTGCTGAATTTTCTCCTCATCCCGTTTCACAGCTTTGGGGAAAATCCGTCATAGAATTTGAAGCCTATCATTCCCGTCAAGATGAATTATCCGCCCTTTCTCAACACCTTTATCACAATTTAACGGTAGATGGTCTACGTCCCAGTCGAGAAATATTAGTAATTATCTTAGGAGATATTTTTGAGGCGATCGCATTGGAAACCTACACCGCTAACTTTTTAATTAATCAAGGCTTAGATATTTATATTCCCGGTGCGGTTGACTGTAATATTGTTCATGCAAATAAAGAGAAACCCAATCAATTTTGGTGTGAGGGCGGAATTACCATTTCTCGTATTCATCGGGCGAAAGGACAAGAAGCCGATATGGTGTATTTAGTCGGTTTCGATCAAATTGCGAAAGATGAAGCAAATCTCAATTTTCGTCATCAATTATTCGTGGCGTTAACTCGGTCTAGAGGTTGGGTCCGATTAACAGGAACAGGTGCCTATTTAATGTATGATGAAATGGCGCGAGTTATTCAGTCTGGGGACAGCTTTTGTTTAACGTCGCGACAACGACCCCAACGAGAAATCGGTTTAACAGAAGTCGGAGAACTATTGCGGCGATATCGTCAGGGAAACCGTAACTTTCGAGGCGTGAATTTAGCTGGAGTTAATTTAGCCGGAGTGAACTTGAGTTCAGCTAATTTTATGAGTGCGAATTTAGCAGCCGCAACACTAACCTCTGCAAATTTTGAGGAGGCTAACTTGGTGGTTACAAACCTAACTCAAGCCGACGCAACAGAGATTAATTTAAAATCCGCTAAATTAGTCGGTGCAAACCTAACTCAAGCTCAATTAAACTATGCTAACCTGACTCAAGCCGATCTACAAGATGCTGATTTAAGCAATGCTCAATTAATCGGTGCAACTCTAGAAGGCGCCAACTTAACCGGAGCCAATCTTAGTTCTGCAAACCTGACTCAAGCTAATCTTTTCAAGGCTGATTTAACTGAGGCGACCTTACAGGACACACTATTCTAGTAGTATACTTTGCCTAATGGTACACTTTCTCCCTAACCCTGTCAATCTTTTTTTATGGAGATGATGTTGCTTTTTAATTCAATGTAATTAACTGAGATTTAACCTAATCTTATTCTAAGTTTAGTTAATACTAAAAATGTGACAAAAATGTGACCAAAAGGAAGTCTGATGTGGACCCAATATAATTTTTTGAAAAAACTTGAAATATTCTTAATTTTTTATGTATACTCAAAAACGAAAAGCCTAAAAAAGAATATATGTTCTAACGAGAACGTCCAAATATTCTTTGAGCGAATCAGTTTACGGTTTGTTCTGGCAGTCAATCAACTAATGCAGATGTTCAAGCTGTTCAAAGTTTGGACTATCCAGCCAGCTTGAGTTGTTTGAACAAGGCCCGAACTGAACCTGTGAACAGTTTGGGATGGTGTTATGCAGACTCAACAAATTGGATAGGAACTCACACCGCCGTCGATGGGATGAGTAATACGCGGCTGTTTGTTAATAGCAAACAACGTTAACGGTTAGGGCGAAGAATTTCTGAGTCCCAGCCTATTCTCGATTGAAATTGAACGATTTTTGTGTAATTTAGTTAGGAACAAAACATGGCAATTTTCACTGTTAATACCCTGGTTGATGAAAATGATGGCATTGGGGTTGGTGATGTTTCTCTACGCGATGCGATTACTGAAGCGAATAGCACCCCTGGGGCAGATACGATTGAATTTGAGGACTCCCTTTCCGGAGGGACTATTACCCTAGCCAATGGACAACTGACAATTACTGATGATTTAACCATCAGTGGTTTAGGGGCTGACCAACTGACGATTGATGCGGATGGTCAATCTCGTGTGTTTAATGTTGATGATGGTAATTTTACGCCTGACAAAACTGTTGATATTGATGGACTGACTATTACAGGAGGACAAGTAAGTGGTGACGGAGGAGGCATCTTCAATCGCGAAAATCTCAATGTCACTAACAGCACTGTTACCACTGATAGTGCTG
>JBCBCI010000004.1:0-144418 GCA_038530755.1 Cyanobacteria bacterium J06592_8 | reverse complement strand
GGTTCAATAGCATCAAGAAAATTTAAACCATTAGGTAATAACCCCAGACCACCACCAACCGGGCGAAAATCTTGAGCTTTTTCGTAAACTTGAACATCATATCCGAGTTTCTGGAGGGCTATAGCGACAGCTAAACCTCCAAGTCCAGCACCAATAATAGCTACATTTTCTATTAAGGGTCGGGATAAATTATCAATCTGAGCTTTGTCTTGTGTGCTTGTATTTGGTTTCATAATTTTTTTAATCAAAAATCTCTATAAAAATCATAAAAATTTTCCTTAATACTAAAGTTGAATCGCTTTCCCGCCTTGTTGGAGAGACTCGCTTAACCCACATAAAACTCTAACTAATTCGGTTCCAACTTCACCCGAAGAAATCGAACAAGCTTGATTTTCTCGAACACAATTTAAAAAGCGATCGCAAACTTCAGCCAAAGGTTCACTGGGTTCAACTTCAATCTTTTCACATTCAACGCCTGCACCTTTCCACCCTTCTCCAACTTTCTCTAAATACCCTCGCTGCAACGTTAAAGGTCGTTCTTTTAACAACTCATCAAAAATTAACGTTCCCTGACTCCCCACAACCGCCAAACGTCTTTGTTTATCAGGATTTAACCAACATAAATGAATAAAAGCTTGAAACCCTGACGGATAAGTTAAAGTTGCCATCACCAAGTCAGACAACCCCGGAATATTGTTTGAAACCGGAAAACTGGGACTACTGAGATCAAAACTGTGATCGCTTTGTAGCCAAACGGTTCCAGTCGCTTGCACTTGAATCGGCTTTTCTCCTAGCCAAGTATTAAAAATCCCAATATCGTGAATAGCTAAATCCCATAACGCATCAACATCCTGGCGCACGGGTTCGAGGTGAGTTCGCGCCGCATAGCCATAACGTAAGTCTCCGAGGCGTCCTTCAGCAATGACAGTTTTACCCTTTGCAACAACCGGATGAAACAAATAGGTATGGTCAATGAACAGTTGACGATTATGCTGTTTAGCCAAGGCACAAAGGCTCTCTGACTCCGAGAGTTTAAGCGTGAGAGGTTTTTCGGAAAAAACATGATACCCTCGCCCTAGAGCCTCAGAAATCAGGGCATAGTGAGTCGAAGCAGGCGTGGCAATCGCAACGGCATCGAGTTCATAGTCATTAATCACCTTTGACCAATCGGTCTCAACCGGAATTTCATCCCCTAACTGTAAACGTTCCTTCACGGTCTGAAGTTGCTCGAAATTCGGATCAGCGATCGCCATTACTTGCGCTTGAGGATGCTGATTAAAATTGCGGATCAGATGCGTTCCCCAACGACCCGCCCCAAAAATAGCGATCTTGATCGGATTTGTCATCGGTTGAAAGATGGGTTGAATTATCCGTAATTAGAATAGCAAACTGAGCTAATCTTGATGCTTCTTTTCTGGAGAAATGACCAATACAGTATAAGCTTCTTGGGCGGCGGCTTGTTCTGCGGCTTTGATCGAACGTCCGCGACCTCGACCCACTGCTTGACCTTGAAACCATACCTGGGCGGTGTACCGTTCCTCATGTCCCATTGGCCCACTTTCTTCAACAGTATATTCCGGTAAAACTTTATAATGGCTTTGCGTCCACTCTTGTAAGGCAGCTTTGTAGTTTTGACGAGCCGGATCGCGTAAAATCTCTATCGTACCCTTTTGGAAGTGAGGATCGAGCCAGGGACGAATCAGTCGTAAGTTTTGCGTACTGAGGTAAAATGCTGCTAATATGGCTTCCAAACAATCAGCCAGACGAGACTGTTGACCCATGCGATCTTGGGCTGCACTTCCACCGACCAGTAAATAGCGATCTAGACCATAACTTTCGGCAATTTCCGCCAAAAAGCGATCGCTCACCAACACCGAGCGAATTGCACTAAACTCTCCAACCGATTCCTCGGGATAAGTTTCCCACAAAAATTCAGAAGCCGCCAGTCGCACCACCGCATCTCCTACAAATTCTAACTGTTCATAGTTAGACTCTGTCGAGATCGAAGGATGGGTTAGGGCTAGATCGAGCAACTGCCACTCAATGGCTTGTTGTTCCGACAGTCCCAAACGTTCAACCAGCTTCTGTAACTGGCGTTGGCGGTTTGGATAGCCGATTTTCATCGTGTTCTCACTCTTGGTATGATTATTTCGGAGCCTCCGAAAAAGAGAGAGTCAGACATAAGCCGGATTCTGTTCTCCTAACTGTTCGTCAAGAGGGCAGTTATCTATCTGGGATGTCTGTCACCAAACACCTCAAGCGGTACCTCCTCAAACGGAACTGGGAAAAGACCAACCATAGTTCCTCCGACCTTGCTCCCACCTGGGGTTTACCGAGCCAACGCCTCTCGACGTTGCTGGTGCGCTCTTACCGCACCTTTGCACCCTTACCGTTCCAGTTGATGAAATCTTGATGTTCACGAATGACTGAAAAGGCGGTATTTTTCTGTGGCACTATCCTCACGATCGCTCGCACTGGGCATTATCCAGCAGGCTTAGTCTTTCGGGAGTCCGGACTTTCCTCAGACTCAAATCAAATTTTTGAATGAGTCCGCAACTGCCTTCCCTAACTCTCTCTAATTCATAGTAGCTTACAATTCCCGGCTTCGATTAGGCATAAAAACCAATGTTACCCAGCAGCGTTTACAATTGCCTCTTATCTGATGTTTAATAGGTCTGTTGTGTAAGGATTGTGTGAGGAGAACTAAATGTCTCGACTGTTACGTTGGGCCACAACTGTGACGAGTAGCTGTGCGATCGCAGTGGGCGTGGGACTCACTCAAATGTTACCGATGTTCGGTTCACCCAATGAAGTTTATGGGGCGCGTTCTTTAGATGAACTCATTGAACTGCGCGAACAAATTATTGAGGAATTAGAAACACCGATTCAAGAGTCTCCTGAACCGGGCTTTTGGGAGTCTTTATTATCAGAGAACCCTGAACTCAATCCTGATGATGAATTGTTTCAAAAGTTGAGAGATGTCGAGGTTCAAATCTTAATCGAACAACGGGCAAATGATAACTGGGATCAAGCCCTTCGTTTAGGCGAAGAAGCCACAAAAAATAATCCGATTTCTCCAGATACTCTAGCTCAGAAAAAGGAAATAAAATCCCTTTGGCAGCAAGCGATTAGCAACCTCAACGAAATCCCTGAAAATTCATTAATTGCCGCTCAAGCTTCTCAAAAACTGAAAGACTATGAGACTAGCCTAACTTATTTAATTCAAGATATTCAACTGGCTCAAGCCTCATTCCTCGAAGATATTCGCACGGACAGCCGACTCTCCAGATCAGCGATGATTAGTGTCTGTAATCTCAACCGAGATTGTGTTCATCTGCGAGGAGAACAGCCGCCTTCTAGTCCGGCAAGTTTAATTAAAGTTCCGATTGCAGTCGCATTGCTCGAAAAAGTTCATCAAGAAAATCGGACTCTCGAAGAAGAAGTTTATGTCGATGGCGGAAACTTTACCGAAGATGCCTCCTCCATTCGAGCCAGAACAACCTATTCTCTTAATAAGTTAATGGGAGAAATGATCGATCATAGTAGTAATATTGCCACTAATCAATTAATCGATTATTTGGGTCAAGATTATATTAATAAAACTCTAGAACAACAAGGCTACAAAATTACAAAAGTTAAGTTTAAACTGATGGGGAACCGGATCATGCCTAAACGTCCTGGGAAGGGTCGAAATCGTTTGAACAGCAGCGAACTCACAGAAATGATGATTAAAACCTATAACCAGGAATATCCGGGTGCGGATGCTTTAATTGAAGCCTTGAAACGTCAGTATGATCGCGAAATTGGTTATCAGGCGTTAGAAGATTTAGGAGTAAAATGGCTTGGAGAAAAAACAGGTCAAAATTCTCGCGCTGTGGGAACAACTTTAGCTGTTAATATTGAGGGTGAAGATTATGTGATTACTATCATTGATAATAATACAGGTAAGATTCCAGAGATTCGCAAAGCTATCTCTAAAATTGCCACTCATATCAAGGAAAACGGTCATCTTTAAGAGTTGGTTCGGTTGAGGTTAAGACAGCGAACCTCTAGCCAGCTTGTCACTCCTGAAGTGAAGATTTCTTCAAGTTCTTCTCAAATCATTGAGGCAATGCGCTTAATGGCACGCTCGGCGATCGCAAACTACAATTTCACCAAAATCATCTGCGGGGAAATGTAGTAATTCATTTATAGAAATATTGAAGAGATGAAATCTAAAAATTGTGTAGAATTTACGTTGTCAGTTGAATCTATGCACAAATTATGGCTTTTGTCAAATTGAGCCCCTTTTCTGTAAAGCTTTGTAACGAAAACTCGTGCATCGGGGAGAGTATTTCTGGAGGTTGTCAAGGGGGGAGAACAACGAAACAATAAGGGTTTGAGGTGTGTAAACTGCCTACAAGGTAGAACAACACTTTCGATTTTTAAAATCATACCAGAGTTGCAAACCCCTGTCAACTCGTGAAATTAATGCAAACTATTTGCAGTTATTTGAGAGTATTAAATTTTGTAACCGGGACAATTTTTGAAAACCTGAACGAAAATCAAGCTTTTAATTAGTTAAACTAATGTAAACTTCTTTGAAGGTCGAGCTAAATTCCCTCGGTTTAAGAGTCGTCATGGAAAGCAGTCGATTCAATACCCTCAAAATGTCAAAATTATTGATGATTATTTGAATTTTCCTGTTATTGGCAAGATTAAAGCCAATATTCACAGAACTTTTGACGGAAACATCAAAACAGTCACCATAACTAAGACCAAAACGGATAAGTATTATGCTTCAATATTGTTTGAGAATGAAGAGAAGGAACCGCAGATTTCTGATGAGGGAAAAGCTATAGGACTGGACTTGGGGCTCACTCACTTCTTGATTACAAGTGATGGGTCTAAGTACGACAATCCTCGACACTTCAAAAAACATGAACATAATTTAAAACGGAAACAACAAAAGTTATCTCGTAAGCAAAAAGCGCGGAATGCGCTCGCAGCAAGCACCGGAACGAGTTCCGGTGAACGGCGAGGGTCTAGCTCTAGAAACAAAGCACGTAGATTGGTAGCAAGAGCGTATGAGAAAGTCAGCAACGCAAGGCAAGATTTTCTGCATAAATTGTCTCGCAAAATTGTCAACGAGAACCAAGTGATAATTGCTGAAAATCTTAATGTAAAGGGAATGGTACGCAACCATAATCTAGCCAAAGCGATTAGTGATTGTGGTTGGGGAATGTTCTTAAACTTTGTTAATTAGCGAAGCGTCTGCGTAGGTAGTTCACGATAGTCTCCTTTTCCGTGAGGAATAATCCATAAGAGTGAAGCTAAATTCATCCGATTGGGTGAAGCCTCAACCGAATGCGGAAGGTTAGATTAAAGACAGGTTGAAATTCCTTGATTGCGTTATGAGTTCTCCGCGTCACTTCAAGCGGAGATTTTTTTTGTCTAAATATAGGGATTGAGATTACCCACTTTTTCCCACTGTCAAAAACATTTCAACCTTTAATAATAGAGATAGTTCATGGATTTAACTTTGAGACCATCTAGATAGCATCACTCTGTCAACATCTCGAAAATATAGATAGCTCTTACTCAACCCTTAGCCTCTATGGTTTACGGGTTTTTTTCTGAACATGAGATGATCAGTTGGGACAACACTCTCAGTAATTTTACGGAGGCTGCAAATTTTTTTGATGCTGAGAAAATTCTCGCACGTTCAGTAGTTTCCACGTAGATCTAATCCTGCCTTTCGTCTTATATTAACAATAGAGATGGAAATCAAACCATCTCAGTTGCCACCACCAACTTTTCGCTCGAACTTGAATTCATAGAATTTATTTCTCGTTTAAACTCTGTGATCAAACCTTAATTTGCAGTTGATTTTTATCGAAGCCTCAGCCAAATCGGTTGAGGTTTTTTTTCTAAATTATCAAATAAATTCTGAATGGGAATTCAGGGCGCAGGCTTTGCGCCCCTAGATTATTTATGACGCATAAACCTGACGGTAATAGCTTTGATACTCTTCTGATAAGAGAGGTTCCCACCAATGGCGATGGGTTAAGAACCAACCAACGGTTTGGCGTAAACCTTCTTCAACCGTGACAAGCGGTGCCCAACCTAACTCAGTTTTAATCTTTGTGGCATCAATCGCATATCGGCGATCGTGTCCGGGTCGATCTTTAACAAAAGTAATCAGTTGTTCAGAGGGTTTAACGGGTAAATTTGGTGCGAGTTCATCCATAATTTTGCACAACATCCGCACTAAATCAATATTTTTGACCTCATTATTCCCGCCAATATTATAGGTTTCTCCGGGTTTTCCCCGATGAATAACGGTATCTAAAGCCCGACAATGATCCAGAACATATAACCAATCCCGAATATTTTGTCCATCTCCATAAACAGGTAAGGGCTTTCCGAGCAAAATATTAATACACATCAATGGAATTAACTTTTCCGGGTAATGGTAAGGGCCATAATTGTTGGAGCAGTTGGTAATAATCGTGGGAACATCGTAAGTATGATAGTAAGCTCGCGCTAAATGATCGCTTCCTGCTTTTGAGGCTGAATAAGGGCTATTGGGAGCGTAGGGCGTCGTTTCACAAAAGGCTGGATCATCAGCACTCAGACTTCCGTATACCTCATCCGTAGAGACATGAAGAAAACGGTAGTTAGCAGGACATCCCTGAGCTTTCCAATGTTGACGAAACGCATCCAATAAGGTGAAGGAACCGACAACATTAGTTTGAATAAAAGCACCGGGCCCGAGAATTGAACGATCAACATGGGACTCCGCCGCAAAATGAGCCACTGTGTTAATTTCTTCTTGGTCAAGTAATTTTTCAACTAAAGCGCGATCGCAAATATCACCTTTAACAAAGTAAAAATTATCTTGCTCCTCTAAAGCGGCTAAATTCTGACGATTCCCGGCATAAGTTAACGCATCCAAGACCACCACTCGATCTTCAGGGTAGGCGTTAGACCAGTGATGGACAAAGTTCGAGCCAATAAAACCCGCTCCTCCAGTCACCAAGACTCGACGCGGTGAATCTCCTTCCCGGTTATCGTAACTGTACTGCATTGCCACAGTGACTTCCTCCCAAAAATATGTTGATTTTCCTAAAAACTGACTGAGCCGAGATAGTCTAAACCCTGATTCTATAAGCCTTCGACCATTTTAACCTCTAGATTTCACGCGCCCGCCAAAAAATCTAGCTTTTTGAGCAATTCCCATAAACTCCCCCATAAGTTGCCACTCAAACGTATTATTGGTAAAGTCTGTGTGTTTGTTGGTGTGAGGAGACTAAATGTGAGTCCGCAAAACTTAATCAAGCTTGCTCAACAAGGAGATGCAAGTGCAATTGCAACTTTAATTAATCAGGCGTTGCGCTCTAAAGGAGTACAAGCCAAAGCAACTCGACGTGATCGCACTCTGTACATCCTCCTAGAGTCTGAACAGTTACCGAATCAATCTGCTTGCATTCGAGTGATCCAGAACGGGATGCTCCGCCTGGAAACTTCTGCTATTACTCTAATTGCTGTAAAAGGTCAAAAAAGTAGTCAGCAATCGGAGCATTGGACTCACACGATAGCACTCCAGACTTCTGTGGCACCGACAAACCAACGTGTGCCAACGATGGAGAAAAAACCTGACCTGTCTCCAGCCAAATCCATTCCGGCTCCATCCCATTCTATACCTACATCTGCGCCCCCAACAAAAAAAGCTAAAAAGCCTGTTTCTCCAAAGGTTAAGAAGCAACCGCCCCAGCCTCAACAGAAGCCTAAACGTTCTCCAAGCCCAAAGCCTCCTCTTCCTCAACCGGTCAAGCAACTCTTGATGGCGGGTTCAATTGGGTTGATGATGGCACCGCTGTCGGGTTGGTTCTTTACCGTTCAGCAAAATCGAATTTCTGGATTGTCTCGTCGGGCTTCTCAAGCTTTAGTCTCTATCCCAGGCGCGGTGACTTCGGGACTGAAAAATATTGAACGCCCAGCTTTTCCTCAACTTCCTCAGTTTTCTTTTTCGACGGGTGAAAGGGCTTCTGATTTGCCATTGGTGAGTGAAGCGCAAACTCTGGAAAATCTCTCTAAGTTTTCGGAGATCGCTCTGACTACTCTTCAAAATCCTATTAGTCCGGATCTGCGGATTAAACTCAAAGCTGTTGGAGATATTATTCCCGGAACCAATTATCCTTCTAATAAGCTACCTGCGAGTAGAAATGCTTTATTTCGAGATGTGAAATCAGCGTTAACGGGTGCTGATATTGTGTTTGGAAATTTTGAAAGTACCTTAACTAATTATCCTCGCAGTGCTAAAAATATTGGTCGAGGTCTTGTTTTTGCTTTCCGAACTCCTCCCGAATATACGGCTCTTTTAAAAGAGGCGGGTTTTAATGTTTTGAGTGTGGCGAATAATCACTCTTTTGATTTTTATGAAGCTGGGTTTAATGACACTATCGACAATATTAATAACAAGGGGATGAAGGCGGTCGGGCGTAAAGATGAAATTGTTTATGATGAAGTCAAAGGCGTAAAATTTGCCTACATTGGGTTTAGCTATTTCCCCGTTCATAATAATATGTTAGACCTGGAAGCGTCTAAGGCAATTGTGAAAAAGGCTGAAGCTGAAGGCGCGGACGTGATTGTGATTTCTGTTCATGCGGGTGCGGAAGGAACGTCGGCTCTTAATGTTCGCAACCGCACTGAATATTTCTATGGTGAAAATCGTGGGAACAAAGTTCTGTTTGCTCGCACTTTAATTGATGCGGGAGCAGATTTAGTTTTAGGACATGGGCCTCATGTTCCTCGTGCCTTCGAGCTATATAAGGGGAAATTAATTGCTTATTCCTTGGGGAATTTTATGGGTTATCGAACCTTGTCTACACGGGGAAAATTAGGATACTCTTTGGTTTTAGAGGCAGATTTAGACCCGGTGGGAAACTTCAAAGGCGGTAAAATTATTCCAATTCATCTTAATAGTCGAGGAATTCCCTATCGTGATAGCAAGTTTCGCAGTGTTGGGTTAATTCGTCGCTTGACTCGGAGTAACTTTCCCAACACCCCTTTAGAAATTGATAGTCAAGGTCAAATTCTGGTTAAATCGGAGTAATAGAGGACATGAACAGATCAGATTGCGAGAACGAGTAACCAGAGTCTATACTAAAGATTAATATTTTGTAAACTTTTTTTAAACCTGCACTCATGTACCCTGAATCTTCAGTGATTGCTCCTGTCTACAGTCTTGTTGTTGCAACTACATTTTTTGCGATCGCCTTTGGAATCATTTTCAAAGATATGTTAGAATATCAAATTGATTTGTGGAAAGCCGATCCCGATCCTAACTCCAAAATTAACTACAAAACAGGCAATATTTTTGCAGCATACTTAGGAACAAGCTTATTTGTTTTATTCTGCGTTGCCTTTAGTTTAACGGTATTTGTGCAAATCTTCTGGTTAGCCTCAGCGATCGCAGTGGTTGTTGTCATTCCGACAGCGATTCTGATGTGGTTTCAACTCGGTTCAATGTTGCAGCTTTGGTCTGATACGGGACTCGAAGCCGTCGATCTAGACTTTATCGCCCTCAATGAACCATCAGAACCCTCCACAGAACCCGTCCCCAGTGAAGGAAACTAATATTTGACAACATCAGTAAAAGCTGAGATAATAATAGATTGTGTGTCAATCCCTGCTCGGATCAGGTTGAGGCATCAGAAAATGTTGGCGTGCTTTTTGGTTGCAATGGTTTAGCCCTAGATCGGGTTTAACCTTCAACACAGAGGTACAGCCAACTACCTGTACGGCCAAATTTAATGATAATCTCATGAGCTACGCAATTATTGAAACGGGCGGTAAGCAAATACGAGTCGAGCCTGGTCGATTCTACGATATTGAACTGCTCGATGTCGAACCGGATGAAAAAGTAACGATCGATAAGGTTCTATTGGTCAAGCATGATGATGATACTCATATCGGTAAACCCTGGGTAGAAGGCGCAACGGTAGAAGGTCACGTGATGCGTCACTTTCGGGGACGGAAGGTGATCGTTTACAAAATGCGCCCGAAGAAGAAAACGCGCAAAAAGCGGGGACACCGCCAGGAAATTACTCGTTTTATGATAGATGCGATCGCATTGAATGGTTCTATATTAGCGCAAACAAGCGAAGAGGAAACCCCAGTCGCAGAAGCTCCAATGGAAACTGAACCTGTGGAAGTGGCGACTACAGTTGTTGCAGAGGAACCTGTTGTAGAAGTTGAACCCGAACCTGAACCTGTCGCAGAAGCAGAACCCGAACCTGAACCTGTCGCAGAAGCAGAACCCGAACCTGAACCTGTCGCAGAAGCAGAACCCGAACCTGAACCTGTCGCAGAAGCAACCGCAGGATCAGAAGAACAGTAAGAATACCCCCGACCACAAGCATCATAATAGTAAAAGTACACTGTTGCAAAGGAAATTATGGCTCATAAGAAAGGAACAGGAAGTACCCGGAACGGTCGCGACTCTAACGCCCAACGTCTAGGCGTGAAGCGCTATGGCGGTCAGGAAGTTCGTGCGGGTAATATTTTAGTCCGTCAACGGGGTTGCAAATTTCATCCCGGTAACAATGTCGGGATTGGTCGAGATGATACCTTGTTTGCGAAAGTTGATGGAGTTGTCACCTTTGAACGCAAAGGAAAAAGCCGCAAGAAAGTTAGCGTCTATCCGATTCCTGAAACTGAACCTGTCGCAGTAACAGCAGAAGCATCCTAAGTTTCAGTTTTGTTCACAGGTTATATTTTTTACAAGTAAAATTTTGTACGGGCTAGTCACATAGCCCGATTTTTTTAGTTTGAGAGATAGAAACATTTTGAACAGACTCCTCAGTTTCCTGAATCTTGCATGGTAGTGCAATCTAACCTGAAAAGTAAAAAAAATCTGCTATTTCTAATACTCTAATTGCGTCTCTACTTTCTTTCTTTTCTGGAAGGAGAAATCCGTGATTCCAACCTGATTGCTGTTCACTTCCCAGAATGATTTGGTTTGGTTTAGTTGAAAAATTGATGGTGAGTTCTCTGATGAAACCCAATCAAAATGTCATCAAATCACAACAAAAATAACGGAAAATTTTACAAAATCTCTTGATAATTCTGAAAAAATGTTATATATTTAACAATATGAAAGGTTAAGCTGATGTTTTAAAATCAACGAACTGTTGATTGCATCAAGTTCAATTCATCCTATTCAAGTTTTGTGTTCTCAAGAACCATAGATTTCCAACTCAGCTAAAGCTCGTAAATCGCTTCTAGTTTTGGTTAGTTTCACTCCATCGATTATGAGGAAAATCTATCCTATGAAAAGCACGGCAAAGGACTACCGCCACGTTCAATTCTGTGATGATCGCACCAAAATCAATATTGAAAAGGTTCAAAATCTCTTTAAGCTCGCGGCGTTTTGGGCAAGAGAACGATGCGCTGAAGACTTAGAAATTGCGATTGCGAACAGTAATCCCATAGTAACAGTTTGGGATGGAGAAGAGATGATTGGCTTTGCACGAGCCACCTCTGACGGAATTTACCGTGCGACGATTTGGGACGTTGTAATTCATCCAGATTATCAAGGAGGTGGATTGGGACGCAAGCTAGTTCAAACTGTCCTGAGTCATCCTTTAATGTGTCGGGTTGAACGGGTTTATCTAATGACTACTCATCAGCAGAAATTTTACGAGCGGATTGGTTTTGAGTACAATCAAAGTACAACCATGGTTCTATACAATCAACCTTTAGAAAGTTTACCTCGCACCGAGCAACACTCAACCCCAATGGCAGATCCCGTCAGTATCTAAATCATTAATTAGGCTAAAGGTAGAATACATTGAGTGCGAGTAAAATTGGACGCTTCACCTTCTGTCGGAACAGTAACAACATCTAAACAGCCATCCATTAGTGTGAGTAAGGTTTGATTGATCAACAACCGCATTCCGGGAGAGAGTTGATAATCTTCCGTTGAAGGGACAGAGGCTAAAGGGGTCTTTGAAGATGATTTGTCTAAAGTGGAGTGCAGTAAATCCCAAGACTCGCTCCAAGCACTGACCGGACGTTGATCGTCAACCCAAATATAAGCCTGTCCTGATTCTGGAGCCGTATCACAAGATACAACAATACTCCCTTGCTCCATTTGCGCGATCGCAGTATCCACCAAACTAACAAGAATTTGTCGAAGTCGAGATTGATCGGCTAGCACTCGGACTTGAGAGTCTGGCTTTTGAAACTTGAGACGAATACTCCGGTTAGCAGCTTGCAGATGGGTCAACTCCTCAACTTCAGTCAGTATATCTATAAGGGAGAGGGGTTGAATATTCAAAGTTTCCGTGCCATGCTCAATTTTGGCAACTTTGATCACTTCATCGAGGCGTTCAACTAACTTTAGTGCTGACCCATAGGCTTGCTGGACAAACTCAGTTTCTTCTTCGGGACTTTCACACAAATCCGCCAAAATTAACTGAAGTGTGCCAATAATACTATTGATTGGCGATCGCAATTCATGGGAAGTCCGAGCCAGAAACCCCCCTTTGAACTGACTCATCTCCAACGCTTTATGATAAGCAAGCTGAGTCTGTTGCAACTGATTTGAAATTCGATCTAACTGTTCAGAGGGTGTTGTCGGTTCGGGCTGAACGTTAAATTTCGACGATTTTTTTGTCTGATTGGGTAACAATTCCTTAATTCCCCAACCCAAGCCTAGCCCGACGGCTAAATACAGAAATTCACTCCAACCCATGCGCCTAGTCTCTCTCGTTGACTGTTACTGAAATTTTAACCTGACTGCTCCTTGTCGCAAGATATTCCAAGTTCCTTGTGTGTTCCACTTGATGACTGTAGAGGGAACACGGGAGATTTCTGAGATTGAATTCAATTCGGAAGGATGAAGGACACAGACCTGGGGAAACTGAGCATCAATTTCAGCCATTGTTAGCAGTGGGGGTTGACCCGATAAATTAGCACTGGTCGTTGCCAGTGGCCCTGTTCGCCGGAGAATAGAACGAGCAATTTCAGCATTCGGAACTCGTAAACCAATCGTTGTGGGATCATTGGGGTTCATCGCCCTGGGAATATTCTGACTTGCAGGTAAGACCAATGTTAAAGCCCCCGGCCAATACTGACGCGCTATTTGTCCCCAAACTTCCAACTCCTCAACTGTTCCTTGTACATAGGGCCAGAGTGATTCGGCTGTTCCTCCCATCAGAATCAGGGGTTTGTCTGGGGTGCGTTGTTTGAGTTGAAAAATTAACTCTGCTTGTTGAGGTTGAACGGCTAATGCGGGGACAGTATCAGTCGGAAAACTCACCACCTGATTTCCTGAAATCGCAACCTCAATGAGAGTATTTAACGAAACTTGTGTCATAGTCCGGGAATAGGCAGTAGGCAATAGGGAACAGTAGACAGAAAATAGTGATTTTCAACGAAGTCTTCTTCAAGAGGACTTCAAGTTTCAGACAGAGATTTCAATCCCTGGTATCAATGAACTAAAAATTGATAACTGTTTACTGTAAAGTCTGTTTATTGTCGGTAGGCGAGGACAAATCGTTCAATACCTGCTAAATCTGCGATCGGTTCAATCTGAGTGTAACAGCCTTCCGTGTTCAACATCTCAACGACTTGCTCTGCTTGTCCTGCCATCATTTCAACGAGCCAAACCCCTCCTGAATGAAGATAGGTGGGGGCGGTTTTCACTAAATATTGGATACAGTCTAACCCTGATACTCCACCATCTAAGGCTAAATGGGGTTCATGTCGAGTCACTTCAGGTTGTAGAGTCGGTAACATCGCCGTCGGAATATAGGGTGGGTTTGCGATCATAGCGCTAACTTTCCCGCGTAAAAAATCTATGGGTTCCCACCAAGACCCTTGATAGAACTGAATGCGATCGCCAAAGCCAAGATTTTGAGCATTTTTTTGAGCGATCGCGATTGCATCTCGACTACAATCAACAGCATGAATAGAAGCTTGAGTTAAGACCGATGCTAGTCCTAGCGCGATCGCACCGCTCCCGGTTCCCAAGTCTACCCAATGTCCCTGTTTGAGAGTATTCTGAGCGTTTAAAGATTGAGACTGACCTTGAAGCAATGCTTTCACCAAATCAATCATCAGTTCTGTCTCAGGTCTAGGAATTAAAACCGCAGGTGAAACCATCAACTCAAAATGGCGCCAATTGGCTACCCCAGTCAAATACTGAAGAGGAACCCGTTCCTGTAAACGTCGTTTCCACAACTGCATCAATTCTGACCAAGGTAGACGCAAGCTAACACTGGGTGTCTGTTTGTACGATCTCAAGCGGAGACTCAGACGATCTAAACCCGCCCATTCTTCTAGCAGCCGATCAACTTCCGTGGGGGAAATATCGACTGCAATTGCATCTTGTTTAGCCTGTTGTGACCATTCCCAAAGTTGCAAGCCTGAGATCGTCGGATTTTCTGTCATGCTAGAGAAGTTATCCCTTATCCCTTGTTCGCGAGCTATTGACCTGAAGATTGACGTTGTTGTTGGATATATTCAACCGTTTCGCGGGACGGAATCAAGATCACAGATTCTAAGAACTGATCGTTGTCGGTCCGAAACGCTTCCAATAATACTTCTAGGGGTACCACCTCAATTTTGACCGAAGAAATCAAATCGGGTTGTTGACTCTGAAATTGTTCTAACATTCCTTGTAGGTCTTCCTTTGTAAAGAAGAAGGGAATAGCCTGTTGCTCGCCCTGTTGTAACGTGATCACCCGATCATCAGCACCTGCTCTAGCCAAGAATAGAGGAACACCTCGAAACTGACTCACATCTTGACCATTGGCTTCTAAAACCGCCTTTGCAGAGTTCAACTGTTGTTGAGTGGGAATAAAAGAAAACATCAACCGTTCTGGGTTGTCTTGATTTTGCTGACTAATCTCGTAAATTTTTCCCAGAGGAACAGGCGTCACTTGAACCGAAGACCCTAATTCTGGATTTTGAGCCTTTAACTCATTAATAAAAGCCAGTGCATCTTGACGACTGATGTAAACTTCAACAATGGAAGCGGTTTGACCTTGACTTTCCGCCGTTCCCACTAACGGTGAACCTTCTGAGTCTGTAATGGTAAAAACTGGAACCGCACCCAACTTTTGCAAAATTTGGTCAGGCGTGAGTGCGATCGCAGATTGAGTTCCGATGGGTAAGCTAGCCATACGAGGGGGTAAGCCAGGGTTAATGAACAAATGACTACCAACTATTCCCAACACCAAACTTAAACGAGCCACTAATTTCATCATTTTTCCCTGTTTTAATTTTGAAAGAACATTAAATCAATCGTTAGACCTATTATTTGATTTCAGTGTCACACAAAGCTGTTTGATTAAACCCACTTTTTGATTTTGTGGTATTTTTAGATCTGCTCAACACTGTTTGCATCAATCATATAGCAATCTTAAATGAGTTGTACTCTAATCTAAATATTTGCACTACAAGATCTTGAGAGATTATGCAGCTTTCACATCAGATTCTATGATTGCTACAGCGCATGAGAATTCAAAATTTCTCAAATATGACCCCGGATATTACTCTGCTAATGTACTAACAGCAATATCAATCCTTCAATGCGAGTGGATATCACTGTGAGTATTCTGTGCATTTGCTTCTACAGATGCTAACACTTGAGTCTCGATCAGATTCGACCTCAAACCTTCTTCCGAGATAGGCAATTCCCTCCGGGACGCTAGGCGCGCCGCAGATAGCCCAATAACACTCGACCCCAAGACACTTGATTAATAGAACGTTTAAGCCTGTTAAACTCAAGCTGACTTGGAAAGGCTATCGTTTCTGAGTCGCGCGTGATCGCAGCTTCATTGACGACCTAACCCTCAGCTTTTCTCCCAAAACGCCCTTAACTTTTTGGATTTTAAACTATTGAGTCACCATCGTACCATAATCGTTTCTGACCCGATCGGTTCGGGAATTAACTTCATGCACTGGAGTTGGGTCAATGGCGCGAGTCACTTCTTGGATTCTAAGAGGAGTCATTTAATCCTATGTTCCAGATTCAGATTCAAGATCGGGACAACCTCAAGTTCTCAAAAAAATCCGGTTTGTGAAGCCTTCAAACGAGAGTCCATTCAGTTTCAAGCCAATTGATATCAGCTCAGAACTCCTTGATGGATTGAATTTAAAATTTGACTTTTTCTAAAGGGGATTCTATCGGAGCGGATTAATTGAATCCTCTACGGTTTACTTTACCGAAACCTTACAAAAAAATACTATTTTTTACAAAAACTTTATTGAACTGGCTTGGGTTGACAAGATTTATATGATTAACTATAAATACATAAAAATAAAAACTGCAAACAACATATTTCTTTACAGGGTGTTTAGTTGTTAAGTCGAGCCTCGAAACTTGATAGAACATTTAAAATTATCAAATTTTTTAAATACTCGTTTAGAGGAATTAGCTTAGATATTTTTGACGAATGACAATAGAAACACTAATTAAAAATTTGTTTTTCTGAATTTCAATTTGAGTTTTAACTTAATCAGATTTTGGAATAAATAATGAATAAACATTTTATTTTCACCGGATCTCGCAGTGGGAGTAACTATCTTGTTAATCTTTTAAATACTCATCCGCAGATTACAAACTATGGTGAAGTATTAGGGAAATGGACGCTACTCTATAATCTTCATTGTAAAATTGGGTTGGGTGGAAAATCAACCCTTGACTATTTAAACTATATCTATACCGATCAACTCTTTTTTACAGCGGCTCAATTTTATAATTCAATTGCACGTCTGCAAAAAAGACAACCCCTTAATTTTAAGCATTGGAATCAAGTCAAAACAATTGGCATTAAAGACTTTTACATGAATTTAAGTGGCGATAAAAGCTATCTTTGGTCTTTTTTCAAAGATGATGATGAAATGTTGATCATCAACTTATACAGAGAAAACTTGCTGAAAAAGCATATTTCTTTGCTCAAAATGTCCACAACAAAAATTATTAGCAGTCAAGACCTGAATTCCAAAAATCAGCCTTCAAAGTTTTATGTAAATTCCCACGAACTTTTAGAGACCTTAAAGAGAAGTCATACCATGCTTCAAAAGCGTATGGAACTTTTAGAAGCACTTCCCAACAGAAGAGTTCTTCATGTCCGTTATGAAGATTTATTTACATCTGCATCATCTCAAAGTTATTACCGGGATTTAATCTTTAAATTTCTGGGAGTCGAACCAATCCAGGCTCAAAGTCATCATAAAAAACTGTTATCAAAAGACCTCTCGGATACGATTGAAAATTATGATGAAGTTTACGACACTCTGAAAAACACCCAGTTTGCTCACTATCTCAACTCAAAAGATTAATAATTCTTCCCTCTCCTCGGAGAGGGGTTTTGAATAATGAGAATAAATTAGTGCATTGATGACTCTTCTAACGCATCGGGTTTATCGTGAGTCGCTAAACGATCAAGTAAAGTTGCACTGGCTTGATTTAAACCAATTAATGAGACTTTAATGCCTCGTTTGCGGAAACGCAACACCACTTTATCTACCGCATCAACGGCTGATTGATCCCAAAGATGGGCGTGAGTCAGGTCAATGGTCACTTTTTCTAAATCTTCGTGGAAGTCAAATGAATTGAGGAAGTTCTCAACCGAAACAAAGAAAATTTGACCGTTTACACTGTAGACCCGTTCCGGTTTTTCCTCGATTAACATTGAGTCTACAAAGATTAACGCGGCAATTTTGCGACTGAAGAAAATCGTACTGAGTGCCACTCCAATAATTACCCCGATCGCCAAGTTATGAGTTAATACTGTCACGAGTACAGTGGTAATCATAACGGCCGTTTCATTCTTAGGAACGCGGCGAAGATTGCGGAGAGAATACCAGCTAAAGGTACTGATCGAAACCATGATCATCACAGCCACCAATGCTGCCATCGGGATACGCGCTACCCAATCTCCTAATACCAGAATAAATGCGAGTAGAAAAATACCTGCACTCAAAGAAGAGAGTCGAGTTCGTCCACCGGAACGAATATTAATCACGGACTGACCAATCATTGCACAGCCTGCCATACCGCCAAAACATCCGGTGATAATATTTGCAATGCCTTGACCCACTGCTTCTTGGTTTTTATCGCTGGAGGTATCGGTGAGGTTATCGATAACGTTTGCAGTCAGAAAAGACTCTAATAACCCAACTAAAGACAACGCTAGGGCATAGGGTAAGATAATGTCGAGGGTTTCAAAATTAAACGGTACAATCGGTAGAGCAAAGCTGGGTAAGGTATCGGGCAAGGTTCCCATATCCCCAACCGTTGGAACGTCTAGACCCCATGCGATCGCGGCAACTGTCAAGACGACAATTGCGACCAAAGGTGAAGGAACGGCTTTTGTGAGTCGAGGTAGTCCGTAAATAATTCCGAGTCCCGCCGCAACCATTGCATAAACCAGCCAAGATGCCCCTTCAAATTGGGGAAGTTGGGCATTAAATATCAAGATTGCTAAGGCGTTGACAAAGCCAATCATGACTGCCCTGGGTACAAATCGCATCTGATTTCCCAGCCTGATCCAGCCAAACAGAATTTGCAGAAATCCTGTCAAAATTGTTGTGGCGAATAAGTAGTTTAAGCCATAATCCCGGACTAAGGTGGTCATCAACAATGCCATGGCCCCGGTTGCGGCTGAAATCATTCCCGGACGTCCACCCAAAAATGCCGTGATAATTGCAATACAAAAAGAGGCATAAAGACCGACTTTCGGGTCAACTCCGGCAATAATCGAAAAGGCGATCGCTTCTGGAATCAGGGCTAGGGCTACAACTGATCCGGCAAGGATATCTTTTCGGACGTTGGAAAACCAAGCATCTTGGGTTAGAACTTTTCTCATTTTTTCCCTCAATTTGAAGAACAAATTCCGTGACTGTTTTTAGATTCTCTCCACACCAACAGGTCAATAGATTTGATCGCTATCAGCCGATCTCGCGATCTGCGATCGTTCTCTAGATTAAAAACAAATGATTAAAAATAAAGCTTAAAATCTCAACTGAAGATTTCTATAAAATAGTAAGTATGATTGCCTATTTTTCACAAGAGAGCAAACCTATTTTTCAAGAAATTTTGATTTCAGTATAAACTGTTAATGACTCAGAGGAACGGGTCACTCAATCACTGTCAGCTTCAAGGAGGTTACTTGTTTGGGAAACTGTTTTGCTGAACCGAGAACTCGAATTAACCCTTAATTTCAAGCCAACCTTGAATCAACCTTGAATGTATTGCCGCTTCTTAATAAATGTCAAGTAAGACGGGTTGTTTTGTAACCTCATCTCAACTGATATTACAGGTGCAATACTTCCCCTACCTTACACACAATACTCAACTTTCTCTAAGAAGTCAATAGGTTTATTTTCTCGTCACCCCTTCTGAAAAATTCCGTTTAATCAGGCTGTCAGTTCGCAATTATACAGATAATAAATAAAGTTTTAAAATGATTATTCTTAAGGGTGACAAATTCAGTAATATTCAATCAGATTTTTAATTCAGGGAGCTAATTTCAGATGGTGGACAAAAGACAGCTTGCCATTCTCAAACAAGGGGTTGCGGTCTGGAATCAGTGGAGAGACGAGAACCCCAAAATCAAGCCCGATCTCAAGGGAGCGGATCTCAGAGCAGCTATCTTGCGACTATCGAACCTTCACAATATTAACTTCAGTCAAACTGATTTAGGCGCAACGGATCTCAAAGGGGTAGATCTTTGGTACGCCAACCTAGCCAGGGCCAATCTCGAAGCAGCGGACTTGAGAGGCGCAAACCTTTGGGGAGTCAATTTGTCCCAGACTCAAGTTCTTCAGACTAACTTTCAAGGTGCCATTCTCACAGGTGCTTGTATTGGGGACTGGATCATGGATAAGGAAACCAACCTTACCGATGTTTTGTGTCGTTTTGTCTACCGTCAAGCCAATCAACAAGAACGTCAACCCCTCGATCCAAATGTTAGTTTTGCTCCTGGAGACTTTGCTCGTCAAATTGCGATCGCTTACCCGACGAGACAGGGAATAGAGAAGTAAGAATTATTCAAGATTGTCAGCTTGCCCAACTTTGAAGTTGGTTGCAAGCTTGATTCACATTAAACTATAGAATTAATATCATTCCTATGGTAACAAGAACAATGATAAAGAATTCTCCAAATTGAAAAGAATCTCGTTCAATAAATTGTTTTTTGCAGGTTGCACAAAATTTTTCATAGGGATGCTCTGGATGAGATGTGATATGGCAAACGGGTTGATTAAATTCGTTACGTGGACAAGATGACATAAACCCTCTCCCAATGAATGTTAATAAAACCCAAACCTTGAGCTAGATTGAAATTAAATCTTGAACTCAATGCTTGTACTGATTAGTGAAAAATTTATGTTCTTGTGACCGGATAGGAAGCAAAGCTGCTGAAGTTATTATAATTAGAACTATCAAACTTTAAAGACCTTCCCTTCGCAAACTTACCTTTCTGTTCTTCTTCGATTAATTGTCTAGTTCAATAAATTGGACAGATCTTCAAAAAACCCGTCCAACTTCAATTCTTGATGATTGGAACTCAGTCCGCGTCAGTCCGCGATCGCATTAGATTCTGTGTTCTCTTAAAGCCTTAACGTCCTGAATTTCGGCGAGATAAGCAAGAAAACTGTGTACTTTTTTCTTCTGAACAAGAAAGATCTTCAGAATTCGGGAGATTCTCAGGCTCTGGCTGGGAGTTCAGCATCAAATACTCTCTCAACAAAGCTTGCTGATTATTATAAGATACGCGATCTTCAGTCTCTAAAACGCCTCGTTTATGCCCGATAATATGATCGATTTCAGCAATCCAAAATGCTAAGATTTCACTCTCAGTTGCGAGTTCTAAAATCTGAGCCAATTTTTCTTGCTGTCGATCCGAAAGTGTGCGTAGATTAGCCAGTTTCCAATACTGCTGCATAACCTTCTGAAGATGAGGGCTAGGAATAGGCAGAACATTTTCTGGAGAATTTTGAATCATCATGGGTTTGTTAGATTCCCTACATTAGTTTTTATTGGACTTGCACGGGTAAATTTCCATGCAGTTTCCCTCATTCGTACTTGATTTCAAACGAAGAACCTGTCTCCAAATTTCAAGTTGACGAATGATTTCTCAAGGGGGTGATTGGAAAGAGTTGGGGGAGCTTACAACTTACAAATAAAATTTGTGGGCGTCACGGTATAATATCTGCAATCCTGTATACTTGGATGCAGTAGTGTGAGAAGTGGAATCTAGAAGCACCATCAAAAGAATGTGAGTGATTGTCTGATTATGTGACAGAGTTAACTCCTTCTTCTCTCCAGAAGACAAGTGAAATCTAGAGCCTGAGTGTGACTATAAAGTTAGAAATCATTAATCAACCTCTAGACTAAAACATCAATCGTCACACCGATAAGAGAAGCGTCACTATTGTTTAGGTTATGTCTGACGATATCATGGCAAATCCAATAGGAGCCAATCATCATGTCGGAAATCTCCCCTAATAATGATACCTCTGGGTCTAAAATGCAAAATTTTGAGGAGAGGGATAATCAACAATCTCAATCGGATTTTGAAACCGAATTTCTTGAGTTGTTAAACCCAAATAGTTCTGATGGTCGCTCAATTCTTGTTTTTATCCGATCGCGTCTGATACAGTTTAACTTACAGAAAGCTTATTCGGAAATGTGCATACTCAATGAAGTTTATGTACGTGCAGTTAACAAAATAAAACAAGGAGAAATAATTAAAATTCCTCATGCTTGGATTCGAGCAACAGCCTATAATTATATCAGAGAACTGAGTCGGGATTGGCATAAAGTTGCTCATTTGGAAGATCCTCAACATTATCATGAGTATTCTTCAGTTTTGGAGGATATCGAACCCTACTTTCTGAGTTTCATTAGACAGGAGGAACTAAAATTACAACAAACCTTAATCCGCAAGGCTTTTGAACAATTGTCCTCATCAGAACAGCAATTGCTACATCTCAAGATTATTCAAGGATTATCTTGGAAACAAATTCAAGACTTGGATGAATATCAAAATTGCAGTTTAGTTGGCTTACGGAAGCGAAAACAAAGAGTCTTGGAAAAACTGCATAAAATCTACCACTTTCTTGATGATTCTTCTGAGATTTGCTCGGCTATAACCCCAGTTTAAGCCTTTAAATCTGAAGAATTTTCTAATCTTGAACTCAGTTCTTTAATGAATGAGATTTGTACACATTTGAAGCTCAAATACCAATTCATGCAGCAGCTGCTCCATTTTATGGAGACTAAGCTGACTGCTCACTTGAACTCAACTCCTCTTTTATCGACTGATTTTCTGTCTAATTTTAGCGATCAATAAATCAACTTCGGGTAACTTCATCTGCATCGCAAAGGTTGCAAAGACCGCAAATCCGACTGTTGTTGCTAAACATAATTCTATCAATAAAACTAATAATCCTTCACTCCCCAGCAGATATTGAGTTCCTAACACTGTTCCCCAACAAGCCAACCCTGAAAATACACTTCCAACGGTTAAACCGAGTAACGGAAATCCCCATTCTCGCCAGGGAAGTCCTCCTAATTTACGATCTAATAATCCGAGAAACATCACCATCGAAATTAAATTAACACCGACTGTTGCTAACACTAAACCTGGTGCGCCAAAGGATTTAACTAAAACAAAATCTAAGATCCCATTCAAAACAATATTAATGATACTAATCCGAAACGGGGTTTGTCCATCTCCTAACCCATAAAAAACTCGAACCAGAACATCTCGCCCCAAATAAACAAACATTCCCACAGCATAAGCCATTAATACCGATGCCACAAATTCAGAGGCAGCTAAATCAAAGGCAAACCGTTCATAAACCACCCGCACAATCGGTAACGCTAACGCGACCATAATTGCGCTTAAAGGTAACATGGTTAATGCTGTTAACATCAACGCCTGTCGAATTCGGTTCTTGAGTTCTGGCCAGTCTGACGGTTCTCGCAACCGAGAAAATATCGGTAAAAACGGAACTAAAATCACATTAGAAATAATCCCGAGTGGCGTTTGAACTAATAACCCAGAATAAGCCATTGCGGCTGCGGCTTGGGGAATATAAGAAGCAAAAAATAAGTCTGTATAAACGTTAATTTGTAGCATTCCGGATGAAAAGGTCGCCGGAAGCATCACCTTCATCACATCTCGAACACCGGGTTGTTTGAGGTTAAATCTAAATCGTAATTTCCCTAATTCAGATCGCCACATCGGCGGAAGTTGAACCAACCATTGCAATACCGCCCCCGCCAGGGTTCCTCCCGCCAATACAATTCCACCGAGTAAAGCATATTCGGGATCGGTGATTTTCGGACCCAGATACACGGCTAATGCACCCAAACTCCCAATCAGTGCCACACTGGAAAATAATGGACTGATCGACGGTAGCCAATACATATCCGCCGCATTCAGGGTTCCGAAACCAATGCCAATTAACCCCGCAAATAACGCCATCGGTGCCATAATTTGTAGCTGTTGGATGGCGATCGCTCGAATTTCTAAGCCTTCAGGCGTTTGGCTGAGTCCAGGGGCGACTAAATCAATGAGTGGACTTGCAAAAGCAATTAATATCACCGTAATCAGGACAAGTACGCTACTGACAAGGGTCGTAATGGTTTCAATTAAAGGTGCGGCTTCAGCGCGATCGCGTTTGGCTAATGCACTGACAATGGCACTGTGAAACGGGCCATTAATCCCACCGAGTAAAATTAACAGAAAACCAGGAATGACGTAGGCGTAATTGTAGGCGTCAATTGCCGCCCCAACGCCGAAAAGTGCCGCCATCACCTGTTGTCGAACTAAGCCGAATACTTTACTGATCAGGGTGGCTGCGGCTACAACAGTCGCAATACTGACCAGGGAACGAGTTGTTTTTTGCGATCCAGACACAAATGGTAATAAATGCTGAGTGGCAACCCCTAGTTTATCGGGGAATGGACAATTAGAAAATAGATTCCGGTTGGAATTTAGTATGGATACACCAGATCAGGCAGAATAGGGAAGTTGTTGTTGACTTGATTTGCCGTGATGGCTGACTTCCTCTATGAATATCCGCCCTTACAAGCGGGTGTTTTAATCAAACGTTACAAGCGTTTCTTCGCTGATATTCAACTCGCATCAGGAGAAACTGTTGTCGCCCATTGTCCGAATACAGGTCCGATGACGGGAGTTTGTATCGTTGGAAATCCGGTACAAGTCTCTCCCAGTAATAATCCTAAACGCAAGTTAGCTTATACGTGGGAGTTAATACAAATAACTGATAATCAACCGACTTGGGTGGGTGTGAATACAGCTTTACCGAATCGGGTGGTCAAGTTAGCCCTCGAACAACATTTATTTCCAGAGTTGGGAAAGTATAGCGAAATTAAAAAAGAAGTCGTTTATGGTGAAGATCGTAAAAGTCGAGTTGATTTTTGGTTACAAGGAGAGAAACAAGAGATTTATTTAGAAGTCAAAAATACAACCTGGGCGAAAGGGAAACTGGCTTTATTTCCAGATACGGTGACTGAACGAGGACAGAAACATTTACGAGAGTTAACCACGATTGTAAAACAAGGGAATAGGGCAGTGATGTTGTATTTTATTAATCGAGGAGATTGCGATCGCTTTTCTCCGGGTCAAGATGCCGATCCCGTTTATACTGAGTTATTGAAAGAAGCGATTAAAACAGGAGTAGAAGTCTTACCTTGTCGGTTTGAAGTGACACCCGCAGGGATTCAATATTTAGGACTAGCAAAATTAGAGATTTAAACTCTTCCTCACTTCAAAAATCTAGATTTAGAATAAAACCCGGTAAAACATCTTCTCCGGATAAACTTTTAGGAGATTCTAATACCTGAACCTCTTTGTTTTGACGAGAAATCTCTACCTGTCGATCCTGCGGATTAATTAACCAACCCAAACGAGTTCCATTCTCAATATATTCTTGCATTTTATCTTGAAGCGTTGTGAGGCGATCGCTAGCTGAACGTAACTCTATAACAAAATCCGGACATAAGGGAATAAACTGTTGGCGTTGTTCAGACGTTAAAGCATTCCAACGTTCTAAAGGTATCCAAGCCGCATCTGGAGATCTGTCTGCACCATTTGGGAGTGTAAAACCTGTTGATGAATCGAAAGCAACACCTAACTGAGTTTGTCGATTCCAAATTCCTAAATCAACAGCAATTTCAAAATTAGTTCTTCCTGTTTCTCCTCCTGTGGGTGACATGATCAATAGATCTCCATTAGCATTTCGTTCAAATTTCAGATCGCGATTATCTCGACATAGCCGAAAAAATTGCTCGTCTGTCAGTTGAACTGATTCTAGGTTCAAGGTAAAATTTGTCATAATTGTTGCATTCACTCAATCCTATTCATTATTATAAATAAAAACAGTTAGCTATATTGAACTCAAAATCTGATTCATCACTCGCTCTACATCTTTGATTAGTAATCCTGCTTCTGTTAATGTAATTTGCTGTTGAGGAGATTTAAAATTATTCTCGCCAATCAACTCTGGATAGAGCAACTTATTCCTATACCCATTCTTTTCTAAACGAATAATCACGGTTGCAACTAATTTAAGATTTATTGAATTTGACAAATTTTTCTTACAGAACATCAAAAACATTCTTAATTTTGTTTCGTGATTAAGCGGGACACTACTTTTATAGTGAATAATCCGCTAAAACTTCTGATAATATTTCTGTAATTTCAGTGTCTCGTTGAAAATCTCCAACACTTAAGATCTGTACCACTTCTCGTTCTCTCTTTTGAATCACTAAATTTTTATCGGTAATTTTTTCATAATCTTCATATAAATCATCAATAATTATCAAGTCTAAGTTGGTTAGTCTTTCCAATTGTTCTTCAGCTTGATTAATACTATTATAAATTAATTGATAAAATCCCAAGAAATCATTTTGATAAACAGCAATATCCTGAGTAACTGATTTGAGACTTGTAATTACCTGTTCTTGATCGATGACTGTCATTTAGTCTATCCTCTTTAAAACCAACCAAATACTATAACCTCTTAACTAACCATTATAAATGAGGATTTTCTGTTGGATCAATCACATCTACTCTTAAGACTTCAATTGCAAATTTTAAAGCGGCTTGATTCGTAAAAATTGTCAGCCATTTTGCTGTCCTCATGAATTATCTACACTTTTAAGTTATCACATCTTTTAAAAAATGTGATTTTATTTTTAATAATGTTTAACATAGTTTATGTATTTATCACATTTTCTTCCCTGTGTTATCATAACCTCATTAGTAATTGATGACAATCGCACAAACCATGATTTCCGATACAGTACCCCAAATCCCTGAAAACCTTGATGGGAACAGTAGTTTAGTGACTCAAGAGCTAACTGACTCTATCAAGCAAAGTGTTCAACCAATCATGGTTGAAGGATACAGACGCGGACAAACTTTTCTGGCTGTAGGTTCCAAGCATGGTCGTCGTCTCATGCTTCAAATCAATGTTCATGCTACTGAGATTCCCACTCTACTTAGATCTAGGAGTGTTAGTAAAGATAGTAATGACTCTACATCTGGAAAAAATCGTCCAGTGAATGAGGAGCACGTTAAAACTATAAAAAGCTATATTATTGAACGTGCTCAATCTAACAATAAATGGATTATTGGTACTATCACTGCCAATGTAAGTCCTACTCGAATCCAATATCAAAAAATTTGGGGAGATATTTATGTTGTCTTTATTCCTAATAATACCTCTTTAGAAATTACTGACGGACAACATAGAAAAAAAGCAATTACACAGCTCATTGAATCTGACGATATTGGACGAGATTTAATTGCTGATGCAACTTTTCCAGTTAATTTGGTATTGGAAGGTAATTTAGAGCAATGTCAGACAGATTTTTGTGATATGGCTCAGACCTATCCTATAGCTAAATCTCTACTTGTGTCTTATGCTGGATTTGGCAAAGATGGTGTTGCTAAAGAGGTTGCTGAAAAAGTTGGAATGTTTAAAAATAAGACTCAGAAGATCAAATCTACACCTGGATCAGGATCGAAATACATATATACAATTAACTATATTGCAAAATTAGTTAGCTGTGCGTTCTCAGGTACTACAAATGATAAACTTACTGAATTCAAAACTCATGCTCTTGTTACTAAAAAATCGAATCTTCTAAGTGAGTGTCTCAACCACTTCTTTTCTATATATCCTCTGACTCAAGGACTTGCCGAAAAAGAAGATTTGGATACGAAAGATGCTACAGCATTTAGAGAGAATAATATTTTAGGTATTAGTGTTGGTCTGGAAATTTTAGGCTTACTTTTGTACAAGGCTTATGACGATAAAACTGATACTTTTGAAATAGACATGATTGAGCAGTTAGCTGACGATATTGACTGGTCTAAAAGTAGTGACTTGTGGAAAGGTACCGTAGTTGTAGACAATGGAAAAGAAGGTGAGAAAAAAGGTGTGAAGATTAGTGCTAGTCGCAGCTCAGTTAGTGTAGCATTAGATCGGTGTATTCAACAGTTAGGATGGTAGTTATTCAATACCTAACGTAAATAACATAGAGACGCAACCAATAAATGATTACGCCCCTACAAAGTTAATTGATTAAAGTGTTATGGGGTTTTATTCGATGCCTTCGATGCGGTCTTCAATCTCTTGATACAACTCACGCAACTTGTCTAAATTGCTGTCGTCTGTCTCCCAATATCCGCGTCCGTTGGCTTCTAATAATGTTGTCACCATCCGGCGGAAGGAGTGAGGATTGAGGTTCATTAACCGCTTTTGCATTTCCTCATCTTTCATGAAGGTTTCGTTGGTTTCTTCGTAGACCCAATTATCCACGGCACCCGCAGTCGCACTCCATCCGACTGTATTCACGAGGCGTTTTGATAACTCACGAACGCCTTCATACCCATGGGATAACATCCCTTCATACCACTTCGGATTTAACATTTTAGTCCGCGCATCTAAACGCACGGTTTCTGAAAGTGTCCGAACTTGGGCGTTTGCAGTCGTAGTATCCGCAATATAAGAAGCAGGTTTTTTGCCATCTTTGCGTAAGCTACTAATTACTTTTGTCGGGTCTGAGTCGAAATAGTGGGAAACATCGGTCAAACTAATCTCGGAAGAATCGAGGTTTTGGAAGGTAACTTCTGCGGTTTTTAAGGCTGACTCAAAGACTTGACGGTTATCATCCATCATCCCTGGATTATCAGAATTAAAGGCAAAAGATTTCCGCTTCAGATACATTTCCTGTAATTCTTCTTCGGATTCCCAAGTGCTATTTTCAACGGCTAAATTAATATTCGATGAATAGGAACCGGACGCATTAGAAAAGACTCGGGTTGCGGCTTGTCGTAAATTCACGCCCAATTCTTCGGCTTGTTTTAAGGCGTGTTTGCGAACAAAATTCATCTCCAAGGGTTCATCGCATTCGGCTGCCATTTTCACCGCTTGGTCTAATAAATTCATCTGATTGATGAACAAATCGCGGAATACTCCCGAACAGTTAATCACCACATCAATACGCGGACGCCCTAATTCTTCGAGGGGAATTAACTCTAATTTATTGACTCGTCCTAACGCATCGGGAACGGGTTTAACTCCTACCATCCACATCACTTGGGCGAGGGATTCTCCGTAGGTTTTAATATTGTCTGTTCCCCACAATACCACTGCAATGGTTTCAGGATAATTGCCGCCATTTTCGATTTTTTGACGGGCGATTAATCGTTCTACAACAATTGCTGCTGACTTCACCGCCGCCGCCGTTGGAATGGATTGCGGGTCGAGGGCGTGCATATTTTTACCGGTGGGTAAAACGTTAGGATTCCGAATCGGATCTCCGCCCGGTCCGGGTAGAATATATTCCCCTTCTAATGCCCGTAATAATGACCCTAATTCGTTATCTGCACAGACTTGTTGTAAACAGAATTCCAAATATTCAAACAGCGGTTTGATGGCTTCGGTGTCTACTTTTGTGTAACCAGATTCATGCAACGCTTCGATCCAGGGTTCCTTTTTACCCATGTTGAAGAAGTTGAGTTTAGCGACCTTTGAAACTCGTCCTTCTGCATCGGTTTTTTCTTGAACTAATGCTGCAATTGCTGCCCGTGTGGCTTCGGTAATATGCTGCAATAATTCCACATCAGCCAGAATACCTTGATCGTTATTGCGGTAAATTTCTTCAAGGTCGCGGTTGAGGCTAGTTGCAATAATATTAGGCAAACTCAATAGCCCGTCTTCTTCACGATCTAAACTGGCAATATTCACCAAAGTTGCAACAGCTTCTTCTGCGGTTGGCGGTTTACCAATAACGTGTAAACCACAGGGCAATAACCGTGACTCAATTTCCATTAAGCGACGATAAACTTGTCCAACTAAATTATCTCGTTCCTCCCCAGAAAGTTCAGACGCATCACATTCAGGTAAGGTGACATCTTGATCGAGGTTCACCACCCGACATTTTTCGATGATGGTGTTAACAATTTGCACACCGCGTCCGCCATCTTTGAGGCTTTGATAGGAACCAATTAACTCATTTAATTCCTGTAATCCTTTGTACAAACCTGCATTTTCTGCGGCAGGAGTCAGGTAAGAAATCGTTGAAGCATAACTACGACGTTTGGCGATAGTAGCTTCACTGGGATTATTGGCAGCATAATAATAGATATTAGGAATGGTGCCAATTAAGTTATCGGGGTAACAATCCCCAGACATTCCCATCTGTTTTCCGGGCATGAATTCTAACGATCCATGAGTTCCAAAATGTAGAACTGCATCAGCTTTCCAAACCTGTTCTAAATAGGTGTAATAGGCGGCAAATCCATGATGAGGACTCGCAGAACGTGAGAACAACAACCGCATCGGATCACCTTCATACCCAAAGGTCGGTTGTACCCCAATAAACAGATTGCCAAAGGCTTTTCCGTAGATCAATAAATTCTCGCCGTCGCTGTTTAAATGCCCTGGAGGTGGCCCCCAATTTTCATGTAAACGTTCAGAATAAGGGGTCAAACGTTCGTACTGTTCGACGGACATCCGATGGGCAATATTTAGTTCCGGGCTTTGATATTGGGCGGTGGCGTCGTGGATGACTTCCTGCATTAATTGTTCGGCAGACTCCGGCAATTCTGGCAAGTCATAACCATTGTTTCTGAGGGCCTTCATCACCTCATAAATCGAACCGAATACATCGAGATAAGCCGCCGTTCCAACGTTGCCTTTATCGGGCGGGAAACTAAAGATAGTAATGGCAATTTTTTTGTCAAGTTTGGGCTTTTTGCGGAGGTTTGCCCATTTCATTGCCCGCTGGGCGATCGCTTCGACTCGATCTTGCAGGGCGATCGCTTTTCCGGTTGCCCCATCTCGCCCAGATGCGATAATCGGTTCAATGGCGCCATCGAGTTCAGGAATAGCAATTTGTAACGCCACCTGGATCGGATGTAAGCCTAAGTCGCTGCCTTCCCATTCTTCGGTGGTTTGGAACACCAGCGGTAAGGACACCATGTAGGGACGGTTCAGGCTTTTTAAGGATTCTATCGCTTTTGGGTGATCTTGACGAGCGGGGCCACCAACGAGGGCAAAGCCAGTTAGGGAGATCACAGCATCAACTAAGGGTTGGGCTTGAATGCCTTTCGGGGGGTTATCCCAGAAGTATTCATCGACGGGTTTGGAGAAGTCTAAACCGCCGGCAAATACGGGAATGACTCGCGCCCCCATTGCTTCAAGTTCCTGAACCATTGCCACATAATGGGCATCATCACCTGTTACTAAATGAGTCCGTTGTAAGACGATTCCCACGCAAGGGGCAAGGGGATCTTTTTGATCTTCACTAATATCATCTCGGTCGTTATACCATTTCAAATATTCGGTCACATCCTCAAACATTTTCGGGGCAAGAGGATGCCAAACGCCCATATCGGGATAAACGACGGGATCGGAATATTTAAACTCAGAATTTGTGAAAACATACTTATCGGCCAACATTAATAAGAAGTTTTCTAAGTTTTCTGAAGACCCGCCTAACCAATATTGGAAGGACATCATAAAGTTGCGGGCATCCTGTGCCTTTTCGATGGGCATATATTTCAGGACTTTTGGCAAAGTTCGCAACAGTTTTAGCATTCCATCTTGGAAGGAAGATCCGGATTTTTCCTTCCGTTTTTTCATAAATTGCGCGATCGCACTTTTGCTTTGCCCCAGTTGTGCCATCGAAAAGCTACCCATTTTATTCAGGCGCATGACTTGCGGCATGGAGGGGAAAACCACGGCTACATCAAGGTTATCCCGATGCGGAGTCACGGCTTCGACGACTTTTTCCGCTAAGTCTTCGATGAAAATCAGGGAAGCAATAAAGACGTTTGCTTCGGCAATATCTTTTTTAAGATCTTCGTAATTATCGGGGTTTCTCAATTCCTCAATTAAATACCCACTAATTTCAATGGCAAGATGGGGATTATTTTTATTAATTGAGCGAACGGCTGCCGATAATGCACTTTGATATTGTGCTTCTAACACTACATAGACGATTTTGAGGAGTGATCGTCCGTTTAGATTATCGGGTTTGATGTGTCTAACAGTGGGCTTAACGTATGTAAACATATAAACCTTTCAGTCCCTTTGAATCAGTTTCTTTAGATGAAAAATAGCAGGCTTGGCTTGATGGGTGAAACAGTTTGGGCAATCAATATCTATTCCTAGATTTTTTAGATAAGATTCAGCTAGATTAGGATTCTATCTTTTGTTCTTATCTTTACTTTTGCCCGTTTTTGTTTCTAGATTGAGTGCTGGCAATTAAAAACTTAAAGTGTTGGATTTCTCCTAAACTGTTATCGTTTCTCAATGCCATTTCTACAGATTTGGATTCAAGGTTAGGTCAACTGCGATCGCGCAATATTGCCTATTTTTATCCAATCACATCAAATTGCACTATCAGTATTGATACCAGAAAACGTCTACTGAAAACCTTTTTTCGCCTAATCTGACACAATTCGACAAGAAAACTGAAACGTATCTTAACAATACTTGACAATAAGTTGAGTTTATACTCACAAATTACTTAACAAAATGTAACTTGACATTTTATGAATAAAGTGTATTTTGAAAATTGATCCATCTCAGACTTCAGCTTTTAACTCCAAGATCAAACTGGGACAATATGGAAGCGGTTCTAGAAAAATATTGATATGATGGTTGCAGAGTCATCAATATTGTGGCTCAAGCTGTTTCTAAAGTGAGAGGTTTTCTAGGGATGAATTCTCGCCAATTCGATTTATCTTTAGACCCGACCTTGGGTGCTCAGACGGAAAAAAAATCAACAGCAACTACTCTGGCAGAAGGCCTTGAAAAAACATTTATTATTGCTTATAAAGAACCGACAGAGGTATTAGAATCTGCCCTAAAACAGAGTGGCCTAGAGTGTGAAGTGCTGCGACAACAACACCAACCTGAATATAAGGACTATTCTCCCAGTTATCTCTGTCTACTCAACCACCGACGAGGTTGGGAAATCGCGATGAACCAAAGCAAACCCACGTTAATTGTTGAGGCGGATTTCGTCCCGGTGCTGGAAATGGGTCAACTGCCATTACCCTTTAACCCGATGCAAGAAAATGTAGGAATTTCTTGGTTATATACCTGTGCGCCTCAAATTTACAGTGTTTCACCTGAAGGCTATGCAGAAGGATTTTCAACTGCAATGGTCGCTTATATCGTCACACCCGCAGCAGCTAAATGCTTACTTGAATTAGAAGCAGAAATCCGAGAAAATCCAGGCCCAAAAGCCTATTCCAGTTGGGACTCAACAATTGATAAATTCTTGCGAGAGAGAAAATTTCAAAACTATGTTCCGTTTCGCAATTACGGGGAACATGGCGGGAAACCCAATTTAGAACATTATAAACATGGTTTAAGTAAAACTCATCGAGCTGATGTCTTGTATGGAAAGTTGGCTTTTATGCCGTTGTATGTAGAAGTCGAAAAAAATCATCAGTTGCAGTTACTTTCTGCTCGACTTCAAGCTAGATTAAAAGGAATGGCTCGGTTAGCAGTCGGGAAATATTTACGTCTACCAATTTTACAAAACTCTAGTTCTCCTCAACGGTTACTTCGTTTTGCTATTTCTCGACAATTCACTTTCAGACTCTAATCACTTTCCGGCTCTCCTTTCCGTCCAAAATATCGATATATTGTTGGATAACAGTTTCCGATGTAAATTGTTCTAGCCAAGCTTGATCGACGGATTTAATGTCGCCAAATAAAACTTGTAAAATTGCTTCAGCCATAGCCTGAACATCTCCGACTGGAACCAACTCACCGTACTTACCGTTATTATACTATTGTAGATTTTGACAGAATTACGGTTTTTAAACTCGCTTCCATCAAGCTTGATGTTTGACCGGAAACACTGAAAACTAATGCTTCTCGATAAACTCGTTGAGCATTGTGTTGAGTTAAATTAGCGGCTCCACTTGATGCAATAATTGCCCCATGACTACAACGAACTGCTAAATTAATAGCCCAAGCCCTGAGTTGATATTTTTCCGCCAGACTGAGAGAATCATTTGGGTCAGCTTGCTGAATTTTTGTCCGACATTGCTCAAGTTCTTGACTGAGTTGTTCAGCGGTTTCTTGAATAAATTTCCACCCTTTTTTTTCAAAAGAATTTTCTAAAATATCTAGTCCAGCTCTCGCACAGCCTAATGCAAAATAACTGGCTTTTAGAGCCTTTTTTTGATCGTTTTCTGTAATCCAACCGACAGGCTTAATTGAAACGACTTTCTCTGTGGGCAAAAACCATTTCGTTAAGGTTGCTGTCACTGTATTTGTGGAAGTCATCGCTGACAATGACAGGGGTGAACTGAGTTGAATTTTGCCTTGAGTCGTTTGTAAGTTTTGAAAGGGAACTAACCCAAAAACCGCTTGTCTATCTGGCAAAGTTGCAGCGACAATAAAGGCTTGAAAAATATTCCATCCTGTGATCCAAGGAACCTCTCCATTGATTTCAAAACCTCCCGGAACTTCTGTTGCTGTAATCGTGGGTTTTCCACTGCGCCGAAGTTGAGAAAAACCCACACCAACCCCTATTTTTCCGGAACTCATCTGGGGAAGATAAACCTCTTGAAGTTGAGAATTTGAACTCTGCATTAACATTCCTGCTGCACTTTGATGTTGAGTTTGTAGAAAAGCTAACGCCCCAGAATAGCGGGAAGTCAGTTCTTGAAATTGGGCAAACTGTTCAGAATTTGCTTGTTTTCCGCCCCATCGTTGAGAAACTCGCAAAGCCAGTACACCCAGTTCTCCTAAGCCTTCAAAAGCCTGTTTAAGTAAGCTGGGGGAAGTATCAATGTCGTTCGCAAGCGGAGCAACAGAAGTTTGCAGATAGGTTGCGGTTTGTTGGAGAAAGTCTGACACCTTGAATACCGATATAATTTAACTATTCTCTCTGTTTTGACGTGAAATCTTGAAAATTGCAAGTTGAGTTTAATGATTAAGCTAAGTTTAGATTTGCTCTACCATGAATTGTACTTTAGATTCCCGTCTCCGCTTTAATAAATAAGTCTTCATTTGACCTTTTCCTTTGATTTCAATTAAACCTCTTTCCACTAAGATAAATTCCGATCTTAAGCGATGATAAGTTGCTTCCGTTACCTGAATTTCTCCGGCAATTCCATGAGACTCCATCCGACTGGCAATATTAACGGCATCTCCCCACAAGTCGTAAATAAACTTTTTCTTGCCAATCACACCTGCAATGACTGGACCTGAATTAATCCCAATTCTGACTTTGAGTTCGACATTATTTTTAGCATTATACTGATTCAAGTTTTTTAACATATCTAATGCCATTTCTGCGATCGCCTCGGCATGATCTTTGCGAGGATTGGGGAGTCCACCGACGACCATGTAAGCATCTCCAATGGTTTTGATTTTTTCTAGATGATAGCGATCGCACAGGTGATCAAAATCAGAAAAAATATCACTCAATATTGTTAGCAACTTTTCAGGAGAAACCTTTTCAGAAAGTGTTGTAAATCCCACAATATCTGCAAATAAAATTGTCGCTTCCGCAAAACAATCGGCAATATTTACTTCTCCTTCTTTTAAACGATTTGCAATGGGCTGCGGTAAAATCGAGAGCAGCAAACGTTCAGATTTTTTTTGTTCATCTAAAAGCTGAGTATTTGCCTTTCTCAGTTCACTGGTGCGTTCAAAAACTCGTTGTTCTAACTCTTGGGAAGTCTGACGTAATCGACCTATAACTAAGGTTAAAGCAGACAGAGCGAGGATAGAGAGTCCTGTTAATAGAATGCTAATTCCTTTCAGCCCCATTTTAACATCTTTAGTAATATTATCCAACGGTTGAGAAAGTTCTAAAATTCCTCGTACATCTCCGACTTTCCAATCAGTTTTCGGAGTTCCAGGATAGCTATTATGACAAGCAATACAACTCGGTTTCATAATATCAGCCTGTGCATAACGAAAAGCCGGAAGTCCATTAAATTGCTCAAATCGATAAAAAGACTGATGAGGATGTTTTTTTAAAAAAGTTAGAGCTTCTCGTTCAAATTGGTCTCTGGCTCCTCCGGTTTTTTGTCGCCAAGGAAAGGGATAATCACTATATAACCGCACGGACATTCCCGGCTTCATTTCCCCTAATTTATGTCCTAACTCTATTAAATAAGTTGCAGGTAAAGGAATAGCATCTGGATCATTTTGATAATCGTGACTTGCTCGAATTTTCTTGTCTTGAGTAATACGACTAACAACTTCTGAACTGTAGATAAAGCGAGACTCTAGTAATGTAGCAGCATAAACCTCTGCGTTTTCAAGAGCGTGCGCTTCAATTAGGTTCGATGTCAAACGCGACATATTCCAAACTGACCCCGCTATCCCAATAAAACAGAGCAAGGTCAAAATCAGAATTGTTCGCTGATAGAGAAGGCGAGTTATTCTCTGCCACATCTGAGAAAAAAACCGAGACATTATTCTAATCTTAGAAAATGACACACAAATTTGCAATGATACACCACTTCTCTAATATAGCAATTTTCATCTATTTGATATCTTTTCTAGAGGGATTAGCCCAGTGCGCTCCCGAATCATTCTCTCCTTGATTTATGCCAAGATTTATTTTAAATTGAATAACTTTTATTGTATTGACTGAGTTTTACTCGCGACTTTTGCTGCCCAAATATGTAAATAAATTGCGACGGCTCGCCAGGAAGTTCCGGACTGTTTAGCAATCAATTCAACTTCGGCTTTGTCTAACTTTAGTCTAACCGATTTCACATCTGAAAGTTGAACCGCTTGAATCCGTTTTTCAGCCCATCTGATAATTTCCTCTGGAGTTAGTTTAGAAAATTTTAGAGTCTGAACCTTGAGTCGAAAAAAATCAGCAATTTGAGACAAATCACAATGAGTTCCAGCCACAATTGTAGCACCTTGACGGGAGGCTTGAGCCAATGCGAAACAGAGTAAAGGTTTGGGAATGCGATCGGCTTCATCCCAATAAGTAATAGGTTGAACTGGAGGTATTTTCCAGCGTTTCCATCCTGGTGGATAGTAAGTATAAGACCCACCTGTTTGTTGATGCCAATGGAGGAGATGAGAGGTTTTTCCGGCTCCTTTTTCTCCAATCAATTGAACTAAAGTTTTTTGTTGAGGTTGAGGAGGTTGAGAAAAGCCTCGATCTATCCACAAGTTTGGATCAACACCTGGAATTTGTTCAGCGATAAAAGGATTGCAACGTAATCCGAGTTTTTGATAGGGATCTTGCCACATTATTTAGCCTCCTTTCGGAATGACTCGAAACATTTTTACTTCTTTTTTTCTCTGTTTTCTACTCAATATTCCCGGAAATATTGCTTCAACGCTGACCTCCCAAATTACCCTGAGAATTTGTCCATCGTAGGAGATAGGCCCTAAAGCGGGAAGTTTGCAGGAGAAGTCAGAAGCGGTTAATTCTGTAAAGGAATTAGAGTAAATTGTCTCACTATCTACAGTACCTCGACCTTGTGTGCGCCAACTGACGGTCAGATTAATCTGTTTGGGTGTTTTATCTCCTGTCCAATAAAATCGCCCGGAAAGCAATTGATTCACTTCTAATAAATCTTCTTGGAGTTGAATGGTTAGCATGGATTTTACCTCTCTTTAATTAATTATGAATGGATTATCTTACAATTTCTGGATCGACACAAAACGCAAAGGTTGATAAAGTTCCATTAGGTAACATGGAAATAGCTCCCATTTTTTTATCAGTCGATACTAAGCCTTCTAACTCTAGGTTAACTTCAATTTCCCACAATATTTTATTATTTTTTCCGGCAAAAGAAGGAGGGCTATTTTTCGGAATTTCAATAGAGGCTGTAAACTCAATATTTTGAGTTCCTGACCCTAAATTTTTTGTAATTACGGGCTGTTCTTGGATGATTTGTCGAACAGTAACATCATCAGTTCCTACAGTATAGGTCACAACTTCTGAACAGAGAAGACGTGCTTTCAAAGTGCCATTTTTCTTCAACTCGGGAATATTAGTATTATTCATTGTTTTTGTCTCCCTGTATCAGAATTTTGGTTTTTTTGTATAGGTGCTTGCTCTTGATAAAAAGGTTGATATGAAGATGTCTGATTCGTTCAAGATTTCAGAGTCAACAACACATTTTTCACGCATAGTTTCCAGAATCTAAGAGAGAGTTGAAGAGATCTAGGATTTTGACAATCTTTAGGTATAATAAATAATTTACCCCTACAAGTCTCTTCTGGGACTAAATTTTCTTTTCAAGGTCGTTATACAAGGTGACAAGCAACCTATAAAATACCTACAGGACTCTGGAGAAGTTTTATGACAGTTGCAGAAGAAGGTACACAGGTTCCCGCCTTGGACAATCCACAGCATTACATCAATCGTGAGTTAAGCTGGCTAAAGTTTAATGATCGCGTGCTACAAGAGGCTTATGACTCACGAACCCCTCTACTAGAACGACTCAAGTTTTTAGCCATTTTCAGTTCTAATCTGGACGAATTTTTTATGGTTCGGGTTTCTGGACTAATAGAACAAGTTCAAGCTCATCTCAACAAGGTGACACCAGATGGACTCAGTCCTCAGCAACAGTTACAGGAAATCCACAAGCATTTACTCCCTGTTGTTACTCAACAACATCGCTTTTTTAACACAGAACTGAAATCCTTAATTCAGCAAGAAGGAATTTATTTGCTCAAATATGAACAGCTCAATACCGATCAAAAAAGCTATCTAGAGCAGTTCTTTGAATCTCGTGTATATCCAATTTTAACGCCACTGGGAATCGATCCCGCTCATCCTTTCCCTCGAATGTCAAATTTGAGCTTGAATTTGGCCGTGAAAGTTCTTAATCCCGACACGAATAAACAACATCTTGCTCGCATTAAAATCCCAGCGAATCTGCCTCGGTTTATTAGTTTCCCTGACGACTTAAAAACGGTAAATGGTGAGACAGTTCTGTGGGCAGGTATTACATTAGAAGAACTAATCGCTAATAACTTAGAAAGTTTATTCCCGGGAATGACCATTCAGAGTCGTCACCTATTTCGGTTAACACGGGATGCAGACTTTCCAGTTCGAGAAGATGAAGCTGATGACTTATTACAAGCGATTCAAACCGAAATTGGTAAGCGTCGTTTTCTGGGTGTTGCCATTCGCTTAGAGATTGAATCTTCATTTCCAGAAGATTGGCAAAATATTCTCACTCACGAGTTGGGAATTGCTAAAGATTTTATTTATCCCCTAGAAGGAATTCTGAATCTTAAGGACTTATTCTTCTTTCTTTCAATTCCGCGTCCAGATTTAAAAGATAAACCTTGGACTCCGGTAATTCCAGAACGTTTGAAAGCGATTCACCAGACGTCAAATCCTAACTCAGAGAATCTTCAAGAACGTCCTGATATTTTTTCGATTATTCGAGAACAGGATTTACTCATTCATCACCCTTATGAGGCGTTTGATGCTTCTGTTGAAACCTTAATTGTACAAGCGGCGCGAGATCCTCAAGTTCAAGCGATTAAAATGACGCTTTACCGAACTTCTGGAGATTCTCCGATTGTGAGAGCGTTGATGGAAGCCGCAGAAAATGCCAAACAGGTGGCGGTTTTAGTGGAACTCAAAGCTCGATTTGATGAAGCCAATAATATTGAGTGGGCGCAAAAACTCGAACAGTCTGGAATTCATGTTATTTATGGCGTACTGGGTTTAAAAACTCACACCAAAACCTTGTTAGTCGTGCGAGAAGAAGGAGATCAACTTCGCCGTTATCTTCATATTGGGACTGGAAACTACAACTCGAAAACAGCTAAACTCTATACGGATTTATGCTTGATGACCTGTCGGGATGATATCGGTGCAGATTTATCCGATCTCTTTAATTACTTAACAGGTTTTTCTCGGCAGAAATCCTACCGGAAACTCTTAATTGCGCCTGTGACACTCCGCGATCGCATGATGGGATTTATCCGTCGAGAAATCGAACATTGTCATCACGGACGTCCAGGAAAAATTGTCGCTAAAATGAATTCTCTGGTTGATCCGAGTATTATTCAACTCCTCTATGAAGCCTCTCAAGCAGGCGTTCAAATTGATTTAATTATTCGGGGAATTTGCTGTTTACAGCCAGGCGTTCCTCATATTAGCGACAATATCCGAGTGATGAGTATTGTGGGTCGTTTCTTAGAACACTCTCGAATTTTCCACTTTTACAATGATGGCCAAGAGGAAATCTATATTGGCAGTGCTGACTGGATGACTCGTAACCTAGATCGACGGGTAGAAGCGATTACGCCCATTGAAGATCCAGCACTCATCCATAAGTTAAAAGACTTGCTGCACATCTTTTTATCAGATAACCGTCAAGCTTGGGATATGCAGCCAGATGGTAACTATATTCAGCGTCATCCCGCAGAAGGAGAGCCTGAACGCAGCGCCCATCAAATCCTCATGCAGCAAGCATTAAATCAAGTTTAACGTTTAGATTAGAACAAATAGATTCGGACAAATATTCTCAAAGCCCGGTTTCTTTAAGAAGCTGGGTTTATTGTTTTTGTGAAAAAAAAGAGAGAATTTGGCAGAATGGAGAATGTTTAGATTCAGAACAGAGTCCAGAGTTCTAGACTGCTAGAAGTTCTCCTTTTTGGTCAATAAAGGTGAGTAGAATTTGTTGATGAGGACGACCGAGCGATCGCACCCCAACCGCTTTTTCAGAATAGGCTTGACCCTGGCGGATTTGTTCAGGTGTAATCAATCCAAAATCCCATCCTTCCTTCAAAACCAATTGAGATAAGTCAACGGTTAAAGGACTATAAAAGACATGACGAACTACACGAGTATCTGGATATTCTCCAAAAGCTGAAACTTCGGAGATTTCATAGTTAATTTCTTCCGTCACTTCTCGTTTAACTGCAACTTCAGGAGTTTCGCCGGGTTCAACATGACCCCCAAACAAACCCCAAACACCTGGATAGACAATACCCGGAATATCATCTCGCAACTGCATTAAAAGTTTGCCTTCACGATAGAGAATTGCTAAAGAAACATGAATAATTGAGTTGGTCATTGTTAGAGGGTAATCAGCGATAATATTGAATTCACAATAATTTTATCCGATCTACTAGATTATAGAAATCTGTTTTCGGTTTCCAGTAGGGAAGCCACAGTTTGGAAAGAGAGATTCAACTTTTAAAGGTTTTCGCTAATCTTTACGACAACATCCTGAACCGGATCGATACCCCTCATTACGATGATATTCTGATCAATCGATATCTGTGATCCCGTTGTCAAATGAGCTGGGAAATTGAAGTCAGCTCTGAAAATATCAGAAATTAGCGCATCATTAAGGAGAAACAGGATTAGAGTAGGTTTTGCTCTCCAGTCAAATTCAGACACCTTGTTGAGCTTTCCTGATATGAAGACTCAAAAGAGAAGAAAATTTTGACAATTTAAAATCTCAACTTAAACTATAAAAAGGGAAGATTAACGGCTAGCGTTTAATTATTCTCTTGAGACTCAAATACAGTTGGGGTTCTCACTTTCAAATTTGATCAGTGAGCGACGAATCTTTGACTGTAACCTCTAGTTACGTGACCTTTTTGTTCATTTCCATGAAAAAATTACTGGCTCGTTTAGATCTTTCCTATCTCTATGCCTTCTTAGGAGAAGCAACCCTGGCTCTGACGTTTTTTTTCTACATCACGATTGCTCGGGTTTTAGGGCCAGAAGAATATGGGATTTTTGCCGCTGCGATCGCTTTAGCAGCAATATTATCTCTGTTCATTCAGTTTGGTCTTCCAGTCTTAATCACACGAGAAGTTGCTGCTCATCCAGATGAGGCTCCCCAATCAACGCTTTCTTTTCTGCTATTAGAAGGATTAACCTCTTTAGGAGTTTTGATTATCCTATTGCCGCTGACACTCATTTTAGGCTATGAAGGTAAAGCCTTAATTGTGTGTTATATCGCTGTTTTTTCAGAAATATTCCGGGCGGCGATTATGACATTGCGGGGATTAATAAAAGGCTTGGGATGGTTTCGGACTGAAAGTGTTGTTGTCGCGATTGAACGGTTAGCAGTTGTCCTGATTGCAACAACTGTTTTATACCAAACCCAGAGTCTAGTCTTGGTTTTCTGTACAGTTGTAATTGTGCGAGGCACCCATCTTATCGGGTTATTTTTCTACCTCAGCCGTCAACTTAAAATTTGGTCTTCTATTAATCGTGAAAAATTAGTAGATACTTTAAAAACAGCTTATCCTTTTGCCTTGTCGGGAGTTCTCTGGATTCTATACTACCAAGTTGATGTCGTTATGCTTAAATCCCTCTCAACAGGTGAGGAAACAGGATTTTACAGTGCGGCTTATCGAGTTTTAGAAATGTTTTCAGCTTTACCTAGAGTGATTTTTTATGTCATTTTCACTCGCTTTGCTCGATATCATGTTAGTGAACCCGATAGACTTCCTGAACAGATTTATAAAGCAACTCGGTTGTTAATTATCACCGTAATTCCTGCTATTGTAGTCGCAGGATTGATCCAAACTAATTTAATTAATATCCTCTACGGAGAAGAATTTTTCAAGTCTGTTATATCTTTGGCTATTCTGCTACCCAGTTTAGGAATTAAAATGTTTGGCAAGATTGCTGGGGAATTCCTACAAGCAACAGGACGTGAGAAAAAACTTCCGAGAATTCTGATGATTGCAGCTTCTGTAAATGTTGTTGTTAATGCGATTCTCATTCCTCATTTCGCTTCAATGGGAGCAGCGATCGCCACCCTAGCCAGTGAATGTATCTTAACAATTTATAGTCTAAGAATTTTAGCTCAAATTGGATATGATCACGCCAGTCGAAATATTAGTTTAATTACTCTGGCTGCCTCAGTCATTACCGCAACTCCCTCTCTAATTATGTATGGATTAAATCCCTTAATCGGCTTCATAATCACAATACCCTGCATTGCAGTTCTGATCTTCCGGGCGCAGTATAAACACTTTGTTAAACCCGTTGCATCTTAATGAACTAACATAGCTAAAATCATTAATTCAGGTGGAAATTGCTCACCTGATGCGTGATAATTATTAACGTTTATTATCTCATCAAATTTGTACTGAAAAAGACGAATATTATGGAATTGCCCCATTGGCTAACCGTTCTTTTGAGCGTTGATTGGCTTTAAACCAAGCCAGTGTTCCCAAAATTTGACCTTGAAGTAATATCCAAATTGCATTTCCTTTTAAACGCGGATAAATTGGTAGATAATTCTCTTGACTCAGTTCAGGTAAGGGATCGGCAAGCATCAATAATTCGTGACCCGTTTGTTGAACAATGGCTGATAAATCTGGGTGCATCGCTCCCCAAGGGGGCGCAAAGGCTCGAACTTTTAGCCCGGGAAGTCTATCTTCAATTTTGGATTTAGCTTTTAGCAAGTCATTCTGATAGCGATCGCGTCGTTCTTGTTCTCCTTCCCAATGACCTTTCTCTTCTACCTGGTTCAGTGTTTGTTGTAGACGTTGCTGCCAATTTTCCTGTTGAAAAAATTGCTCCCCTCCCTGTTCCTGTACCAGTGCTACACATTGTTCTCTGACTTTTTCGTTTTCAATAAACCGTTGCGGCGCCACTAATGCTGGGGCTAGAGGATACAAAGGCGTTCCTAGAGAAGGCTTCGATTTGGCAACATCCTCTCCTTTGACTTGAGCGATCATTGGAACACGATCAGCACGAGGAAACGGGCTGCTTGGCGTAGAAAACTCACAGGGAGAGGCGGAGGTGAAAACCATCCCATGATTCAGAGAGTGAGACTGAATCTCAACGTAACCGCTTTCGTGCATAGCTTGCACTTCTCCCCAAGTTAACATCGCGCGATCGCTAAGATCTCGCTGACTTAAAATCGCTGGATCGATACTATCATCTAGAGTAGAGCGGCATTCAGATGAATCTTCGATCAGATCTGGAACCAAAAACAAGGTCAATCGAATCCCATATTTGCGGGCGAGGGGAAAGGCAATTGACCAAACTGATGACCAACCATCATCCATTGTTAGCAGTAAAGCTGGAGCTTTGGGATCAAAACTATGGTCTAATAATTGATTAATCGTTAGGGCTTGAAAGTTTCGCTGAACGATTAGTTTACAGATTTGCTCAAACTCCGAAGCCTCGATTTGATGATAAAAATAAGCAGGTACGGGTTCAAAATTCTGAACATGACGCTGGAAGTAACGCTTGGGAAAGATGTTATGAATTAAACTCTGGATTTTGGCGAATTTCATCATTATAATTAATAGAAATAAAAATTTTTTGATGATTTGATGAATTTAAGTATTAATGAATTTGATTAAAATTTAATTCCATTAATAGCAAAAAATTGAGTAAGATGCCCCCTAAAGTTAAGAGTTTTAAAATTGAATCCAACTGACTCACTCTGTTATCCTAAAACTTCCTCATAGGCTGAAGCAATAGCAGAAGAGATAACTTTGTAGGTGAATCGTTCTTTCACTCGTTCGAGTCCTCGTTTTCCCAGTTCCTCACGTAAATCAGCATTTAAACAGAGCTTATGTAAGGCATGATACAGTTGAAAATAATCGTTCGGCTGAACCAACAAACCTGTATCACCAATGACTTCATCAATGGCTCCACAATGAGTTGAAATAATCGGTTTTCCAGATGCCATGCTTTCAATGAGAACGATCCCAAATTGTTCTAATATATAGCGGGTTGAAATACTCGGCAGTATAAAAATGTCAGCAAGACGATGAATTTCTGGCAAAAGATTATAGGGTTGCCAACCAATAAACTTAAATGAGTTTTCAACTCCCAGACGTTTGACGCGATCTTCAAACTCACCTCGCTCATCTCCATCTCCTGCGATTAAAAAGAGTGGATCAAGTTTTTGAATTTCTGGTTCTCTCAAGAGCAGTTTTGCAGCATCAGAAAGTGCATAAATTCCCTTTGTCCAGAATAAACGACCCACAAAAAGGATAATAAATCGATTCCGATCAATTCCGAGCTGTTCACACAGTTGTGGATTTCGAGAACCCGGTGTAAATCGAGTTACATCCACACCATGACCAATAACTCGGATTTTTTCGGGTGGAATTCCTTCACAAATTAAAGCAGTTCGAGCGCGTTGTGAACGAGCAATAAATAAATCGGTTTTTTCTCGAACAAAAGCTGCTCGCTTTGTAATTGAGGGTTTATGAAGATACCAGAATGGATTTACTTCATCCTGAACGGTAATCATTTTATAGTTATACTTGTGCTTACTCTGAGCAACCTGCCACGTAAAATAAAAGGACTGTTCTGGTACATGAACAATATCACAGTTTTTTGTATGCTGATCTAAACCCAGTAAAACTTCTTCATAGCCGAAATATTTGAAGGGATTGGGTAATGTTTTTCCAGCTAGACTTCGAGGGATTAAACCATTTGCATAATCTAGACAGGAGATTGCCTCTCTCGGCATTGTCATGCTACTTAAATTGTAGCGATGGGAACGAGGATGAGCCATGACAATATCATAGTTCTCTTGTAAGGGAAGAAGGTACTGTTCCTCAAAGGGGTTGAGATACGAGCCTCTTAAATAAAAAACTCTGGGTTTATTTTGGGTTGACTGCTTTGAGTCCGCTTGAGTTTGAGTTTCCACTGCTTTCTTTCCTCAAAATAAAATATTAAATGTCAGTTTAATTCATTTTATCGATTAAAACTTTGATGTTTTTTTCCCAAGAATACTGTTCCCGCAACTTGTCAAACTCTGATGAATTTACTGGACGATTCATCCGGAGAACTTCACAAATTTTTTCCGCAAAATCAGGCAGTTCACAAACCTGAAGGGATTGATAGCTTTTGTCCACAGCACGGGCACCTATTGGTGTCGCAATCGTTGGCTTTCCACAAGCTAAAGCTTCAACAATTTTAGTCGGAAATCCTCGTCCTTGGATCAAAGGAGAAATAAAGATATCAGCCTGCTTCAGTTCGGAAGGATAATCTTCAACAAAACCTTTAAACTCTATATTTGGATGTTTAATATTTTGAGGAGGATTTGCTCCGATAAAGCGAAAAATTGTATCTGGAAACTGAGCCAAAACTTTCTCAATAATTTGTTCATGTACAATTGTAACCGCTTCTCGGTTTTGCTGGATTTTATAATTTCCACAAAAGAGAATAATTTTAGGATTGTTTTGAGGAGGCTGATAAAATGGATTGAATTTCAACTCATCAAATCCTTGAGGAATGACCAGGATTTGATCTGGATTGATGTCATACTGTTTATAATGATTGGCATCATCTTGAGAAATCGCGACCAGGATTTTAGATTGCTGAACTGCTGCTTTCTCCATCCAGTAAACATAAGGGAGTAAAATCCATCTATTGGGATCAGTTTTACCTTTATCCCAATAGATTAAATATTCGATATTATGAGAACAGTAGATGAGTGGAATATTAAACTTTTTGGAGAGAATCGTTCCATAAGTTGCACTTAATCCATAGTCACAAAGCAACCAATCGTAGGAATTATTCTCTAATTTATTGACGGCTGCTTGATACAAAGATTGGCTAAACAGGAAATAATCAAATGGTGTAAACTTAATCTGAGTCTTTGAACGAACATTCTGTAAGTTGGATTGATATTTTTTAGTAATTTCGGGCTGAGGTTTCTGGCCTGAACCTTCTAAATAGATCAAGTCTACGGTAAAAAAATTCGCTAAATTTTCAACAAATTTAATTCCCCTTGTTCCAGCCCCTGCTATGGGAACATGAGGATCGTAAACAGATAAGTAAAGAAGCTTTTTACCCTGACTCAAAACGGACATTTTATTTCATAAACTTTCTAGATTACAATTCAGAATTTGTGGTTGACTTACCTCTGCTCAGATCGGATTTTAATCACTTGAGCAGGAACGCCGACTGCGATCGCATAATCGGGTAAATTCTTTGTTACAACTGCACCTGCTCCTATAATACAACCTCTACCTATTTTAACGCCATCTAATACAATAGCCCCAGCCCCCAACCAAACATCATCCCCAATTTCAATACTTCCTTTTGAGAATAATCCTTGATCCATTAAAGGGATATCTAAACGATCGCAAATATAACGTCCTCCGCCAATGTAACAATTCCCAGCAATGAGTACAGAGTTTCCAATTGATATTCCAGAAATGGAAGAGATAATCACATTACATCCGATATCTGTGCGATCGCCTATTGTTAATGGCCCCGTTTTTGCTTGAATCACACAATTTCGAGAAATCATTACATCATTGCCGAGTATTAAGCCTCGATCTCCCGCTCCACTGCCATCTATCATGCTATAGTCATCGATAGCAACGCGATCGCCGAGTGTGATTTTTCCCGGATGACGGAGTACAATTCCTTTGCCAAAAATTGCCCCTTTTCCGACTTGCTTAAACAAGCTGGGATAGCTTAATTTTCTCAGCGCATAGCCAAATGCACCGGAGAGATCTCCGAAGAACAAATTAGCGAGTTCATAGCGTAGAAATGGAAGAAAGCGCTCGTCTCCCAATGCTTTTTGTTGATATTTTTTTAAGAGTGAAGTTTTCTCTTGATTGAGTTGTTCAGTTAGCGCAACTTTAGAAATCTTTATTTGTTCTTCTGGTGCCACCATAAATCTAAATGCTCCCAATTTTTAGTGTGTATAAATCAAACTGTTCTTGCTAAAAAGCTGAACTCCAAATTTTTGCTCTAAATCTCTTGTATTGATACTAAACTGAATCACTGTTTACTGCTTGCCCTGCGTTTCGGCAACATCCGACTGCGCTACGACTAACCAGAGCGCTCCGCGAACAGGACAAGCCGCTCAACGGTCGCGCTTGGTCGTTGGGTTTACTGAGAACTGTTCAAAGAAACCCATCCTTTTTCAGCATACCATTGAGCTGTTTCTTTGATTCCTTCGAGATCAGAATGAGTCGTATTAAATTCTAAAACATTTCGGATTTTTGAGGTATTAAAGGAGCGGTCTTTCGTGTAAAATGCCACTCGTCTTCGATAAATTGGGGGTTGAATTCCAAAAGGTTTACAGAGTATTTCAAATAGATAACCCAAAGCAAATAAAGGAGCCGCTGGAAGCTGAATAAACTTAGCTTTAACTCCATAAACATCTCCAATAATTGAGATCATTTTCTCAAAGGTCATTGCTTCTGGACTTCCGCAAATGAAGACTTCTCCTTCTGCTTGAGGATGAGTGGCGACACAAATCATAAAGTTCGTTAAATCATCGACATGAATGAAGTGATAAAGATTACTCCCATCTCCAATTACAGGAACCCATTTTTTACTCACCATTTGAAAGATTTTCAGGAGTCGTTGATCTCCAGGGCCATAAATACCCGCAGGTCTGACAACGGTGAATGAGAGTCCAGCTTTTGGGGCAAAATCACGAATCCACAGTTCAGCTTCTACCTTAGTTTCTTGATAAATATCACCGGGTTTCATGCGATAATTTTCATCAGCAGGTGGCTTGTCAATATGACCATGAACGCCAATCGTTGAAACATGGATAAATCGCTTGAAGTTAGGTTCTTTTAAAGCGGCTTTGGCTAAAAGTTGGGTACTCAAAACATGAACATTATAATAGCCAATATCTTTGAGTTTGGGGTCACGAAAGGGCGTAACGAGATGAAAAATATAGTTAACACCAATGATTGCTTGATTAATTAAAGTTTCATCAAATACATCGCCGCGAAGCCATTCAATGTTTAATCCTTGAAAGGGTTCTAAATTGGAAGTTGGACGAGCGATCGCTACAACCTCTACTCCTTGTTGGATAAGTTTACGAACCAGTAACGCTCCGGTAAAGCCTGTTGCGCCTGTGACTAATGCACGAGAACCAGATGGGAGTTGATAGAGAGCTTCTGTCATTATTACCTCGATAAAATGGGATGAAAGTTTACTAAGTAAATCAATTTTAACCTTTCGTGAATTTAGCAATTACAGGGGAACCATAAAAATGGGTTAATTTTAGCGATCGCATTGACTGTTCTAAAGTTGATGACAAGTTGGGTGACTTGAGGATTCGATGGAACACCATTGGGAAAAAAAATTGTGGATAGCGGTCTGCAAGTTGCAATCCAAGTGTGTTTAAAAAGTTGTGTAATTCGGCTTCCTGATAACAAGTAAACTGTCGAGTATTTCCTTCAAAGCGTTTCTTGAATGAGAATAAATAGGGGGCGATCGCATTGACACTATGAACAGTGGGATAATCAATAATTATCGCTTTTTTTGCCACTCTTGTCAGTTCGCTTAAAAATTTTTGCCATTGGTTAACATGAGCCAGAAAGCGATAACTCACAACAACATCAAAAGCATGATCCGGATAAGGTAAATTCAGGACATTACCGACTTGAAAAGTACAACGGTTGCTATTCACCCAAGGTTGAATTCGTTCCTGACAAACTTTAGAACTTCCTAATACCGTAAGCTGATATTGATGAGCAATCAAAGGAGCCGTGAGTTGTCCATGTCCACCACCAACATCAAGAATTGTGGCTTGAGGATAGGGTTGAAGCATTGCTAAGGTTGCTTCAGTTTGAATATTAAGCATCCAAGTTCCAACTGCTCCTGAAAATCGAGAAGCATAGCTGGATGAAGCGGTCTCAATATCTGCGGTTTCTGGAAAATCAAAACTCACGGCTCTATTCTCAAAACTGGATCAAAATTCGGCGAATAATTATCAGTTTACTCTTGATTCTGATAGCGAAGAGTGACTTGATTTCGGACAAAATTCCAGGGGGTTTGTAAGGAGCCATAGGGATGCAAAATTGTCTCAGGTCGGAGTAAAAGTTCCTTCATACTTTTTCCGGGTTCTTGTTTGTCAAATGAACCTCGAACCTGAAATCCAAAACTTCCAGGTCGAACTGATTCAGAAACAATGGGAAGTGGATCGCTTCCGGGTAATACTCGCAACCCTTTCTCTTCAGCGATTTGAAAATAGTTTGGTCGTCGCCAAAATATGGGTCGTCCACCGTTATCTCCCAAAAATAAAGGTGAAGAATCATCAGATTCTAAGAGGTTACTAAGAAGTTTTCCTCGTCTACCAATCCATTTTCCAAAGCCCCAAGGTAGGATCGGTAAACCGCCTGATTCTCGAACGCTTTGAATCGTGTCTTGGAGGGAAGAGCCATCCGCCAAAACTTGAGCGGTAATCAGAGCTAAAACTTCTATATTTTCTGAGGTAACAATCTGACGACCTGCAATCAGATACATCCCTTGCTTTTGGGGATTTTCTGCATAAATTGACTCTGACTCTGCCGTTTTTTTAAATTTCCACCCTTCGACAGTTTGATGATTTTCTGCATATTTAACTAGAGTTTTAAACCAATTATTTTGGCTGGTTTCTGTTAAAAAAAGCAAAAAAGAATGGGGGATTTGTTGAGGAAGTTTTGAAACTGTTTTTTGAAAATTTTCAAAGGCTGAATTGAGAAACTGTTCTAGAGAAAAACAGTTGTATATGTGAACATGAGCATCTGCAAGAATTAAAGGTTGCGCTGCATTAATAGATTGATTTAATAAGGAAGTCATTACTAATACTCACAAGGGTAAATGTGCGAACTCGGCTTAGTCCGATCAGACCTTTTCTTACTCCACATATTTTTGAGATTGCTTCTTTTTCCAGAGTCTTAAAATAATTAAGACTAATCCAGAATAGGCTAACTCCCAACTGATAAAAATGAAGTGGCTAAGGTCAAAGAGTCCTCTCGAATGGTGAACGGGAGGAAAAAGAGGGAATTGTGATTGAACAGGAATCTCTGAAAAAGGCGAGAAGATTTGCACACCAGATCCACCTGCGGTGAAAATATCTAACAGTAAATGAGAACTGTATATAAAAAATGTCCACCTGATTAATTTTAGAGCTGATATTTTCCCCAACTTATGCCCCCATAACCCTACAATTAAACTAAAACCCACTGCAAAAATCAGAGAATGGGTTAAGCCGCGATGAAATCGTTCTCCAGTCAGCAGTTGAGGAATAAAGTCAAAATCTGCGAAGATAGCGATGAAAACAGCAAGAAAAGGATGCCAATTGTATCGCTTTTCTGGATATTGAGGATGAGACTTCAGAGGAAATAACTCAGATAGAGCATATCCTGTAACTGCGTGAGCAATAGGGGATGGCATGATTGAGGTTCTGCTTTATCTAAATACCAGATTAAACAGGAAGACAATGCTTGCTGATCGCTTTAACATTTTGGAGTTCTTGTTGTTTTTTTGTCGGACTCCAGTTGAAAAAATCAGCCATTGTTTCTGCACAAAGTTGTATAGAACTCTCATCGAATTCACCTGCACTTCCTAGTTCTGTGCGTCTAAACACAACATCACTGAGGGTTTGTGCCATTTCCCGATCTACAGCGTACAAGACTTGTGCCTTGATGACTGCATGATTCAATGAACTCAATTGAGGTAATTTCTGTAAATAGCCTAACACATCTTGATAGACAGAACCATAGTTATAGACTAAATTCTGAATAATTTCTGCATTCAATCCCTCAGACTGTCTAGTTGTTATTTGCTGCTGTAAGAAAGTCGAAAAATTGGTAATTTCTCCACCGAAAAGAGGGGTTGTTGCGGATACAGAAGGAGTCGGTTTTTGACCCCAGGATTTAAACACTTGGTCAATGGTTTTTCGAGCGACATCACGAGCGGTTGTATATTTCACGCCAACCACTGAGATTAATCCAGGGATTCCGACTTTTGTAAAGTCCTGAATTTGATAGCTTTTCAGCATGATGGGATCGCCTGTTTTGGGGTCAACTCCGGTGCAGGGAAGCTGACCTTGATGCACAAAAAGAACGTCTTCTCGCTTGAGTTGAGCTGATGGATAGGCTTCGTTAATTTGATCGAGAAAGGATTGAATAGATGCTTCTGAAATTTGAAATTGATCGGGGTGTTGAGAACTGATCGTTTGCCAAGTTCCAATCATTGATTTTCCGCGCCAGGGAGAGACAAACCAAAACCGATTTTTTCCAGGTAAACCCACCGCATAATCTTTAAACAGAGGTCGAGTAATCAGGTTCATTGACTGTGCCAAACCCATCTGATGTTGAGGGGATTGAGGCTTGACTAAACCTAAAACTTGATTCACCCAGGGGCCACTGGTATTAATAACTGTTTTGGCGCGAATTTCAAAGCTATTCCCAGTTAAAACATCTTCAACTTTAACCCCTGTAATCCGCTTGTCTTGCTGTAAAAATCCAGTAACTTTTGTATAGTTCGCAACTTCTGCACCCGTAGCAACGGCTGAATGTAAAAATGCCAAGTTTAGTCGTTCGGAATTGTATACCTGCGCGTCATAGAACACTGCACCTCCGGTTAATCCGGGAATCGTCAATCCTGGAATTAAATGTTGACAATGCTGTTTAGAAATAATCTCACCGGGAGGCAGATGCTTCTGGATATCCGGAAGCCGATTCCGATCAAAACTAATCAAATCATTCAGCTTTAAAGCAATACTGAGAGCGACTTTTCCTTTCGTCCCCTGTCCGTAAGTTGGAATGACAACACGAAGGGGATGCACCAAATGGGGAGCGATTCTCATTAAAGTCCTGCGTTCAGAGATAGACTCTCGCATCCGCTTAATATCGGCTGTTTGGAGATATCGCAATCCTCCGTGAATTGTTTTTAAACTATTGGCTGAAGTTGCACCGCCAAAATCTGATTGTTCGACTAAAGCAACGCTCAACCCCCGTACACTGGCTTCCCAAGCAACACTCGCTCCGTAGATTCCTCCACCAATAATCACGACATCGTAGATACTTTCAGTGAAGGCTGCAAGGTTTCTTTTCATTACTCTCGGTTTATTTAGCTATCCGGCTTGGAACTGGTTCGGAAAAATTTCACGCTGCAACCAACGATAGAGACCATTCACGGTTTTGCGGAATGCACTATAACTGTGTTTCTCTTGAATCATGGTTTGTCCGGCTTTTCCGAGTTGAGCGCACAAGCTCGGATCATGGATTAACTCCATCATAGCCTGGGAAAAGTCTTCTGGTACGGGTTGAGCTAGCTTGGAGATTTCAGGAGTGAGGACTTGAGTATGGGTCAGCAAATCAGTGGCGAGAACGGCTTTACCACTATCTAGATAGGAGTAAATTTTCATCGGGGTATTGATTCCCTTGGTGCGAGGAGAGACGAGAATATCCGCTTGAGACAAATATGCACTTAGGTGTTGAGCGGGTCGTTGGCCTAGAAAATGAACTTTTCTGTGAATTCCCAGTTGGACAGATTTGGCTTGATATTTTTCAATCCCGCTTTGATCTCCACCAATAATCACTAAGTCCAATTGATTGGTCTTTTGCAAGGTGAGTGCAAAACTCTCAAGCAGTAAATCAATCCCTTGATATGTTTCTAAGTTTCCAACATACATCAGAACTTGATTTTCGATATTGAGTTCTTTTCGGATATCTTCGTTCACCTCGTCGGTCGCATCTTCTAAAAGAGAGATATCGGGAAGTATGGTGACTTTTTCCGGTTGATAACGGGCAATATCATCAGCGATCGCATGACAAACAGGAACAACTGCTTTTGCATTTTTAACAGCAATTTTCTCAAACCAGTTGAAAATTCCCGCTAGGGGTTTGAGACGGGGCATTTGTTCAATCATTTGTTGAGCAATTGAAGAATCCATATCATAAACGTAAGGAATTCCAAATACTAATTTCATCAATAAAGCAATGAAAACAGATTCCTCTACTGCTTGGATCAGGTGATACTGACGGCCAAGAACTAGCTGTATTACCTTGAAAATCATTAAAATATCGTAGACCACTTTCTTCCAGGAAAAACCGGGCTTAATCCCCTGTACGAAAGGAACTTTCAAGGTTCTGTGGATTTTTACGTTGTCCAGTTCTATGTCTCGCCCTTCCGGAAAAGCAATCACATCAACGTTATAGTTGTTTTCCGATAAAACTCTCAAAAATAAACAGTCATCAATCGGAGTTCCTCTATCTTGATAAAAAGGATGAGGGGCTAGAAACAATATATTTAGACTTTGAAAATCTACAGTCTCAGGTTGTATTGTTTTGCGAAAACTTTTGATCTGATGCTGGACAAAGTTATCGGCGGCTGTTTTCGATTTTGTGTTGTTGCTAATTAGTACCATTATTTAATCCTCGAAGATATAGAAGTCTTGCTAAATAAACCTAGACAGACATACCTGATTATTATTTTTTCTGAAACTTATCTCTACTCAAGCTTTATTGAAATATTAGGCCGGGAACGTCAATCAAAAAGACTGCTTTGAATGGATCAGGGTTGACAATTGAACCTTGAGTGCTTTCTTGCGTTTAAGGATTGCGTTCTATTCCTTGTATCTGAATCGTATCCTTTTAGTCCTGAAAAAGTAAGGGTATTTCTGTAAAAAAATCGAGAAAATTGAACAAGTTTATGTAAAGATTCAGTAAAGCAAATTATTGCTAGGGGGTTAAACCCTCCATGGCTTCTCCCAATTTTGTATCAAACTAGCAAATCCAAACAGTCTCTGGTCAAAATTTCCGACAATACTAAAAGTTGACAATTTGCCAAATTCTGGAGAACTTCATCTTCTGTAAGAACAATGTCACAAAACTTCAAATTGTTCAATGTATCGTTTTAACTCACGCGCCATCCGTTCCATCCCTCGCTTCTCATCTTCGCGAATAAAAGGGAAAAAAATCCGTGATAACCACCCTGAAAATTCTTCTCTATGAATATATTTTGTCCGATTGACCCCAATATCTTGGAGTTCAAACCAATACTCTCCTCGGAAACCCGGAATTTCAGAGACCCAACTCAGACAGACATCAGGCTGTACGACTTTGACAACCGATTGAAACTCTGTATCTTGGTCTGCGGGACTCCGCCACACCGATAACCGCACGATCTGATTCGGCTTCAAGGGTAAACTAGAATCGCGGTCAAATAAAAAACTATTCCAGTGAATCCAGTTTTCTTTATGATAAAGTACCCGCCAAACATCCTGTTTAGAGGCATTAATGTAAATTTCAGTATAGAGCGTTGACATAGGACTTATAAATCTATGTCTCCCATCATAGAGATAATCCGTTTTTCCTCAAAGCATTTATTTTTGAACCTGTATTCTTGAACCTGATGTCTGATTCTGCGTCCTGGACTCCTCTTCATGCTCAACTTCATCGTACTCTCAAAGTCCGTCAGCTTTTACCTTCTGGTGAACGGCTTCTCGTTGCAGTATCGGGTGGACAAGACTCACTTTGTTTGATACGATTGCTTCTAGACTTGCAGCCAAAATGGGATTGGGATCTGGCGATCGCTCACTGCGATCATCGTTGGCGGAGAGACTCGACGGCAAATGCAGACTACATTCAACAACTTGCTGAGTTTTGGAAACTTTTATTTTATCGTGAAACCGCTCAAACTATTCCCAAAAGTGAAGCGGAGGCTCGTCACTGGCGTTATCAAGTGTTCTCTGAAATTGCGTTGACAAATCATTATTGTTATGTCGTTACAGGTCATACCCAAAGCGATCGCGCTGAAACTTTGCTTTATAATTTAATTCGGGGTAGTGGTGCTGATGGGTTGCAAGCTTTGACTTGGAAACGTCCTCTAATTGATCCTAATCATAAGATTTGGTTAGTACGACCTTTACTCGAAATTTTGCGATCGCAAACCGGGCAATTTTGTCAAACTCAACAGTTAAAAGTTTGGGAAGATAGCACCAATCAAGATCTGACTTATGCTCGCAATCGTATCCGAACCGAGTTAATTCCTTATTTGCAAACTCATTTTAATCCTCAAACAGAACCAGCTCTCGCTCAAACCGCAGAACTTTTACAAGCCGAAGTCGAGTACCTAGAACAGATTACAGAACAACTTTATCAACAAGCCGTATCAGATTCTACAAAATTCAAAATTAATCGCCCGATCTTGCGTCAAGCACCGCTGGCTTTACAGCGTCGAGTCATGCGGCGTTGGTTGCAAAATATCCTGTCAACATCACCGAGTTTTGAACAAATTGAGAAGCTAACCGCATTAATTTCAGCCCCAAACCGTTCTCAAACCGATCCCTTTCCCGGAGGAGCGATCGCCAAAGTTGATCGAGACTGGATTTTAATTGTAGAAAATCTTTCGGTGCGTCTATAGTCTTTCTAGTCCTAGTGCCTAGATCTCTAACAGATGATCGGACTTACCCGTGTTTCGTTAATATTATCTTAAGACTCAGCTCATGCTCAAGCATTACTGAGTGTAGACAGAATCTCGAAACCATTGATATGTAAATCATTTGGCTTTAGAGCTGTCTGAATCCTCAATTGTAATAGGACGTGTCTATATGTATTCATCTGTTTGGCCCGGTCAACCTTACCCTCTCGGCGCAGTTTGGGATGGTAAAGGAACAAACTTTGCACTTTACAGTGAAAATGCAACTGCCGTTGAGGTCTGTTTGTTTGATAACGAAAACCAGGAAATCCGGATTAGACTAACCGAAGTCAATAACTTTGTTTGGCATGGATACATCCCCGGCATTCGGCCCGGTCAACGCTACGGGTTCCGTGTACATGGCCCTTACGCACCCGAAGAAGGTCATCGTTTTAACCCGAATAAGCTACTGGTTGACCCTTATGCCAAAGCATTAGACAGTGAAATTCAATATGGGGAACCTCTTTTTAGCTACCGTTGGGATGCAGAAGAAGAAGATCTCTCCTTCTCGGAACTCGATGACGCTCATCTGATTCCCAAAGCCATTGTCGTTGATGAAAGCTTTGACTGGTCCGGCGATCGCCTGCTTCGCATTCCTGAGCATGAAAATATTATATATGAGATGCACGTCAAAGGATTTACCCAACAGCATCCTGATATTCCCCCCGAACTGCGAGGCACTTACGCTGGACTCGCACATCCGGTAGCTATTCGCTATCTTCAATCTCTCGGTGTGAACGCCGTTGAGTTACTACCTGTTCATCATTTTATCTCTCAACAAGGACACCTGATCGAACACGGTTTAACAAATTATTGGGGTTATGATTCTATTGCTTACTTAGCACCCCATCACAGTTATAGTGCCAATCAAACCCCCGGACAACAGGTGCAAGAATTCAAGGAAATGGTGAAAGCCTTGCACGCAGGTGGTATCGAGGTTCTTTTGGATGTGGTTTACAACCATACCGGAGAAGGCAACCACATGGGGCCAACTCTATCATTACGAGGCATTGATAATGCGGTTTATTATCGTTTAGTCGAAGATGATCCGCGTTACTACATGGATTTTACCGGATGTGGCAACTCTCTCAACGTTTGTCATCCCCAAGTGTTGAAGCTAATTATGGATAGCTTACGTTATTGGGTGTTGGAAATGCACGTGGATGGGTTCCGGTTTGACTTGGCTTCGGCATTGGCGCGAGAATTGTACGATGTTAATAGTTTGGGAGCATTTTTTAATATTATTCATCAAGATCCAGTCTTATCGAATGTGAAGCTGATTGCCGAACCTTGGGATATCGGAGAAGGCGGTTATCAGGTTGGTAAATTCCCGTTATTGTGGTCGGAATGGAACGACAAATATCGGGATACAGTCCGGGATTTTTGGCGAGGAGAAGATAGTTTACTGGCTGAATTTGCCTATCGGTTTACCGGAAGTTCCGACTTGTATCAAGATAATGGTCGTCAACCTCACGCTAGCATTAATTTGATCACAGCGCACGATGGTTTTACGTTAAATGATTTAGTGAGTTACAACGAGAAACATAACGAAGCCAATGGCGAGGAAAATCGTGATGGTGGAAGTTATAACCGTTCTTGGAATTGCGGGGAAGAAGGGGAAACTGACGATCCGGAAATCTTGACTTTACGCCACCGCCAACGTCGGAATTTTTTAGTGACATTGCTACTCTCTCAAGGCGTACCAATGTTAGTCAGTGGTGATGAACTTGGGCGCACTCAACAGGGTAATAATAATGCCTACTGTCAAGATAGTGAATTGTCTTGGTTAGATTGGAATTTGCAACATCGGAATGCAGAATTGCTCAATTTTGCTCGTCAATTAATTGATTTCCGCCACCGTCATCCCATCTTTCGTCGGCGTCGCTGGTTCCAAGAACAACCCATTCATGGAGCAGAAGTCAGTGATATTAGCTGGTATAATCCCGATGGAGGTCGGATGACAGAAGAGCAGTGGAATATTGGATTTGCAAAAGCGATCGCTGTTTTTCTGAATGGGGAAGAAATTCCCGAAGTCGGGTATAAAGGTGAGCAGGTCATTGATCAAAGTTTTCTAATCTTTTTTAATGCTCACTATGAAATGATTGAGTTTAATTTACCTGAATATTTACGCCATCATAAATGGCAAGCTGTGATTGATACAAAAGAACCTTCTTTTATCAGTGATTGGGTTTTTTATACCGAGAATAAACCTGTGCCAGTTACTGATCGTTCAGTCGTTGTATTACAACGGTGTTAAAGTAGAGATAAAATCGAGTTTATGAATGAGTCGGGTGTGTCAAGTCACGCACCCACACTGCTTAATGTTGTTTTTGAAAACTGAAATCAATAGGGGTAAGTTGTTACGCATTTATATCACAAATTGTCAGCCAACGATTTGCTTGCACGGATAGCCGTTTCAGATTCCGAGTCTACATCCGGTTAGATGATCAACACAGTCATCAAAATCAAAGATCAACTGTTTACTATTTTCAGCAGAGATGATTGACTCTTTTTAACCCGGTATGACGCTCCACTCTGTAAGCAGATCTTGAAGTGAAATTATCTTGACGTAATCTTTAACCCGATTGGGGTTTGCACACCTTATTAAGTCGCAGGTGTCCTATCAATGGTAAAATCTGAAACTACAGATAATTAAAGATGCGTAGCTTAGAGCCAGAAGCATCACTATCGGAGTACATTCATCCATTTTTCATTTTTTCCCGTGAAACTTGGCAAGAATAAGTCTTGTAGGGATGATCCCCTTCTGGTAAAATCTAAAGCAAAAGTTAGTATAAAATACCTAGCTTGCTATTTCTTGCAGCCATCTGTCAGTCAGGAGTTAGCCTGTAGCCTAGTGCGGCTTTTTGTTCCACTTTCGGGCGAGGCAAAGAATAACCTGTTCTGATGTTGGTCTAATTTCAGATGCTCAAAGTCGAGCAATTGAGTTTGTAAACTTGTTTTTGATGGTTAGAGGGAACCTATGGTAAGTAAGCCGGATCGTGTGGTACTCATTGGCGTTGCGGGAGATTCCGGATGCGGAAAGTCTACTTTTTTGCGGCGGATAACAGACATTTTTGGTGAAGATTTTGTTACTGTTATCTGTCTGGATGACTATCACAGCTTAGATCGCAAACAGCGCAAAGAAACAGGAATTACAGCTCTTGACCCTAGAGCTAACAATTTTGATTTGATGGCGGAACAGATCAAAGCACTCAAAAATGGTGAGTCGATCATGAAGCCAATTTATAATCACGAAACTGGCCTGATTGACCCTCCTGAACGAGTTGATCCCAATCATATTATTGTGATCGAAGGGTTGCACCCGTTGTATGATGAGCGAGTTCGTGAACTCCTCGATTTCAGCGTTTATCTTGACATTAGTGATGATGTAAAAATCGCTTGGAAGATTCAGCGCGACATGGCAGAACGAGGACACCGTTATGAAGATGTGTTAGCTTCGATTAATGCTCGTCGTCCTGACTTTGAAGCTTACATTGATACTCAGAAGCAGTATGCTGACGTTGTGATTCAGATTCTGCAAACCCAACTGATTCCAGACGATAAGGAATACAAAGTCTTGCGAGTTCGCCTCGTTCAACGTGAAGGCGTTACTGGCTTTGAACCCGCATACCTCTTTGATGAAGGATCGACAATTTACTGGACTCCCTGTGGACGTAAGCTGACTTGTTCCTATCCGGGTATCAAAATGTACTACGGGCCTGATGCTTACTACGGTAATGAAGTCTCCATCCTCGAAGTTGATGGTAAATTCGATAACCTAGATGAGATGATCTACGTGGAAGGACACCTTAGTAATATCTCAACAAAGTATTACGGTGAACTCACTCACATGATGCGTGAACACCAAGATTATCCAGGTTCTAAGGATGGTAGCGGACTATTCCAGGTATTAGTTGGCTTGAAAATGCGATCCACCTATGAACGCTTGGTTGGAAAAGGAGAAAAAGTGGCAGCAGCCGTCTAACCGAAGCAGCAACCCTTTTCAATTGAATGGACGCGAGAGACGTGTGTCATCTCGCGTTGTTTTTAGTTCTGATATCCGACTTGAAAACCGACGCGATAACCGGAAAGATAGCCTTGTTTGTAGGAAATTGTAGCGCGATCGCCAAATTCTTTCTCTACATCAGGTACAGGAGGTTCAGGAGTTGTCTGTGGATTGTAGTTTTGACCGACACTGAGTCCGAGTTCATAGCCGGCATCAAATCCACTTAGACAATCTTTTATTCCTCCGGGTTCAGATTCATACTGTACACAGGTTTCTTCTCGAATATTTCCCGATAAAGGGTTGGCTTGCACAGACCCAATGATCAAGAATCCACTCACGAATAGCAATTTGAATAGCGTTAAAATTCGAGTCTGGTTTTTTCGGCGAGTTAATATCATTGATGATCTCCTTATAAATACACAGATTTGATTAGATTAAAACAAACCTAATCCAAAATCGTTATACCAATTAGGCCTGATTGATGAGGACTGTCTAACGAAGGATTTTACCGATTGAGATTTCAGTTTTAAAACTATTTAAAATCAACAATTCAGATTAAGAATTAGACTACTATAAACTAGACTTACATTCGACTAGCAAATAAATAGAAAGACATAGATATATTCATCGTCCTCTATTGACAATAGTCTCTGCGAATCAAGTCTGACAGTCTACTCAAGATTACCCGACTAAATCTTAAATTAAGTCCATCCAAAATGCAACTACATTCTGTGTCTGGAAACTGGCGACTAGGGCTAGTCCTCTCGCTAACAACCTGCTTTCTTTGGGGTATTCTTCCTCTGGGTTTAAGTATTATGGTCAAGGTTCTCGATGTTTATACTATTACTGGATTTCGCTTTTTAACAGCATTTATTGCACTCGGAAGCTACTTAGCATGGAAAGGTCAACTTCCCACTTGGCAAAAATTACGACAAGTTTCTTGGAAACTGTGGGGAATTGCTACATTATTTCTCTCCGGGAACTATCTACTTTTTGTTGCAGGTTTAGCGAATACTTCAGCCACAACCTCAGAAGTTTTGATTCAAGTTGCTCCTGTATTTATGGGATTAGGGGCAATGGTAATCTTTAAAGAACGTTATACTCGTCGTCAGTGGTGCGGTTTAGGAATTCTAATCTCGGGATTTATTCTATTTTTTAATGAACAACTCAATCTTCTGATTGCCTCTCGAAATCAATACTTATTAGGAAGTTTTTTAATTTTTTTTGCAGCTATTTGTTGGGCAATTTATGCCTTGGCTCAAAAGCAGCTTCTCTTGCAGCTTTCTTCAGCTCATATCATGCTCGGTATTTATGGCGGTTCGACTCTATTATTTAGCCCAATTTCTACGCCTCAAAACTTAGGAACTCTCAGCCTACTAGAGTTTGTCGTTCTTGTTTTTTGTGGCTTGAATACCTTAATCGCTTATGGTTCTTTTGCTGAGGCTCTCGAACATTGGGAAGCTTCTAGAGTGAGTGCAGTTCTTGCGATTCCACCGATTATCACACTGATTTGTGTTGATGTATTTTCTGCTTTTTTCCCAGAAATTATCACTGCTGAACATCATACTCCTGTTGCTATTTTAGGAGCAGTCTTAGTTGTCATGGGTTCAGCCACCATTGCATTAGGACAATATCAGAGAAAGCTGTGAAGTAGTCTAAATTAATTAGGTAAGAACCTTTTAACTTATCCCTGAAGGAATCAACTACCAATTTAGAGCTTTGACTTGTATTTCTGGTCTTTATTATTACCTTTTAAAAAGCGGGAGACGCGATTCGAACGCGCGACATCAACCTTGGCAAGGTTGCGCTCTACCACTGAGCTACACCCGCATTTTTCTTTGCTTTTTCTATAGTTCCATAAAAATATGATTTTGTCAAGGTAGTTCCCCAATTTTTTTGAGAAATTGTTTGAGAACGGGTTTTAAACATTGAATAGAAGTGAACTCTAAGCCTGTTCTTGAGGGTTTTGAGCCGTTTCTGAGGCAATCATCGCTCGATTAGGACTAGCTGATAACATTCCGCTTGCCGAATGGTTGTCATATCCATCAGGTGACATCGATTTAATTTGCCGCATTAGATTCGCCATTTCTAGGGCATTCATGGCATATTCCCATCCTTTATTGCTTTTAATGCCTGCCCGTTCGAGAGCTTGCTGCATGGTGTCTGTGGTGACGATGCCAAAGATGACCGGAACCCCAGTTTGAAATCCACTGGCTGCAATACCTTTGGACACTTCCGCCGCCACATAGTCAAAGTGAGGGGTTTGTCCTTTAATCACCGCTCCCAAACAGATAACGGCATCATAGCGACGAGTCAAGGCTAACTGATGAGCAACCAAAGGAATCTCGAAACTCCCAGGAACCCAAACATAATCAACTTGCTTGCCTTGGGGATCGGGATCGACACCGTGCCGTTTGAGGCAATCTTGACAGCCTGCGAGTAACTTCGTCGTGATTAAATCATTAAAGCGACCAATTGCGATCGCGAACCGTAGAGAATCGGTTTCCGTAAAATTTCCTTCAAAGACGGCCATAGTATTTCGCTTTAAATATTCAGCTTAAAATTTCAACTTGGTAATTTGAACTTAGTTTTGGGTCAGAGGTTCAGCAACCATTGCAAGAATCGAGTTGAGCCTCTAACCCCACAAATCTCGATTAAACTACCAAGTAGTTCAAGACTCCGACTAAAATCACCAAAGCTATCCACAGTCCAGAACCAACGAAGAGCAGAGGCTTAGATTGATCCCAGTTTTGAGGGGAAGCATAGGCATAAGGAACGCCAACAATCATTACAAATGAAAGGATGACCAAAGCGGCTAAAAAGAATTGAAACAGAATTGTTAACATCGTTTTCTCCCAAACCCGTTAGGAATGACTACAAACAAATGAGAGCGGACATATACCTTTAACAAACTCCCATATAGTTTAAGCTACCAGAAATCATCCCTTATCGAAAACTGTTTCAACCTAAATCCCTAGAATTGATTATCCGATCGGCTTAGATTGTTGAGCTGCTTGCGCGACGGCTTCGACTTGATCGTTTGCCAGTTGCTGGAGAACGTCCTCAGTTTCCGGAGTCAATCCGAGATGAATCAAAGCTTGAGCCACTCGATGTCGAATTTGCCAGTCGGAGTTCGAGGCAAAGGGGATCAGTAAAGCAATAGCCCGTGAGTCTCCGAGTTCTCCCATCGCTCCAATCGCAACAGTTCGGACTAAATCATTATCACCTTGAAGGGCATCTTCTAGCAATTCAAATCCGCGAGGTTCTCCGAGTTCTCCTAATGCAGCAACAATGCTCAGTTTAATTAACCATTCAGACGTTTCATTGTAAACTTGCTTTAAATGATCGAATGCTTCTGTGAGTTTGAGCGCACCAATTGCATCTGCAGCGGCGGCTTGTACATCGGCTTCAGGGTCTTTCAGGAGACACTCACGCAGGAGTGGCAAAGTCTGGACGAGATCTTGCTGGCCCAAACTAGAGAGTTGGCTCACAGCAGCATAACGCACGCGAGTATCTCGATCTTTCACCACCGGTTGAATCAATTCAAAAGCGATTTTAGGTTCTAGCTGACGGAGTTGATTCACGCCTCGTAAGCGATCGCCTAGATCTTCTGAACTGAGCAATTGTTGAACAGATTCCGGAGTAATGCTCATTGTTTTCTGGTCTAAGGGTAGACTTCTGGTCAATTTTTAGATTAATTTTAGACTTCAAATCCTATCACTTCAGAGAACGAATTGCCAGCTTTGTTAAATTTCTGTGTTTCCACAGCGATGATCTAACCTACAATTTTTATTAACCCGCTGCCATTGTCCGAATAATATCTCCACAGGAAATCATACCAATCACCTTTTCACTTTCATCTAAGACGGGTAACTGGTGGATTCGTTTTTCATGGAGTAAACGTGCAGCTTCTGAGAGAGATTGGCTTGGAGTCATTGTAATAATTGGGCTTTTTGTCATCACTTCTTCTACGGTTTCACCCAAAGCTTTATGGAGTTCCTTGTCATAACGAGCTGGATTTTTCAGTACAATTACACTATCGAGAAAGGTAATGTAAGCTGGAGGTGTTACCCCACTTTCCTGCCAAAGTATGTCCGTTTCTGAGAGAATACCGACTAACTTGCCTTCATCATTAACGACAGGTAAGCCCGTAATTTTATAATCGGCTAAAATCTTAATCGCTTCTTTGAGGGGCATATCAGGCCGAGCTAAGATAGGATTTGGTGTCATTATGTCGGCGACCGTTTTGGGCATGATCTCAGGCGTATCCTTCACTAAACTGTTCTTTTTTATCATATCGAAAATCCGCCCCCTGCGAGCGTAGCTGTTTAATTGATAGCGTTTGGACTCAGCTTAGGGGTCGCGAATTCTGTCGAGTCAGCAAGTTTCCCTCCTTTAAACCGAGTCTGTTTGAATGAATAGACAATATTTTTCCTGTGAAAAATGCCGGATTTTTTATGGTACCCTATCTAAAGTCAGATGAGATACCCTGGCTTTTACAGCTATCGTAATCAGAAGGAATAGACTCAGAGTTAAATGATTTAGAGATTTAGATGGATTTTAAGTTCAGGGATATTTTTGATAAAATTAAATCGTGGTTTCCTAAAAAAGCTCAAGCTCGAATCGAAGCTCAAGCTGCCGAACTGGAAGATCGCCTAGACAAGAAAAACTTTATTTCTCTGTCTTTAGAAGAACGTGCAGACTATGATCAGAAGATAGAGTCTTTGCCTCTACCTGAAATTTATAAAAATGCAATTCAAGCCAAAATATCAGAAGTTTTATATCCTTGGATAAACCAGAAAAATACTGACAACTGTTTATTTATTTTATTCAGTCCTATTGAACCGATTCAACCTCTATTCGAGGAAATACTCAAACAACTTGAAGAGAGTGGTTTACCTCAAAAGTCTTTAAACTGGGAAGTCCGCCCAGAAGAATTGAGTGGCTTAAAATCTCAGCTTCAAAGCCAAATTAATTCCTTTGATGAAAGTCAGAATGATCACTCTCAGTCTTTAGTCATTATTCCAGACTTAAGTTTGTGTTTCTTACGTTCTACTCAGGGATTAGATGCAGTCGAATATTTACTCGATCAGATTCTCAAAAATCGGTCTCGATTTTGGATTATTGGCTGTAATCAATGGGCTTGGAAATATTTTGACTGTATTTATCAAGTGAGTGGGTGTTTTCAGGAAACGTTTTGCTTACCGAGATTAAATGCGATTGAACTGAAAAAATGGTTAGCTCCAATTTATGAAGATATGGAACTTGAATTTGATGTTCAAAAAGACCAGGAGGAGAATCCCTTAGAGGAGGAACCAGAGGAAGAAAAAGAGTGGACTTCTAAAAAAGAAAAACGATACTTTGAACGATTAGTGAATCTTTCGGAAGGACTCAGTCAAGCTGCGGCTCACCTCTGGCTTGATTCTCTACAGTATATTCAAAGCTCAGACTCGGAGGTTCAAGAAGAAAAACACTTAATTCTCAAACGAGTTCTGCTTCCTAAATTACCGGAAATTGATAAAGATGAACGATATTTATTAGCTTCAATTGGCTTGCATAGAGAGATAAGTCTATCGGCTTTAGCCTTGAGTCTTGGAGAAGAAGAACTGACAATTATAATTCAACTTCAGAGACTCTTAAAAACAGGAATTATTGGCTTGAGAAATGAGCAACTTTACCTAACACCTGCTTACTACTCTCGACTTAAACGAGATTTAATGGATAATCGTATTTTACTTGGAGACGAAGACTAATGTTATTAAGATTAAAAATTTTTTTTGCTCAAGCTAATGGCAATGGTTTAGAAGAAGCATCTGAAATCTTATCAGACATTACAACGTCTAAAATTATTCAAGCATTTATTATCTTAGCGATTGCTTATATCGGAATATGGACCATTGATAAGTTAATTCATTGGTTTGCAGAAGAAGTTCCGCTGAGATTTCGCTTGCTTGTGAAGCAGTCTTTACCTTTTTGGCGTGCCTTTTTACTCGGTTTAACCACGATCTTATTAATGCGGCTATTTTTGAAGCTTTCTTCTAATAATGTTCTGGCGTTAACTGGAACAATTTCAGTGGCGGTTGGCTTCGCATTTAAAGATTATATTAGTTCAGTCATTGCGGGAATCATTGCACTTTTTGAAAGTCCCTATCAAGTGGGCGATCGCGTTAAAATTGGAGAAGAGTATGGTGAAATAGTGAACTACGGTTTGCGTGGAATTCGATTGCAAACCCCCGATGATAATATTGTCTCAATTCCCCACAATAAAATTTGGACAGAAGCAATTTCTAACTCTAATAAAGGGGATGTAGAGGCTCAAGTAGTTGCTGACTTTTATTTTGATCATAGCGTCGAAGTCGAGAAAGTGATCAAAATTTTATATCGAGTTGCTCACACCAGCAAATACACTCAACTAACGCTACCCATTTTAGTTTTTATGGATGAAAAGCCTTGGGGAACACACTTTCAACTCAAATGTTATCCCATCGACGCACGAGATGAGTTTATTTATAAAACAGACATCATTAAACGGGCGAAACAAGCTTTGGCAGAAATTAATATTTCCTATCCTTTGTTTCCACCTCAAATCTCTAAAAAGAGTCAAATAACTTCTGAGTGATACGAACCTATACTATTGATTCATTTGTGGAGTTAACTGTGCAGCACAAGTTGAACTAACATTAAGAATTCCTTCCGGAGTTTCTCCACTTTCTTGGGCTTCTTGGTTCATTTGTATGAACTCCTCAAATGTGTATCCGGCTTGAAACTGATCGAGTGTACAGTTACACAAAAAATTTGACTGTTCTTCAGTTAAACCTTGAGCCTCCGCTTGTTGAACACAGGACTCTAGATACGCCTCCGTGAATTCTTGAGGATATTCATTTTCAGATGGCTCTAAAGTCGGTTGTGCTTTCACCGCAGCACCTGTTCCGAAAGTCGCGATCGCAGACCCTAGCGTCACAACAAAAATGATAGAATATTGAAATAATTTCATTGACATTGAACAGTGGTACGCCATTGATGATTATAGCGAGCTAGAGTAGAACAGAGATGGGAATATCATAAACTTGATCATAATCGCTGAATTAATTGTATAAGGATGATAACGTTATCCTTCGCCTGTAAAATCAATTCAAGTGGACTTTTGTGAAGCTGATGCTCGAAGATCCGGAATTGACGCACTCAGGAAAGAAAGATAATGTTTAGGTAAAGCGTTCAAACAAGGGGAATAGTCAAAATGATGGGAACTTTTGATCGGAAAAAATCAAATTCTGAGGGATTTCAACCCAACTGGGGAAATTTCTTAAGTAAAGGAGCAATTGTCCTGACAATTTTAGCAGGTACAATGTCACTCACAAATCCCTCACGAGAAGAATATTTAAACTATGCTTCTGGTAGATTAGCAAATGAAGCCAAAGAAAATTGGTGTCAAGAAGCCAAACTCCCTGATATTTTGAGTGGAATTTCAGAGTCAATAGTAGATGCTTGTCAATCTTTAGTGACCAGCCAGCGGGGTAGTATTAAGGGCTTTATTGATAAAGCTACTCAACGTCAGAATGCTGTTTTGTTTAGCATTTATACAACTGACTTAATCGATCATCGCTATCGCACGATTGGTGTTGCGGGTAATTTTCTGACTTTCTCTTCTGAAGATATCGAAGCCGAAAAATCAATTAACCCTGTTTCTCAATAATTTTATTTTGACCCATTCTCTGTGAAGACTTATGTGAAAGTTTGCTCACAGCAGGAGGGCTTTTTTCTTTTTTTAAGTCAAACTTTTTAACTGATCGCTAAAATATTTAACTAAAATATTACTAGGTCGGGTGGGCAATGCCTATCCGACTGATCCTATTTCTCTATGGATTGCGATCCCAATTGCCATGTTACCTGTTGACCAAGCCGAATCGATTATTCTTGATCTTGTACACCCTCTCAAAGATCCCCAAGATATTGAAACGGTCGATCTCCTCGCCGCCAGAGAACGTGTTTTAGCATCACCCATCGTCAGTCAGCTTGATTTTCCCCACTGGGATAACTCAGCGATGGATGGTTACGCAGTACGTCACGCAGATCTCAAAGGCTGTACTGGCGATCATCCCATCACCCTAGAGATCGTCGAAGAAATTCCCGCCGGATCTGTGCCGCAACATTCTCTAGAACCCGGACAAGCCGCCCGCATTTTCACCGGGGCTTGTTTACCTCCAGGGGCAGATACGATTATTATGCAGGAAGATACTCAACGTCAAGGCTCGCGCGTCACGATTTTTGATTGTCCGCCTCCTCAAACCTTTGTCCGCCATCAAGGTTCCTTTTATAAAGCCGGAGATCCGATTTTAACGCCAGGAATTAGATTAGATGCGGCGGAGATTGCGGTATTAGCCGCGAGTCAATGTTTAGAAGTTCCGGTTTTTCGTCGAGTCAAGGTGGCGATTTTTTCGACTGGAGATGAATTAGTTACGCCCGATCAACCCTTAGAACCTGGACAACTGGTGGATTCTAACCGATATGCGTTAACGGCGTTAATGTTGAAACTAGGGGTTGAACCGATTAACTTAGGGATTGTCCGCGATCATCCTCAAGCCCTCAAACAAACCATTTCCGAAGCGATTTCTCAAGCGGATGTCGTACTCTCCACAGGTGGCGTTTCCGTCGGAGATTATGACTATGTCGAACAAATTCTCACAGAACTCGGAGGTCATATTCACATTCAGTCTGTCGCCATTAAACCCGGTAAACCCCTAACTGTGGCGAAGTTTCCTCGCTGTCTATATTTTGGCTTACCGGGAAATCCGGTTTCAGCTTTAGTGACCTGTTGGCGCTTCATCCAACCCGCTTTAAAGAAACTATCTGGGTTAAAATCTGAATATTATCAGCCTGTTTTTCTGCAAGTGCGATCGCAGAGTCATCTACAATCAAAAGGGAAGCGCGAAACCTATCTTTGGGGGAAACTGCGAGTGGTTAACGGTGAGTATGAGTTTGAACTGGCGTCCGGAACCCACAACAGTGCAAATTTAGTCAATCTTTCCCAGACAACGGCTTTGGCGATTGTACCGATTAATTGTACTCAAATTGAGGTTGGGGATTTTGTGAAGGTTTTACCTGTCAATTCCTGAATACCCTAAAATTATGAAAACCTGATATCCTCAAGGTCAACAATAACCCGAAATTAACCCGCCTATTTCTAATCAATCATTATGCGTATTTTAATTGTTGAAGACGATCCGATGATGCAGCTTGGCTTAGAACAAGTCATTAATGAGTTGAATGATATTAGTTTAATTGGAGTGGTAGAAGATGGTTATTTAGGGGTAGAAACGGCCTTAAAGGAAAAGCCAGACCTGATTTTAATGGATATTGGTTTACCACGTATGGATGGAATAGAAGCGACAAAAAAAATTAAAGAGGCATTACCTGAAACTCATATTGTGATGTTAACTTCTCATACTGCGGAAACAGAAGTTGTTGCAGCGTTATCGAGTGGGGCGGATGCTTATTGTATTAAAGGGGCGAGTGTTGATCGACTTCATGCGGCGATCGCAGCAGCCAGTGAAGGGGCGACCTATCTCGATCCCCAGGTGGCGAAATATATTGTTCACCACCTCCATACACCGACTCCTCAAACCGATGTCAAAACTAGCAATTTATCACCCCGAGAGTTTGATGTTTTGAAATTAATGGTTGAAGGAAAAACAAATATTCAAATTGCTGAAGATTTATTCTTGAGTCCAAATACTATTAAAACTCATGTCAGAGGAATTATGAATAAATTGGCGGTTGACGATCGCGTACAAGCCGCCGTAACTGCATTGCGATCGGGGTTAGTGAGTTAAGTTTGAATTGATAAAATTATGAATTATGAATAGTGAGATTAAGGCTTGAAGAAAATCTTAGATTTCTCTAACCAGATGAGTTCAATCTGTTTAAGTTTGATTCTAATGAGATTTTATTCGTTAGAATCCTTGTCTAAAACTGATTCATAATCTGGACAGTCTTTTGCTTTTTCGCTTAATACAAGTGTAGGCTGAACGGCACATTTCATATAAATATTATTGTTAAAATATTGGCAACTATTACAGGGAATTTTCTGACAAGATTTCTGCCAAGATAGTTGACTCCGAATCAGTTTTCTCGCTTGCAGTTGTTTTATTAAAACAATAATTAGAAAAATTCCGACAAAACCAGAGGCGAGATAAACGAACTCCATTGTCCCCAAAGTATTAGAGGTTTGAGTATTCGACTGTTCTGAGAGAGGAACTTCCTCAACCACTGGCTTTTGCAAGTCGGTGGTGTCATTGCTTCCGGCTGTTGCATCAGAGATTAACATATTCGAGGGAAAGGTAATTCTATCCTGGGACTATTGATATTATTCTCTATATCAGATGATTATCCGGACATTTACATCCGTCTTTTGAAAGACATATCCCTAGCTACTGTGTGTATAGATAGAGTTATTTGTTAGGTCTTAATCGGAAATAGCTTAAGATTTGCTCAAGATTAGAAGTTTTGCATTGAAAAGAGAGACAAAATATGCAGATTTTGCAACTCATCACAATTAGAAAGCCTTGACTCAATCATCATTTTACTGTGTTCGGCGGGATTAGCGTCCCATTTTTGTGTTGTTGGAGATGTTTTGATCCAACAGAAGCCATAACAGAATTAGAGACGGTGCGTTATATTTAATGAACGTACTACACCCATCAGTGCTCCCACTACTAGCGACATCAATGACAACTGTCGATTGAGTTCAAGGCGTTCAAGGTGTCTTTAAAATTTAAGTTAGGAGATTTCTAATATGGTTTCTTTAAATTGTCGGATAGGTATTATTGGTGCAGGGACATCGGGAGTTTATCTGGCGAGTTTGCTGGCTAAACAAGGATACCCAGTCGATTTGTTTGAAAAAGCACCAGAACCTCGTGCTGATGGGTGTGGTATTTTGTTGGTTTCATCCGGAATGAAAGCACTTCAACAAGGAGACCCTCAACTCTGCCAAAAGATAATGAACTCAGGTGTTCCTGCCCAAAATTTTGAGTTTCGGAATTTGCGAGGTGGAGTGGCGAGTTCTGAATCTGTAACTTACGAAGAAAATGAATTACCAGCAATACTCGTACACCGGAAGGCAATTTTAGAAGCACTTCTGGAAACTTTGCCTTCAGAAAGCCTGCATTTAAACGCTCAATTTAAGTCAGTGACACAAACCGATCAAGGAGTTACAGTTAGTTTTAACGATGGCAGTCAGTGGGAAGGAGATATTCTTGTCGGTGCTGATGGTATTTACTCCAAAGTCCGGGAGTTTGTTGTACCTGGGGTGGAGCCATCCTACCTTGGAGATATTGTTTGGCGAGGAGTGGTAGAAAACCAAAGCATCTGTAAGGAAGGACAGTTTATTGTTTACATACGGGGTCGAGGAATTTATGCCAGTTTCTTTGATCTCGGAGGTGGTTACACCCATTGGGGGTTTTTTATTGAAAAGGAGCAAGATGAGTCAGAGAAGAGACTTTCACGACCCCATAATATTGCTATGCCTCCTGAAGAATTGGCGAAACTTCCCGATCAACCGAAGGCTGTAATTGAGTCTACCCCATCAGAACAGATTGTATGCAATTTTTCCTATGATCTTGATTCCTTGCCCCGATTGTATCAAGGGCGCATACTCTTAATTGGAGACGCGGCTCATGCAAAAAGTCCTACAAGAGCTAGAGGAATGACCGCCGGGTTTGAAGATGCACTCGCATTGTCGCGGTATTTAGCTTCTAGTACAAATGTAGAAGAAGCCCTGAAAAGCTTTGAGGATGAAAGAAAGCCAATAGTTCATGAATATCAACGGACTAGCCGTGAAATTAGTAGGAAAACAGGTCGAATTCGCAAAAAAACGGCTGCATAACTGCTAATTTTTGATTCAGGGTCAGAAATTCAGTTTCTTACTGTTTTTACCTTCAAAATATTTTTTAGATTTGTGAGTTTTGCAAAATGTGAGGTTAAGCATTCTAATGAATGAAGTCAATCAACAAATAGTTCCTGAAATTTTTAAACGTCACATCGGAACCTGGAAAGGTGAGTACATTAAAACTAATCCAAAAGGACATTTTCGGAGTAGTTTTTTAGGGACTTTTACGTTCGCCATCGAAGGGACTACTTATCGACAAGTTAATGACTATGAATTTCCAGATGGAAAGCGATTAACTCTCAATTTTGAAGGCGAATTTAAAGACGGAATCTTGATCATGTCTTCTAGTAGTTACTCTGACTTCCATGCGATCGCATGGGATGCGGGTCAAGATACCATCGGCTTTCGGGCGACTAAAACTCAAGATGGAGGGCTGATTACGTTTGTGGAAACCGTCAATTTACTCACTCCAAATCATCGAGTTCGCAGCACTCAGGCATTTAAAGATGGAGTGTTTGATGGGATCTCATTTATTGAGGAAACTCGGCTGTAAGAGTATGCTAATCTAAATTTTATTAATAATAGCCTCTCATCTCTGTAGAGGCTAATTCTTTCAAACGAGAAAAACCGAGAAAAACTAATCCTCAATTACGGATGAACTGAACCATCAGGCAAAATCGCCCCAGTTAGTCTCGTCCCGGTTAATTTAACCATAATCCGATCGCCTGTTCCCACTTTCGCCCCGGTTAAATTCGCCCCACTCAGATCCGCCCCACTCAGATCCGCCCCAATTAAATTGACTTCTTGTAAATTGGCGTAGCGGAGGTCAGCTTGGAGGAAGTTCGCCCGAAACAAGTTCGCTTTAAACAAACAAGCCCCATTCAAATTAACCTTGTGCAGAAACGCATCACTCAAATTTGCATGGCTGAGGTCTGCCCCGCTTAAATTCCGCCCCGAAAAATCCTTTTCCTTCAAATCTGCCCCTTTGAGGTTAACGCCGCTCATATCCGGTGAATGCGGTCGCTGATAAGCTGTTTGCGGGGGATAGTCTGTTTGCGGCTTGGCGTGAGTTTGGGTTTGAGATGTCGTTTGAGTTTTAACCTGAGTTCTGACTTGAGTAGTTGCTTGAGGAGGACGATAGGTCGTCGATGTCGCCGAACGAGAATAGGTTTTCGTCTGGGTTTGAGTAGACGAAGCAGAATATCGAGTTGTAGTTTGGCGAGTGTTATGAGTCGTCGAATGCTGACGAGTCGATTTGTAGGGAGTCTTGGCATTGCGTTTCAATATTGATCGCAACTTATCCCGCGCCTGGTTAATTTCCTTTATTTTATCCTCCGCGAGTTTGCGTAATCGCTGATTACTCTCAGGAATACGATCCGGATGCCAAATAAACGCCAAGTCTTTGTAGGCTTGGTCAACCACTTCCAGAGTGGCACCTGGCTTCAGTTCTAACACGCGATAGCAGTAGTTGAGTTCGCTTGGAGTCATCATGGAAGTGGCAATCACTTTTAATTATTTTAACGCCTTCCCGGAATACAACAGTGTTGAATTTTCCCGATTAAGAAAAAAAGTATTCAAGAGATTCCCTAAATGTTTTGTTCGATTGTTTACGGTTTCCCGATTTCTTTATTTCCAAAATAGACCTAAACCATTGTGAACTCTCGCGGCTGTATCTGGTGTTCGGTTCAGTAAATGACCGCCTAAAATCAGGCTCGTTGAACTTCCCCCATCTAAATTTAAAGCCTCAACTGCTCCGAGTTGTTGTATCAATTGTGCTAATTCGGTTAAATCTGGCCCGGTTCCGCCCACACGATTATGAACGGTTAAGATTAATAACGTTCCGTTCGCCCTCACAGCAATTGCACTGCGAATGGCTTGCTGTTGAGAAAACCAAATACTAAACCCTTCTGATCCCGCATCTACAACGATTTCGCCTGCTTGCAACAGCAGCGGCCCTGCACCTAAAATATGCGGATATTCGTTAAACTCTGGAGGTGTAGTTTGGGCTGCGATCGCAATTTTAGCCCCGATGGGAAACCAACTCAAGGCACTTCTAAAAGAGCGAAATGTGAGTAAATACCCAGTCTCTGGAATGTCAATGGGGGTTTGATTTTCGGAAGTTTCGATCTGACGACTGACTTGATCGCCTTCAACAAGAATTAAGATTTCATTTTGAGTTAAAGGTGTGTAAGTTTTTCCCCAGTCGGCAGTATAACGGGCAATTCCAGCTTTTACATATCCCGTATTGAGGAGATCGATTTCAAATTCTCGTCCGCTAGAAACGGTTAAGGTTTCTGTTAATTTCAAACGGGCCATTTTCACACTTCCACTATCATTCCAAGCGATCGCCCCTCGATTGAGAATTGGCCCAGAACACCATCGATAATTTGAGCGAATTGCCCCCAAAGGCAGTAAATTATTCCGGTTAAAATATCCTCCATTAATAGCTGCTAAACTTCCCGAAGTCTGGATGATTTCGTTCAGAGAGGTTGTCCCTTTCATTTGGGTTTTATTTATCCAGATAGGTTGAAGTTTCAATCCGGAATTCGGCTGAACCTCTAACCAAACCACAGGGAAGCGATCGCCATTTAAAGTTAAATATTTTTGATGCCAATTTAAACCCGGACTCCAGAGAATATTCCGCTCAATTAACGCATCTTTCCGCACTTCTATCCCAATGCGATCGGGGTCAGTTAACGTAAAAACTTTAACCCGATAACCATCCGGTAAATTCCCAGCAATGACCGTTTGAGTTGCTCTCACCTTAAGCACAGGACGAGGAATTTCTGCATCACTTCCACTGGTTTCACCTTCATTTTTTTCCGCTTCATCGGGTTGATTGATTTCCGGTTCTGGAGGAACATCTGAAAAGCGATCGGCAATAGCTTGATCGGTAAGTGCATCGACAACCACTTCCCAGTTTGAACTCAGTTCGTACAACTCCCAAGGGATAGCTTGATTGAGGTTAATCATCATCCGAGATACATCTGTAAATTCTTCATAGATGATATCTTTAACCTCTCCAATTCTAGAAAAAATATTCAGGGTTTTGCCGTCCCGTTCTACCTCCCATTCAGAAGTTTGGGCTAATTCATCAATATTCAGATAACGATATTCTCGGTCAAATTTTGTTAGAATATTGTAAGGCTGTGTAAATACTGAAAACCAGTCAATGGGCTGAATAGAACTGTCTTGATTATTTAACGGATTCATTCCCAAAACCAGCATCATTCCCTTATCACTAATTCCCGTCAATGTTGAGACTCCTGCACTCCATTGACCCCAAGCCGTTTTCCAACGTCTCCCATTCACCGATAAGTGCGTTCCCGTGCGAACAATTCCCGGTTTTGTGGGTTCTACAATATAAGGAGAAGCCAAACTTTTCGCTTGATCTAAAAATACCCTCGCCTGATAAATCATCGCCGCGACTTCCGCCCGTGTAGCCGATTGATCCGGATTAAAAATTTCGGGCTGAGGATAACTGACAACAATTTTAGCTTGAGTAGCACCCGCGATCGCACTCACCGCATAGTCAGGAATTTTATCGGCATCAATATAAATATTAGCTAAATTAAAAGTTGTCGTTTTAGGAATATTTAAACCCGCAACTAAAGAGAGTACAACATGAAGGCGAGTAATACTTGCTTGAGGTTGGAAAGTATTATCTGGAAAGCCAGAAATAAAGGCAGCTTTGTAGACATTCTGAATGGCAGAAAACGCCCAAAAACGGTCTGAAACGTCTGAGAAAGGAAGATAATCCCGTTTCGGAGGACGTTGAAAAGCCGCTTGCAACAAGGCTGCATATTCAGCGCGAGTCAGCGTTTGTTCAGGGCGAAATGTTCCGTCTTGAAACCCACTCACCATACCTTGGCGTTTTAGCCGTTGAATAAACGAATGCGCCCAATGTTGGGACAGATCTGGGAAAGGGGATTGAGAATTAGCCATGACTTGCCAAAATATTGAAATTTGTCGTTACGCCTCGGCGCAATCATTTTAGCTTGGTCAGCCTGCATCATCACCTCAATTTTGATCAAAAGTGTTTTAAGGACTATGAGTCGGGACAAATTCTCAGTAAATTTTCTTTACAATTAAGCGGATTCGAGTTTTCAGTTCCCACATTTCTTGGATAATTTAATGCGTCGTTCGGTGAGTCGGCTGGACTACCAAGTATAAAATTTTGTAACAGATATCGTTGATTTTTTAGAATAACCGAGGATACTCATACACGATTTAAGTTGAAAAAGCCCAATTTTGGGAGATACCTCTAGAGGGTTATACCCTTTTTTGAGGAAGGCGATCGTGCTTTGATTGGGTCTGAGACTACACGCTCTTAATCGTTCAAGCTAGAATTCGAGGTGATAGAGTAGGATCTCCTGCTGTTCGGGAGAAGCGAGAATATTATGTGTAGCCTCAATTGACTGATTTTTCTGAGTGGTGACCATTTAATCAGGGTTAGATTTGCTCAAAATTTTCACGTTGATTAAAATTGAATTGAGTCACCTTAACTCAAGCCCTGTTCCGCGAGTGCCGTATCTGATGAATAAGGATGAACAATGAAAATTAAAAAGATACCATCTCCAACTAAATCCTTTAACAAGAAATCTACAATGATTGTGGTTTTAAGAACATGAGAATAATTCGGCATTATTTCCGGTTATGCTCGAAAAATTTTAGAAAATAATAAAAGTAAATCTAACGGATTTTTACCCAAGAGGATTCTATGACTAACTTAGATGTAAATGATGATTTCTGGTCGAGTGATTCTGAATCAATGGCTCGATATATTGATGACCAAGTGGGAATTAGTGCAGAGTATAATTGTGAAATGGACTGGAGTTTAATTGAAACGATTTTTTCAACTCAGACATCGACTCCCAAAATTAATACACTCAGCAAGCTCTTAAAACTGGTGACAGCCATTTGGGATTAAAATTTCAGATTAAGGGGTTAACAGAATTATGAATTATAAATTATGAAAATTAGAGATTGCCCCAGCACACATTCATCTATATTTTTAGCTGCTAATCCCTTCCAAAGTTCAAAATTCAGCATTGAGAATAATCGGCCTCTGACATAATTCTACACTTTAAATTGAGTTTAAGGATTAGACTCAGATCAGATTGCTACAATTAAAGTGAGCACTAGGTAATCATCGGATTGAATACCTAGAAAGTTCTTGTGTCGATTTTCCAGAAGAGACCAAGAGACGGCAGAATAGAAAAAAATAGTATTGAACTGTTTGGGGAACGAATGATGCTCAATCTGAGTAAATTTTTTAAAGCTTGCAGTCCCGCTTATCGGTTAGATATGTCAAAGCCGGAAGATCGTCAGTATTATATTGATTTTACCAGCGTTCGGGGTAGTCATGTGATTCGAGAACTGCGACGAACAATTAGATTGTCAGCAGATGAACCCACTTGTCAACTGTTTACCGGACATATTGGTTGCGGAAAATCAACAGAATTATCTTGCTTGCAGTCTGACTTAGAATCTCTCGGCTTTCATGTTGTCTATTTCGAGTCTTCGCAAGATATGGATATGGCTGATGTCGATATCAGTGATATTTTACTGGCGATCGCCCATCAAGTCAGTCAGAGTTTAGAAAAGGCTGGAATTCGTTTTCAACCCTCTCGTTTTAAAGAAATACTCAAAGGTGCTGCCAATCTTTTAAATGCAGATATTACAGGGATAAAAACAAACGTTCCCTTAGTAGGAGATATCGGAGTGAGTGCTGATGAAGAACAGTTTTCTCTTTCATTAGGAATTGGAGAAATTACGGCTAAAGCTAAAAATAGCCGAGATGTAAGAACATTACTTCGCCAACAGCTAGAGCCAAGAGTTACAAATATTATTGAAGCGATTAACCAAGAATTAATTGAACCCGCCAAAAAACAACTGCAACAAAAAGGAAAAGCCGGATTAGTTGTAATTATTGATAACTTAGACCGGATTGATAATACCGCGAAACCCTCAAACCGAACTCAACCTGAATATTTATTCGTAGATCGAGGGGAACAATTAAACAAACTGAAGTGTCATGTTGTTTATACCATCCCTTTAATTTTAACCTTCTCTAACGACAAAGAAACCCTGAGTAACCGTTTTGGTTCTCCTGCGAAATTATTACCAATGGTGCGCGTCAAAGAAAGAAACGGAGAATTATGCGAGGAAGGGATAGACCTCTTGCGCCAAATGGTTTTAGCGCGTGCATTTCCTGAGATAAAATCGTCCAAGCGCGTGCATTTAATCTCTGAAATTTTCGACGAGACCGAAACCTTAGATCGTCTCTGCCAGGTAAGTGGAGGTCATGTGCGAAACTTATTAATCCTCTTATCTAATTGTATTCAAAAAGACGATCCACCCTTTTCTCGAAATTTAATTGAGCGAGTGATTAGTGAACGTCGAAATGAACTTAGCAAAGCGATCACTCCCAATGAATGGCAACTGATTAAACAGGTTATGAATAATAAATCTGTGCGGGGAGAAGACGAATATCAAATCTTACTAAGAAGTTTATTTGTGTTTGAATACCGTGATGATCGTCAAGGCAGTTGGTTTGATATTAACCCAATTTTAGCTGAAGCAAAGGAACTTCATGATCGTTGATTTTGACCATCCGGAAGCCATCACTATTCGTAATCAAAATTCAATTCAACAGCTCATTCGAGCAATCACGCTTTCTCAGGGAGAATTTTCCTTAATTTTGGCTTGTTGTAGCTACCGTGTTGTCACTCAGCACATCGTTGATAAAATTCACAATCAAGGTTCAATTTCTTGGCGTGAAATTGTTCTACAACCCACAACAAAAACGCTATTAACTCCTTTAATTGAACAGCTTAAAGGTGAGAAACCTGATGCGGTGATGATTTTTGGTTTAGAATCAGCGATCAATCTCGCGGAGTTACTGATCGCGGCTAAATGGAATGTTGAGGAGTTGAATACCTTTTCTTGTTCCCTAATTTTATGGGTGACAGACGAGGTTTTACAGACCATGATTCGAGTGGCACCCGATCTACATAATCGAGCCACCAGCATTGAATTTGTAATTGAAACTGATGAATTAATTTTATTTCTAAAATCAACAGTAGATGAAGTTTTTGAAACGGTTTTAGCCTCCCAAGAAAATCTATTTTTAGATAATCAAGCCCTTCACCTAGAAACGGGTTCCTCTCGTCGCATAGAACTGCAATCAGCCCGGAGGCTTTTAAAACAGCGAGGAATTCAGTTAGAATCCGAACTCGAAGCCGGTTTAGAATTTGTTTTGGGTCGAGTTGCAGACAATGCCACAGTAGAATCTCGACAACATTATGAACAAAGTTTGATACTCTGGGAGCAGATTGGAGATTTAGAAAAGCAAGGACATTTGTGCTTTTACTTAGGCGTTTGGTGGCTGAATCATGCGATGCGAAAATGCGCTGAATATGAACAGTCCTGTCTGCAAGCTAAAGAGTATTTTGGGCGATCGCTCGATGCCTTCAGAGCGACTAAAAAACTCGATTTAGCGGCAAAATTTATTAACTTTTTAGCAGAAGTTCTCCATCGTCTCAAGGATTGGAGGGCTTTAGAAAAACTAATTTCAAAACGACCTAAATTTAATGCCTTATGGCTTCATAAAAAATATCCAAATTTATTTAGAACGGCTCGATGTTATGGGTTTTTAGCCGAAGTTGAACTAGCAAAATGGGAATCAAGCCATAAAATATTATCTTGGCACAGTTTAGCCACTATTCAACGCGCTAAACGTTTTGCGCTGAAAGCACTAGAGTTACTTGAACAGGCTGAAAAAGACTGGGAACGGTCTGGAGTTGAACCCGAATCTTTTTTAGACTGGGAACATTCTTTTCACAAAGGATGGTATTTGTTTTCTTTAGGAAAATCACAACGGTTATCCGATCAACTCGAGGCGGCAATTTTAACATTAGAAACGGCAAAAAATCTAACTCAGCCCTATTACGATCCTGAACTTTATATTGGGATTTTATCTCAACTCCATCAAAGTTATTTCCAACAGCAAGCCTATTTAACAGCATTCTCTCTCAAACAAGAACAGCTCGCAATTGAAGGTCAATATGGCTTTCGAGCTTTTGTGGGAGCGGGTCGGTTACGTCCAAAACAACAAGTCACAACTTTAACTCGACCCCTGCAAAAATCACCCCCAATGGTCGCCCCAGAAATTATCGCTTCTCCTCGCGAAAATGATATTGATTTTTTAGTAAAAAGAATTCAACGAACCGATCAGAAACTCACTATTATTCATGGACAGTCTGGAGTCGGAAAAAGTTCACTGCTTCAAGCCGGATTAATTCCTCGCGTCAAACATAACTTGATTGATTCTTGTCAGGTTGTGCCGATTTTACAACGAGTTTACACGGATTGGATTCTAGAACTAGGAGAGAATTTAACTCAAGCCTTAAAAGAAACCCAATGCTTTGAGAATGTACCTCAATTAAATACGCTTGACAAAATCATTGAACAGTTAAAAGCCAATGGAGAGCGAGACTTGGTGACTCTTTTGGTATTCGATCAGTTTGAAGAATTATTTTTTACGTTACAAAAACCTCAAGAACGTCAAGACTTCTATACTTTTTTAAAAACCTGTTTAGATATTCCCTATCTTAAAATTATCCTCGCACTACGAGAAGACTATTTACATTATCTCCTCGAATGTAACGATCGCCTCGTTAATTTAGAAATTGTTGATAATAATATTTTAGATCGTCGAATTCTCTACCATCTCGGAAATTGGCAGCCCGAACAGGCGAAAACTCTGATTGAAAATATGACAAAAACCACTCCATTTCGATTAGAAGAACCATTAATTGATCGAGTGGTTCAAGACTTATCTCAGGAGTTCGGAGAAGTTCGACCCATTGAACTCCAAGTCGTAGGAGCGCAACTTCAAGCTGAGGATATTACCACACTTGAACAATACCTCAAACTGGGAGAAAATCCCAAAGCAAAACTGGTTAATCATTATCTAGAAGATGTGGTTAGAGATTGTGGAACCGAAAATAAACGCGCCGCCGAATTAGTCCTATACTTGTTAACTGAAGAAAATGAAAAACGCCCCTTAAAAACCCGAACCGATCTCGAACGAGAATTAAAAGCCCTAGCCAGAAATCCTTTAGTTGAACTGGAAAAAATTAACTTAGTTTTAGAGTTGTTTGTTAAATCGGGTTTGGTCGTTTTACTGCAAAAAATACCCGAACACCATTATCAACTTGTCCATGATTATCTCGTCACAATTATTCGTAAACGGGAAGGAGCAAAAGTTATCTCCGACCTAGCCAAAGAACGAGAAAAACGCAGAAAACTACAGAAATGGTTAACCATTGGTTCGGCTGTTGTTAGTATTTCAATGGTCGGTCTTGCCGGAACAGCAATCTGGCAATGGTGGGAAGCAGAAACCCAAAAAACTCAAGTCGAAGAACGCAAGAGAGAAACAACATTAGCGAAGTTAAACGCCACCTATCAACTATTGCGGTTAGTCGAAGAAAATCAACTGGATGCTTATGTGAATATTCTCCGAGCAGGTCAACAGTTAAAAGCCCAAACCTCTCCTGCAAATTTTTCAGAGATCGAGCAAGAAACGTTACGCCACTTGTGGGGAGCTGTTTATTTTACCTCCGAACGAAATCGTCTCCAACAACATCAAGACAGTGTATTAAGTGTGAGTGTGAGTCCGGATGGTGAATTAATGGCTTCAGCCAGTTCAGATCGCACCCTCAAACTCTGGAGCAAAAAAGGAGAACTCCTGAATACATTAACCGATCATCAAGATACAATTTGGTCTGTTAGTTTTAGTCCAGATTTATCCCCAGAACGTCAAATTATAGCGACAGCTAGCAAAGATAAAACCATTAAACTTTGGGATCGCGAAGGACGTTTACTGATAACTTTACGCGGACATCAAGATGAGGTTAACTGGGTCAGTTTTAGTCCAGATGGTCAATTAATTGTATCCGCTAGTCAAGATCAAACGATCAAACTTTGGAATCGAAATACAGGCGAACTGTTGCAAACATTCTTAGGACATGAAGGCTCTGTTTTTAGTGTCAGTTTTAGTCCGGATAGTCAAAATATTGCGTCCGTCAGTCAGGATAAAACCGTGAAAATTTGGAACCTAGACGGACAACTGCTGCAAACCTTAGAGGGTCACAAAGATGAAGTATGGACGGTCAGTTTTAGTCCAGATGGAGAAATGATGGCCTCTGGAAGTGATGATAGTACAATTAAATTATGGAAACGCAATGGCTCCACCTACGAAATCTTTAAAACCCTTAAACAACATCAAGCCCCTGTTAACAGTATTAGTTTTAGTTCAGACGGTCAATATATGGTCTCTGGAAGTAGTAAAGGAGAGATTAAACTCTGGGCAAGTGATGGCACTTTAATTTCAACCCTCGTGGGTCATGGGGGGACAGTCAACCAAGTCACCTTTACTCCAGACAATCAAACTCTTGTTTCAGCCAGTAGTGACTGGACAGTGAGGCTGTGGAGTCGAGCCACTGTTCCGCCCAAAGCATTTCAGCCCGAATATAAGGTTTTGGGTTCAGGGGCGAGTTTTAATCACAATGGCACCTTAATCGCGACCCCCAGCGATAACAATAGCTTTAAACTCTGGAGTCCTCAAGCCGGAACTCGACAGCTTACCGTTCAAGGTCATCAAAATCTGGTCACGGGAATCAGTTTTAGTTCAGATGGCACTCTGATGGCGTCAGCAAGTCTTGACAAAACCATTCGACTTTGGCAAACCAATGGTAAGCCTGTACGGACGTTACTCGGACATCAACAAGGAATTTCAGATGTCAGTTTTAGTCCTCAAAGATCGCCCGAACACCAGGTACTCGCTTCTGCGGGTCGAGATGGGTTGGTGAAAGTGTGGGGACGGGATGGGAAGTTGTTATATACCCTCAGACATGATGATGCCGTTACCAGCGTTAGTTTTAGTCCTAACGGCAAGATTTTAGCCTCCGCGAGTCGCGATCGCACTATTCGGCTGTGGAATAGCCAAGACGGAACATTAATCGCGAAGTTATCGGGTAATCGGAAGTTTTCTTCGGTGAGTTTCAGTCCAACAGATAATCATTTAATTGCGGCGGCGACAGATGATGGCACAATCAAAATTTGGCGATTGCAAAATGGAGACTGGGAAGATATCTCAACTGAAACTGCCATTGGAGGACATAAAAAAGCAGTTTATCAAATTAGCTTTAGTCTTGATGGTCAACTGATCGCCTCCGCCAGTGAAGATGGAACAATCAAAATTTGGGATCGCAAAGGGACGCTGCTACTAACGCTGCATGAGGGATCGAACCGAGTGGAATGGGTTGGGTTCAATTCTGAAGGTCAACTGGTCGCCATTGACGCGACAAACCGAGTCAGTGTTTGGAATATGGATTTTCAGGAATTCTTTAAAAATTCTGATATTGACGACCTCATGGAACAAGCTTGTGAACAAATTGGAGATTATCTTAAATACAACCCTAAAGTTGCTCCGGAAGACAAAAAACTTTGCCATTCCGTTGAACCTCAAGCCGTTGAGTGACGGTCTATATTAACAACCGAAATACAGTAGAAGCGGTATCATTTACCCAAATAGAGAAATTGATACAATACCGATTAGATTTTCTATTCAATGATTTGAGATCGGTGGTTAAAGTTCTCTAAGTGACTTTCGCCTTCCACATCGTACTAAACCATTCAAAACTTTATCCAGATTTAAGATTATGACATCAGTCGGTGTAGTCCCCAGCGATAATTCTCTACCGGGTGCTCTCACACCCGAACCCGCACCCACTCCAACTCCGAGTCCGACTCCAACCCCAACTCCAACCCCAACCCCAACTCCGACTCCGACACCAACACCAGACGCTAGACGAATTGATGATCCTAGCGGAGACACACTTCGAGGAACAGCAGGTAGAGATTTTCTACTCGGTAACGTTGGCCCCGATACGATTTATGGACGTGCAGGAGCTGACTCAATTTATGGACGCGGTCCAGAAGATAGCAGTGATAGTGGTGACTCTCTACTCGGAGAAGATGGAGATGATTTGATCTTTGGAAACCAGGGTCAGGATACCTTGATTGGCGGAGATGGAGATAATACGATTTACGGAGGTCGCGGTGGAGATTCCATCTATGGCGGTGACCTGGACGATGATCGAGCCGGAGATGATGAGATCGTGTTATTCGGTAATCTTGGAGATGACACCATTATTGCAGGCATAGATGATAGCTCTCTATTTGGGGGTCAAGATCGTGATATTCTGTTTGGGGGTGATGGAGATGACTTTCTTTCAGGCGATCTAGACAGCGATACGCTATACGGAGGAGCAGGTGATGACTCTTTTGTCATTAGTTCTTTAGGTGGAACCTCTCAAGCTTCTCAAGCCGATGTTATCCTTGATTTTACCGATAATGATGATGAAATCTTGCTAGCAAATGGACTGAGATTTTCTGACTTGGAAATCGAAGATGCCACGATTGATGGACAAAGCGGAGCCTTGATTCGGCTTGATGATGACAGTAATACCAATAGCGTGTTTATTGGGTTTGTCGTTGGCGTAGATGAAAACGATCTCTCATCGGGAGATTTTCGCACAATCCCCTAAGAAGTTGTTAAAATCAACAGATGCTTGTGCCTTAATAAAATATCTTTATAAGTTAAACGATGCAGGGTTTTCTCAATCTTAATAAACCTGCGGGTTGGACATCCCATGATTGTGTTGCTAAGGTTCGTCGATTGCTAAAATTAAAGCGAGTCGGACACGCAGGAACGCTTGATCCAGCAGCAGTTGGCGTGTTACCTTTAGCGATCGGAAAAGTCACTCGTTTGCTGCAATTTTTACCCTCTCAAAAAGCCTATCAAGCCAGGATTCGTTTTGGGATGACAACCACAACCGATGATCTAGATGGCGAAACCCTCAGCTCTCATCCCGCTCCTGAATTAAGATTAGAAGATATTCAGGCGATTTTGCCTCGTTTTTTCGGGAGAATCGAACAAGTTCCACCTCAGTATAGTGCGATTCAAGTTGATGGAAAACGGCTCTATGATTTAGCCCGAAAAGGAGAAACCGTAGAAGTTCCGAAGCGAACCGTTGAGATACTGAATATAGAAATTTTAAATTGGTATCCAGGCGAATTTCCTGAATTAGAATTAACGATTACCTGTGGAGCGGGAACTTATATTCGTTCAATTGCGCGAGATTTAGGTGAAATCCTACAAACTGGGGGAACCCTCGCTCACCTGGTTCGGACCCACAGCAGTGGATTTGATTTAGCAGAGAGTTTAACGATTGAAGCGATAGAATCTCAACTCGAACAAAGTACATTTCGGCTAACTCCAGCTTCGGTTGCCTTGAAACATTTAGAAGCGATTACCCTTTCTTCATCAGAAGAAGCTAAACGATGGTGTCAGGGTCAACAAATTATTTACGAGACTCAAAACCGAAGTCGCTCTCCTATCGTAACCGTGTATTCGCCAGACAGACTATTGTTGGGGCTAGGTCAACAAACCCTTCAAGACTCCCAAACCCTTCTGGGCCCGAAAATTGTATTAATCGATTAATCTCAAATTTCTTCAAAAGCGGGCAGGGCAACCTGAACCCAGTATTACCCTACCCAGAAGAGGTCACATCTTAGAATACCTCGAAGTCTCCACTATCGAGTTCGGGATTATTCAGGATGGTTGCAACAAGCTGTCCTTCAAAGTACAGTTCACCTGTCTCACGGACATAAACTAAAGGAGTATCTGCATCCCCTCTTTCATCTTCAGTTCCAACAGCAGTAAATTCGCTGTCTTCAACATCTCCACCCAAAGCAGAGAAAGTATCTCCGCCTAGAGCAATGGTTTCTCCACTTTCAAAGGCAACAATTGTATCTGCATCACTTGAACCTGCAAAAGTAAAGGCATAGGTATCTGTTCCATCGCCTCCAACTAAGCGGTCATTGCCCTTGTCACCTAAGAGAGAGTCATTACCTCCTCCACCTTGAAGGTTGTCATTACCTTGACCCCCAAACATAGTGTCACTTCCAGCTCCACCTTGGAGGGTGTCATTACCTTTGTTTCCGTAGATAATGTCATCATCAGCACCTCCATTGATGAGGTCATTGCCATCGCCTCCAAACAGAGTATCGTTGCCATCTCCTCCATCTATGGTGTCATTACCTGGGTCTCCGATGATTCGGTCATTACCAGCACCACCATAGAGAGCATCATCTCCCTTACCACCATAAAGGGAATCATTACCATCTAGACCTCTGAGGGTGTCATTGCCGAGGTTTCCAAAGATTTCGTTATCTCCAGAGCCTCCAATAAGAGAGTCATTGGCACTGAGACCAAAAATAGTGACATCGGGTTCAGCAGTTCCTGGAACAATCGTATCGCTCCCGTCTCCTCCCCGAATTTCCGTGACACCAGTCAAGGTAGGTTGGATTCTATTCTCACCTGTGGCTTGTTCGCCAATGACGAGGTTTCCACCTCCTATTCCTCCACCAACAACCTCTAATCCTGAAGTTGAGTTAGCTAACTCTGACATATCTCCTCCACACGAGAGTTGTACACTTAAATTGCAACAATGGGATTCTACAATAGGAATCGCTGATCTGGTAAGCTCATTCCGATTCTTAATGTATAAACATACCCGATCTTACGCTAGGTCCAAGCTAAATCCGGTCTGGCTTACTTGGAACTATAACAGAACAACCAGTGTCTCTGAACACTATAGAATTTCAGCGATAACTGGAATACATTAGCAACTTGAGTTTAAATTTTTATTATGGGACACTTAATTGTTCTCTCGCTACGTGCGTGAGTTATCAACAAGTCGATTTCTAAAAATTCTGTATCAGAATATCAGATGTGCTTGAGAAAATGCAAGAGATTACGGTAGAGAATGAAAACTAAATTTGATTGTAGCTCAGTTGCTTCAATCGCTTTTCTCCCAGGAACACCCCTACCTATAAATCCGTCTTCTGAACCTATACATCGGGAGAAGTTGCCACTCCACAACGATAAAATATCGCACTCGTATGGCACTGGAACTATCTGATCACAGATAGGGTCAGGAGAAAGAGAAAAGGAACTAGAGAAACAGCCAATAAAGACTATGTGTCACCATACATTCTTGGGTGACGCAGGTTCTGGATTGAATGTTCCCGACTCATCCCACAAAAATTCTAAATTTTGAAAAGCTCTATGAATCACTGAGTCATCAGGTGGGTGAGTCCTTCTGTGGCTGTTAATTTTTCGTGAGGAATACCAAACGGATACGGTATTCTTTGACTTGAACCGGGAAGGATGACAAACTCTGATTATTCAGGTTTGAGTATAGGTACCCAATTCGCTCTCCCTACTCCCGCTTGGGGGAGTCACAGTATAAATTTTCAAGCCTTGATCGATGTCCCTCCCTGCCGTTGCAGCCCCCTAAACTCTATTAACCATAATCCATGAACGACACCCAATACAATTTTATGACTAAACTATCTTCAACCTCTCAATCCATCTTGACTTCTGAACGTACAAAGTCTTCAAAAATAACTTTCTCCACTCTCAGAATCCGTAAACTAACTTTTACTGTCTTGTTGGGAGTCACAGCATTAATCGGAACGCCAACTCTGACGAATGCTCAATCCTCTTCTGCTCCAATTCGCCAATTTCCTCAACCGTCTGGGTCTGAACAACTCGCCCAATCTCAAGTCATTTATGTTGATCCCTTCAATGGGGTTGATAGCCAAACGGCGGGAAATCAAGCCAGTCCCTTTGCCACTCTAACTGCCGCCCTCCAAACAGCTACAGCAGGAATGACAATACAACTGGCTCCAGGAACCTACAGCCAACAAACGGGTGAAGTCTTCCCCATTACCCTTCCCAGTGGTGTTACTGTTCAGGGCGATTCCTCAGATAATGGTCAGAATGTGACGATCATCGGCGGAGGAAATTTTGTCAGTCCCACTTTTGCTCGTCAAAACGTTACCGTCAGAACAGAGGGAAATAGTCAACTCAGTGGTGTAACGGTCACGAACCCCAATACACGCGGAACGGCAGTTTGGGTTGAATCTTCAGCCCCCACGATTAGCGGCTCAACTTTCATTAGCAGCAAGCGGGATGGTATTTTTATCAGTTCTGAAGGTAATCCTATAGTTGAGGGTAACATCTTTACTCAAAATGAGGGAAATGGAATCTCTGTTGCTCGTTCGGGTCAAGGAGAAATCCGAGGTAATCTCTTTCAAAATACCGGATTTGCGATTTCAGTCAATGATAAAGCCACTCCTCAAATTCTGGAGAATGAAATCATTAAAAACCGTGACGGGATTGTCGTTTCTCATTCCGCTCAACCCCGACTCCGCAATAATCTGATTGAAAATAATGAACGAGATGGTGTCGTGGCGATCTCTCAATCTCAACCCGATTTGGGAACTTCCGATGATCCCGGAAATAACATCATTCGGGATAATGGCCGCTACGATCTCTATAATGCCACACGCGGTAATACTATATCTGCGATCGGCAACGAGATTGATGAGAGTCGCATTTCAGGGCCAGTAGAGTTTGTTGCTTCTTCTGTTGATGGACCCGATCTGGGCTTGGATTCTCCAGATTTAACTGACTTAGAAGGGCATTGGGCTAAAAATTATATTCAGACTCTAGCGGCTAAAGGTATTATCGCCGGATTTGGCGATGGGACTTTCCGCCCCGATGATCCTATTACTCGCGCCCAATTTGCTGCTATTGTCGAGAAAGCATTTTCACCTCAAGGCAAACAAGTCGCTCGCAAATTTAGTGATGTTAATAATGACTTCTGGGGATACAACGCCATTAACGCGGCTTCTGCGGGGGGTTTCCTCTCCGGTTATCCCAATGGGGAATTTAAACCCAATGAAAAGCTCACACGGGTTCAGGGAATTGTTGCCCTAGCGGCGGGTTTAGAGTATGACTCTGATAATACGGATGTGTTATCGGTGTATCGTGATTTCACGGACATTCCCAATTGGGCTTTAGAAGCCGTTGCGGGAGCGACTCAAAATGAGGTGATCGTTAACTATCCTCAAGCCGATCAGCTAAATCCCAATCAATTTGCAACTCGCGCTGATGTCGCCGCATTCGTTCACGAAGCTCTGATTAACGCTCAAAAAGCTCAAGCGACTGATTCGCCCGATCTGATGACGAATCGCTAATCGTCCCGATTTAACTGAATGGGCAACTCTGCCCATCAAGGCGATCAAATATCTACAATAACTAGACACCAGCCAACCCGACAAGGGAAAGCTGGTGCTTGGTTGAGGTTACTATCATTAGGGTCTTTATATAAGCTGACCCCATTTGAAAGATAAACAGAGGTTAAATGGTTAAAGCCTTTATATGAGCTGGCTTCAATTGATTCAGTATTAACATTCTCGCAAGGATCTCAGGAGATCTTTAATTTCGTAATATTTTCTTTATTTTCTTTTCTTTACGGCTTATATATCTTTGTCTAGGATCGTCAAGTTATATGACTTAAGTTATAAGTTATGTTACTTTGACCCAGAGGAACGACGGGCGGCTCGTTGTTCTAGGCGAAACAGCCAGACCATTAACGCGACAACGCCCACCTGCAAAGCTAAGTTCGGTAACGTAGAAGACAGTTCTTGACCCGCTAACACTTTAGCCAGAAAAACCACGGCTCCAATAAAGCCAGAGGCGGCGAAGGTGCCATAGATAAACTGTCGCAAGCCCCGATAGGGAGCTTTCAGTTCGGCTTTGAGACGAGCATACTCTTCAGGAGAGAGCTTGCGTTTGGGCCGGGGGTTAGAACTAGGCATGAATTTTTGTAAAGAACTATTTGAGATATTTTACTATTCAAGTCCGGAACTGTATACCCACTTCGATCTAAACTTAGGGAATAAGTTTTGAGTGCGATCGCGATCGCGTACCGTCAGGCGTATCACGTTCACAACCCATATTAGAGGTTTGCAAAAGGAGTATTTTCTGTTCGCCGAATTTACATCAACTGCGATTTTAGGTCAAAATGTTCCGGGTAGATAATCTCAGCGAAACGACCTTGATCAAGTTGATAGGTTAAATTAATTTGTATAAAATCTCTAGGCTTATAGGTTAAACGTTCCGCCCATTCAATTGCTGTAATTCCCGGGGGAACTTCTATACCTTCCCAATACAGTTCTAAATTTAATTGTTCAACTTCTGCGGGATCTAAACGATATAAATCCAGATGATAGAGGGGAATGCGCCCTGAATGATATTCATTAATTAGGGTAAATGTCGGACTTTCAATATTTTCCCGAATCGCTAACCCCGCTCCTAAACCTTGAACAAGAGTTGTTTTTCCGGCTCCTAAATCTCCTTCTAATAAAAGGATGCAGCCTGAAACAAGTAATTCTCCAAGACGTTGACCTAAATGATAGGTAGCTTGAGAATTTTCTAAACAAATGGTGAGCTTGACAGACATTCTAAACGGTGATATTTAACCCTAAATTTCAAGCGTGAGAATACCAACGGAGTAAAACCTGAGCGAGTCGTTGGGAATTGTGACGAATGTAACCCGTTTTTTCATCCACTTCAATGACATTCGTTAACACAATTCTTCGACCTAATTTTTTCACGGCATCTCGATCTAGGATTACAGGATAAGAACCTTCTTGAGTATACTTAATTAATGCCTGAGCTAAGGGAACCTTTCCCTGCGCTAAAACAGCATCAAAGAGACGATACCCACAAGCATTATCAATGGCTAAAATATGATCCGCCACCGTATAATTATCAGTCTCCCCCGGTTGAGTCATGGCATTACAAACATAAATCCGAGGCACATTAGCCTGTGCGATCGCCTCTGCAATTTCAGGAACTAATAAGTTGGGAATAATACTGGTATACAAACTTCCCGGCCCAATCACAATAAAATCAGCTTCTCGAATCGCTTGAATCGCTTTCGGTAAAGCAGGTGGATCGGGCGGAATACAGCCAATTTCAACAATTTTACCTCTCGCTTCCGTAATACTGGACTCTCCATAAATGCGCCGACCATCTGCTAGTTTTGCCCATAAATGTACATCACTTAAAGTCGCAGGTAAAACTTGACCTCGAATCGCTAATACCTTAGAACTCGCGGCAATTGCCCGTTCCAAATCCCCAGTAATATCGCTCATCGCCGTCAAAAATAAATTTCCGAAACTGTGACCACTTAAGCCATCTCCCGCCTTAAAACGGTATTGAAACAGTTCTGTTAAAAGCTGTTCTTGATCAGCTAAAGCTGCCACACAGTTCCGAATATCTCCAGGCGGTAGTACCCCAATTTCCCGGCGCAGACGCCCAGAAGATCCGCCATCATCAGCAACCGTAACAATGGCAGTATTATTAGCGCTGTATTGTTTCAAACCCCGCAATAAAGTTGATAGACCTGTTCCCCCGCCCACGGTGACAATTTTCGGGCCCCGATGTAACCGTCGATGGGCCAGTAAGCGATCGACCAGTTGATCGTCACCTTCTGGCATCAACACCTGAGTAATAGAGTTCAAGGTGCGAGTTTGACCCCAGAAGATCAGGAGTAGACCGAGAAAAATGGCGATCGGTCCCGATATAGAATTGGGAATAACAGTTGTGATTAATCCTAAAACGTCTTTGAGCAGTTGTAGAAGGTAAAAAATCGGTGTCATCCCAGTCCAAACAGCTAACCCTAGACTGGTGAGAAGTATTCCCGCGACACTGATCAACAACCAACGTTTAACCAGTAGTCCAGGTGCCAACCACTTAAACCACTGTTGCAGACGACGGGGAGAACGACTACTCGACCAACTGAGGAAATGCCGAGATTTGGCTAACTTACGAAAGTTTTTTTTCAATAAACCATTTGGCATGAATCAGAACCTCATAGGTATCAACAAGGCAAGAAGGAATTAGCAACAGACAACAGAAACGGGTTTTTGCTTGTTTTATTGTTCTTAACACAAAGCCGTTTATTTAGGTGCAACTCCCAAGCCATTTGAGAGAGTAAAAACGGCTTAAAGCGATACAACAGACTTTTCAACATCTCGACTGAAGCGATCATTGCTTGCCCTGCGTTTCGGCTACGCTCAACGATCGCAACGTCGAAGGGAGCCTAGTCTCCATGGGATGTTGACCCGACTTGCACCTATCGAGTCCGAAGTGAGCGTAGCCGAAGGGTCAATTTCTGACTCCCCACTGTTTACAGTCTACTGTCCCATTCCTAACGCGGCATGAGAACACCCCTTTGCTGGTTATCTTCTCATACAACTCTGACTCACCTCGACCCGAAATTTAGCGCGTAAGTCCAGATTCTAGGTTCTTGACATTTCAAAACCGAACGTGAAAGTGTCGGGTAACAGAGCATACGTCACCGTTCTAAGAGTCGTTTGTGGTTGATAGGGTTTTGAAATTCTTCTAAGCAATGGTCTGTATCCTGGACTGGGCTAGATTTTTTGAGTTGATAGGGAAATCGAATTCCAGACGCACCTGTTAGCGGCCAAGCCTGACCCTGTTTCTGAATTTGATATCGTTGACCTGTGGCTGCCACATCCATACTGATCCGAAAAACTGGGGTTTTAATTTCGGCAATACCATGCAAAGCTGACCATAGTGTGGGCCATGTCAGGATTTCCTGTAAATATTCTAGGCTAACTTGCTCTTGTTCAGACTGTACTAAACCTTGATAGGCTTGAGCCAGTTCAATACTCGCTGAACAATCTGGACAACAGGGAATATGGGGCAATAACTTGAAGCCCAAAACACTCAACAAGATGTTCGTTTCGACTGCATAATTAAGGATGCGTTCTCGTTCAGTTTGTAGCCAAGCCCAAGGTGCATACCAGAGTCGTGATTCTTGATAAACATCTTGAAAATGCTGAACACAACAGGTCGGATAACCCAGCAAATGTCCCATCTCAACAGAATTAGAACTTTCCCAGAGGGTTGTAAATTTCTCAACTGCTGAGGTTCGACCAATCACAACCGGATCGGCTATCGGGGGACCGAGAAGTTCAGTATCCAAAGCGGGTAAGGGATAAGCAGTTAACTCCGCAGGTAACGCGAATCCATTTAAGTCAGCTTGTTCTTGAAGCGTAACCTCTCTTAGCCCAGCACTAACAGAGCGAATTTCGAGCTGTAGCCAGAGTTGCGCCGCGTTTTGCATCGGCTCTAGCCATTTGTCTTCAGCACTACTATTGAGCCAATTCAGGCGAACGAAAGGAGGGAGGCGAAAATCTAATAAGTCTTTAATCATCAGAGGTTTCCGTGTTTCCTTGCAAGGTGGTTAATGCAATTTGAATCGAAGGATTACTACCCTCAGTCCAAGCATTTAACATCATGGACTCGACAACCGGCCGCCAAGGATGAAGCGATAATGGCGATTTACCTTGGGTTTGTAGTCGTTGTTCGAGGTGAATATAGAGCTTTTTCCAGGTGGTACAATCTGTTGTACGGTTCCGCCAATCTCCATCGAGACTCGTTCCTGGACATTGCCCTTTACACATTAGGAAAAATCGACAATCTTGACATCCGCCAAAGGCTTGAGGGGTATGATAGAGGGCTAGATATCGTTCATAACCCGGGCTGGCAGCTTTTTCAAAGCTTACACCGTCTTTATTGATGCGACCACAGTTGCTCGAACGACCCTCTCCGTCTATGCCCTGAACAGCTTCTGTGGTATAAGGATCGCAGGCTCGCCAAACACAAGATACCTCATCATCTTTGGCTAGAAGCAAGGCAATCATTTCGCTAAAGATATCAAGCTGCATTTGTTCGAGTTCCTGTTCCACAGTTTCCAGATACAATAAAGCTGCTAAATTTTCGGCAGGTGTGAGGGCGTATTTGCGATCAACGATAGCATCGTCTACTTCCAGCAAATGTAAACGGGTACTTTCGACTCCCAACTGATCCATGTACCGTAGCCATGTTCCTAAGATGGGCAATTTATCTTCTGTTGCGTTCTGGCGATGGAGGGTAATAATTAGATACGTGGGAATCTGACGTTGACAGAGGGATTTGATCGCCTGTTCTGCATGAGCAGTTAGTTTTCGGGTTTTTTCCCAACTCCCTGCCCAACGACCGTCATTTAAAGCCCCAGGGCCATCAATAGATACGCCCACAGACACTTGATATTTCTCAAACAAATCTAAATGGCGATCGCGTATTAAGGTAGCATTGGTCTGGATATGGTTTTCACCCCATTTTTCTAGTCCTACGGTGAAAAGCTTCTCCAAATCGGCGATCGGCATTAACAGAGGTTCTCCTCCAAACAGGGTAAAGGGTTCCTCCGCTTGATGAATTCGATCAAGCAGTGCATCTAAATTGTAGGTATGGGTCGAGTGAGCAGTCTCCCGCTCTATGTTTTGATAACAATATTGACAGCGTAAATTACACTGTACTCCCAACGGTCTAACTTCAAATGACATGGCACATTATCCGGGTGACAAACTTGATCGATCAATGACACGGTATATCCCGGTTATCAGCGAGATCTAGTCTCAACGAGACCCACGTTAATAGGGCTATGGGGAAAATGGGGAATGAGACAGAATGGGAAATATTGCACAATACTAAGACCTCTCCTCTAAAGCAATTCCTACTCAAAACCGAATTTTTTGAGTTCAGAATTTGGATCGGTTCTAATACTGAAAATTTATCGAAAATTGGACTAGACAATTTAGGAAAAAAAAGCCTAACTTACTCAAGTCGGCGATTCTCCTGTGGAGACGCTTCGCGAACGCCTCTCATTTCATCACTCCTCGAAAGGCTTGATACACGATTCATCGCGCACTCCCCCACTGAGTCTTAAAAGTGAGTCTCTCACACCTGTTCTAACCCTCTCAGCAAAATACGAAGATTTGAGGCTCGTAACACCCGATGGCATTTTCACTGATTGGGGACTTTGCTCAGATTTTCACTGGCTACTCTCAGCGTACTGTTACACAAACTGTCAATTAGGTTTATCCTCCCGCAAATTCTGAGAATCTTACGTTAAGATTAATGAAGTCTTTAAAAAAATTTATCTGGAGTAGGGTAATAAATGCGACTTCAGCCATAAGGCACGATCTATATTGGGGTCTAATAACCCGAAAAGATGCCAGCTTTAGAAGTGGTCTAACTTCTACCCAGGTAAAAAAAAACACAGTATCATAGAATAAATAACGTCATAAATGTGGGATCAAGTGTTAGAACTTTCTTCGCCTCAAGTGGGCCTTAACGTGTTTTTTTTGCTAGCCATTCTGGTTGCTTTAGAGGCAGTTCTATCGGCTGATAATGCGATCGCACTCGCTTCAATCGCCAAGAGCCTAGAAGATAAAAAACTACAGCGCAAAGCTCTTAATATCGGTTTAGTCTTAGCGTTTGTTCTCCGAGTTGCTTTAATTGTTGCGGCAACTTGGATTATTCAATTTTGGCAGTTTGAACTGATTGGAGCCTTATATCTGTTGTGGCTCGTATTTAATTATTTTACCTCAAAAGAGGATGAAGATGATTCCTCAGCAAACAAAGGTTATTCTTCATTGTGGCAGGTCATTCCGATGATTGCAATGACGGATTTAGCTTTTTCTCTCGATAGCGTCACTGCTGCAATCGCGGTTGCGGATGAAACCTGGCTGATTATTTTAGGTGCAACTCTTGGTATTGTTGCTTTAAGATTTCTGGCTGGATTATTCATCCATTGGTTGAAAATCTATACCCATTTAGAAAGTGCAGGTTATATTACCGTTGGTTTAGTCGGAATTCGACTATTATTGCGAGTCGCGAACCCTGAATATATGCCCCCAGAATGGTTCCTGATTAGTATCACGGCGGGACTCTTTATCTGGGGATTTTCTGAACGTCGAACCTCTCAAAAATTCGACTAAGTTTAAAAGCGATTAGTTTTGAGTTTTGGAGTTTAGACTGCTTATAGATTTTAGATTGTTGATTTTAGATGATTGATTCTAAAATCATTTTTTTTATCCGTTCTTGAAGTTAAATTACGACTCAAGCTAAGGTTTAAACTTCAGTTATCAAACGCTAGAATAAACTAAATAGAAGTAGGTTGCGAGATATTGATCACATGGAATCCATCACGACTTTAGCTGTGTATGTTGCCCCGAAAGTTGGAGATCTCCTCTGGAAAGGCGCAACAGAACAGGTTAAAAAGACGCTGAATAAAACCGATGTCGAAAAAGCGATCGCAGCAGGTTTAAAAGCAGCAGAAGATTAGGAAGAAAAGCAACATCTCGCCCGGGAGGGCTTATTTTATCGGGTCAAAGGAGATGGATGGAACGGATATCCTAAATTTTTAGAAGAGGTATTGGCTGATTCGGGAGTACAGGTGTAATAGGATAATATAGCAACGAGCGCTCGTGTGTTTACAGATCTAAGTGACCAATAATCGCGAAAACTATAGATGTAACAGGGTTTTTTAGTCCCTAACACCTAACACCTAACACCTAACACCTGCGCGCAGCGCTATAAAGGGAGATATTCAAGCAACTCAAGAAGATTCGATTATGTCTGGTCATCATTATACTCAGAGTGGCAATTTCGGGATTAGTCACATGAGTGGTGGCGTAATTAATGAAGGTGCTAAAGTTGCTGATATCATCAATGAAGTTGGAAACAAAAGCCTTGCTGAAGCCGCCACAAAAATCCAACAGCTCCTAGACCTACCTTAGACCAGCTTTCTCAAACCTATTCCCCCAAGCCCCGACGAGCGAATTTTTCATAATCTTCCCAATTGCCAGTGATACTGTATTGTCACATGGAGCATCTATCTTATGAAGCGAACAATTCTAAAATCCTTTCTTTGGCTAACAGCTCTGGTGGGATGTTCTGCACTCCTAACTACAACACCTCAACCTGTTATCGCACAGATTAATTCTTCTGTGTTATTAGTTCAACGCTCAGATTAACTCGAAGAAGCTGAACAACTCGAACAACAAGCAACTGAACTCGGTCAACATTGATTAAAACTTTAACAGCACAATCACAGTGAGAGCAAACTTATGGGTATACTCATCGCCAGCGTGATGATCATATTAGTTGTAGTCGTGATTATTATCAACGTCTACAATCACCTCGTCACCTTAAGAAAACGCTATCAAAACGCTTATGCCCAAATAGACATTCAACTTCGACGCCGCCATGATTTGATTCCCAACCTCGTCGAAACCGTCAAAGGGTACATGGCTCACGAACGCGAAACCCTAGAAGCCGTCATTCAAGCCCGCAACGCCGCCGTCTCTGCCACCTCTCAAGCCGCATCTGCTCCGGGCGACCCCCAAGCCATGCAGCAACTTGGACAGGCTGAAGCCGCTTTGACGGGGGTTTTAGGACGGTTATTTGCCGTTTCAGAATCTTACCCCGATTTGAAAGCAGACCAGTCAATGGGACAACTGATGGAAGAATTGCGTTCTACGGAAAATCGGATTGCTTTTGCACGACAAGCCTTTAACGATTCGGTCACTTTATATAACACCAAACGAGAAATTTTTCCGAGTAATTTAGTCGCCATTAGCTTCAACTTCCGAGAAGCAAAATTACTCGAAGAATCCTCCCCAGAAGTCAAAGAAGTCCCCCGCATTTCCTTCTAGCTATGAATTTTTTTGAACACCAAGATCAAGCCCGACAAAATACTGTTTATCTGATCTTCTTATTTGCAGTTGCGATTATCTGCATGATTGCATTGTTGTATGGGGTAACGGTCTGGGCGTTAATGGGAAAACCGACTTGGGAACCCGAACTGTTTGCAGTTGTAGCGGTGGGAACGATTAGCTGTATTGGTGCCGGAAGTGTTTACAAATTGATCGCATTACGGGCGGGTGGGAAGGTGGTTGCCGAAGATTTGGGCGGGGAATTAATTGACCCCATGACCGACAATCCCTCAGAACAACAATTACTCAATCTGGTTGAAGAAATGTCCATCGCTTCGGGGATTCCCGTTCCTCCCGTTTATGTTCTTTACGACGAACAGGGAATTAATGCTTTTGCTGCGGGTTTTACCCCCAACGATGCGGTCATTGGTGTCACCCAAGGCTGTATTGAACAGCTTAATCGGGATGAATTGCAAGGGGTAATTGCTCACGAATTCAGTCATATTCTCAACGGAGATATGCGGCTAAATTTGCGATTAATTGGCGTTCTTCAGGGGTTATTATTAATTCATATTCTCGGGCGGATGATGCTGCGGGGGAGTTATTATGGCGGTCGTTCCTGCTCGGATAAAGATGATAATTCCTGGTGGGCGATCGGTTGGGCAATGTTAGCATTGGGTTGGATTGGTTGGGTTTGCGGACGGTTGATTAAAAGTGCTGTTTCTCGTCAGCGCGAGTTTTTAGCCGATGCTTCTGCGGTTCAGTTTACTCGCAACCCAGACGGAATTGGGAATGCGTTGCAAAAAATAGGCGGGTTGGCGTCGGGTTCAGAAATTGAAACTCCCAACGCAGAAGAAGCAAGTCATCTATTTTTTGGGGAGGCTTCTCGGGGTTTTTTTGGCAGTTTTGAACAGGCTTTTTCGACTCATCCTCCTTTGACTGAACGGATTCAACGCCTACAAAAGTTTGCGGGTCAAACCTCATTGATTCAAACACAAACTCCCCCTTCGGTTTCACCTTCTTCAACGGATGAACGACTATCGGGTTTCGCCGGAACTTCTGAGCCAACACCCCCAAAAGCTCAACCGTCAAAAGGGTTATCGGTATCGCCGGAACGGGTTGTCGCGGGAATTGGAACGACTGACCTCAAACATCTTAACCAAGTTCATAAGTTTCTCGCAGAACTTCCTGAACCCGTGCGAAAAGCGACGAGAGACCCCCAATTGGCGATCGCTTTAATTTATAGTTTACTATTAGATTCTGACCCCCAAATTGGCGATCAGCAATTGAAGTTATTACAACAGCTTCAGTCTTCAGAAATGGTCACTCAAGTTCAAACTTTTCAGCCTCATTTACAAAGCATCAATCCGCGAACTCGTTTACCGTTAATTGACCTAACAATTCCCGTCCTTCGTCAACTGTCGCTTCAAGAATGTACCCAGTTTCTTAAGCAGGTAAAAGCCTTAATGCGGGTTGATAATAACTTAACTCTTTCTGAGTATGCGGTGTTTATTGTGTTGCGTCAACGACTCAGTGCCTATTTTGTCAAAAAACCGGATCAAAATGTTCAGTTTACTGATATCAAACAAATTGGGTCTGATTGTATCATTCTATTATCGGCGTTGGCAAAGACCGGACATGACTCCTCTGATGCGATCGCTTTGGCGTTTCGAGCCGGACTGTTTCGACTGCCCAAAGCCAGCGGACAAACTTTACCGAAAGAACCTGTCGAATATACCTTAGCGCAAATTGGTGACAGCCTCAAGCGCTTGGAATTGGCAACCCCAAAACTTAAACAAAAGCTGGTTGATGCTTGTGCTTATACGGTGTTGAGCGATCAAAAGGTAACGTTGGAAGAAGCCGAACTTCTCAGGGCGATCGTCATTTCTCTTAATTGCCCAATTCCCCCCTTTTTGGCGTAATGCGCTGGGAAGCTGTCCCGAAGTGCCAACAACCCAAAAGCACTGCTAGACTTGCTTTCTAGGCACTTCTTTACAGAAGTTAATACAATTCCATTTTTAGCTAGTGGGGGCTTTTATATCTTTGAAAATTGACGAAAAATTAAGGTTTTGAAGCCTCTCTCCACCTCTGGCCAGCCCTATCCACCTCTCCCTACCCTCTCCTACAAGGAGAGGGAAATTGTGTCCCGAAGGGACTATTTGTTGGTTGGAGAGGGGTTTTCCATAATTGTCGCGCCTCACGTTATTCAAGCTAAGGTTTAAACTTCAGTTCTCAAACGCTAGAATAAACTAAATAAAAGTAGGTTGCGAAATATTGATCACATGGAACCCATCACGACTTTAGCTGCCTATGTTGCCCCAAAAGTTGGAGATCTCCTCTGGAAAGGCGCAACAGAACAGGTTAAAAAGACGCTGAATAAAACCGATATCGAAAAAGCGATCGCAGCAGGTTTAAAAGCAGCAGAAGATTGGGAAAAAAAGCAACATCTCGCCCGGAAGGGCTTATTTTATCGGGTCAAAGGAGACGGGTGGAACGGATCTCCTAAATTTTTAGAAGGGGTTTTGGCTGATTCGGGAGTACAGGCGGAATTACAAAAACCTTTAAGTAATCAAGGTCAACCCCAAATTGAATTTTTACAAAAAGTATTTGAACGAGAAGCAGAAGCGTCAAAACTTAATCTCGATCTAAATTATCTTGTACCTTGGATTGAGCAGTTTGTCAAGACTTATTTTGAGAAAACGTCAACTTTTATTCGATTTCAAGTTAACAAAGAGAACTATTTTAAACAACTTGCTAACTGGTTTGATGATGTTAAAAATGTGGATCACATTTAGCTTGAGCGAGGAGGTAATATTGATTTTTCCCGTTTCAGTAGCACACAGGCGATGACAATACCCAGAATTGCTAAAAACGCCATCGGGTAAAACACATAGTTATAAGTTCCAAATAAATCTCGAATGCGACCCGTCACTAAAGTTCCAATCAAAGCACCAACGCCATAGGCAGTGAAGACAATACCGTAGTTTTGGGCATATTGGTCAGGATTAAAAAAGCGTAGCGTTATAGTCGGAGCCATAGCCAGCCATCCCCCTAAACAGAACCAAAATAGGCAAAAAGCAATCAGATAGGTGGCAACCTGTCCCGTTTGAGCATTGATCATTAGAATGCAAGCAATTAAGATTAGTCCATAGGAGAAAATGGCGATATAGTGAGGCTTGAAGCGATCGCTCAACCAACCAAATAACGGACGACTTACTCCATTAAACAGGGCAAATAAGGAAACACTGCTAGCAGCGACAGTGGGATTAATCTGAATGATTTCTTCTCCAACGGGACTGGAAATACCAATCGCACTCAAACCGACTAGAGTTCCAATGGCATAGCAAATCCAAAGTCCATAAAATGATCGGCTTTTGAATAAGTTTCTAGGGTAAGCCACAGCCGCAGTTTTGGTTACAGCAGTGACATCCTGCCGAGGATACCAGTCTTGAGGGGGCAACTTCATTGTCAAGGCAATGGCTAAAATAATAATCGTGAAAGCAATACCAAAAATGCGTAAGGTGGGTCGAACTGTATAGGCACTAATGAGTTGATTGGCTAGGGGAGCGGTAATCAGGGGCGAAAGCCCAAATCCAACAATTGTCAATCCCACCGCTAATCCTTTTTTGTCTGGGAACCAGCGGGAGACAACGACCATCGGAACTCCATAGGCAATGCCAACGCCACTACCCGCAATCATTCCATAGGTAGCGACAAGGGTTCCAACCTCGGTGGCGAAGCTCGATAAAATATAGCCTAAGCCAACGATTAGACCCCCAATCATAGTTGTGATTCGAGTACCGATCCGAGGAATGTAGAAGCCTGCGATCGGCATCGTTGCAGCATAGAAAACCAAGACAAAAGTATAGGGCAAGAGGCTTTGAGTTGCACTAATTCCCATTTCATCTTGCAAGGGGGTTCTAAAAATACTCCAGGAATACACACTTCCCAAGCAGAGTAGAATCATCATTCCCAAAGGAATCAGGAACCATCTGCCTTGCTCTGCCGGTTGTCCAAACAACGTTAACTTAGACTGATGATGAATTGTTGTATCCATAATCTCAAGCCTCAAGAACTGAATTTAGTCTATAGTACGAACCATAAAAGGCGATCGCTGAAGGTACTATGACACAGCAAGAGGTGATTCGGCAGTTAACTTAATTACTTTGTCGGATGGGTCGCGCGATAGTGTAACCCATGTGGGTGTGGAGTTTCACGTTATTTAACCTAACCTACCTTTACTGGGCGATCGGGCGCGATCGCTGATTAGCCAGACTTCATTACCTTGACTTCATTCAGGGTTTCAATCCAAACTCTGGCGCCACAGATGGGATGATCGCGATTATAAACAACACGACATCCTCCCGGTATTTCGACAATATCCCCATAACTATTAGTCTTACCCTCTCATCCTGATGGTAAAGATAAGGCAAAATTTTTTCTAAAGTTTGGCTTTAATGTTAATAACTGGGAAATTATGGCTACAGCTTTAATCAATCATGTTACTAACCATGAATTAGCTAAAATAGAAGTATCTCCTTTCGGAATGCGGTACGTGATTGAAGGTGAACTCATCACCCCCGATAACAGAAACCCAGAAGTTCGTTCCGTTTGGTTTATTGCTATCGGAGAAGATATTCCCAAATTTGTCACCGCTTACCCTCTAGACTAAAATTCTCCAAAATAACCAAGATGATTGCTGAACTAGATCGAGTTGTTTTGACTACCAATTTACCCGAATATCATTTACAAGCAGGTGATATTGGTACTGTTGTATTAGTCCATCAAGATAGTGTAGGATATGAAGTAGAATTTATTACACTCACCGGGAAAACGGTTGCAATTGTTTCTGTATTCAGTTCTCAAGTTCGTGCGATCGGTGACAGAGAAATTGCTCAAGCACGGGTTCTTACACAATAAGCTACTCTGAAATTTGGCGATCGCAAATTAAATTTAAAGTTATTCTGATTTAGGGATGCGCGTGCATCGCAACTACAAACCCAAGTTTTTTTATAACGAATTATCCGAACGTGATATGACGCAGTAAGCTATTCTCGAATCAAGTTTTTAAGAAGATCACGTTTTTTGAGGGAGATGGGATTGAGATCGGGTCGAAAAAGCCGCGAAGAAATTCTAAAATCTTGAGCGACAACATCATCCGTTTCATTTTCCCAAACTCCCTGAATTGTCTCTCAATTATTCAACGAGCCAAGATGTCATCGTGGGTTCCCAACCGCTTAATTCTTCATCTTTGAACCAGAGGCTAATCTCACGTTGCGCTGTTTCGATCGCATCTGAACCATGAATCAGGTTACGACCAATACTGACAGCGAAGTCACCTCGAATTGTACCGGGTTCCGCGTTTAATGGGTTTGTAGCACCAATCATTTTACGAGCCGCAGCCACCACGCCTTCACCTTCCCAGACCATCGCAACAAGGGGGCTAGAGGTGATGAAGTCCACAAGACCTGCGAAAAAGGGCTTATCTTTGTGAACATCGTAGTGACTTTCGGCTAGTTCTCTGCTGACACTCACCAGTTTCAGACCAACAAGGGTAAATCCTTTCTGTTCAAAGCGGCTAATCACTTCACCGACTAAGCGGCGTTGAACTCCATCGGGCTTGATTGCGATAAACGTGCGTTCCAAACCTGTCTCCTCAATTTTGCTCGAAACCTACAGATCCAGATTAACCTGATCGGAGTCGTTTGTCGCGGGGTATGGCAGTTTACGTTAAACTGTCTAATCAAAGCATAAGCACAAGGATCGCAAAATCTATGGAGTTGCAATCTATTAACTCTGAAGTTCAACCGAAAAAATCCGCTTCTAAACCCTCAAATTCTACTCGCCCCGAATCGAATGCGGTTGAAGCCTCACCTCAAAAATTATGGACAATAGATGATAGCGAAAAGTTATATCGAGTTCCCGGATGGGGTCATCCTTATTTTGCGATTAATGCTGCGGGTCATGTTACAGTTTCTCCCAAAGGCGATCGCGGAGGTTCGTTAGATTTATATGAATTGGTAGAATCCCTCAAACGTCGCAATTTAGGTTTACCTTTATTGATTCGTTTTCCAGATATTCTTGAAGATCGGATTGAACGTTTAAATGCTTGTTTTGCTAAAGCGATCGCGCGTTACAAATACCCTGGAAATTATCGCGGGGTTTATCCGGTTAAATGCAATCAAGAACGACATTTAGTTCAAGATTTGGTTCGGTTTGGTCAGCCGTTTAAGTTTGGCTTGGAAGCGGGGTCTAAACCCGAATTATTAATTGCTTTGGCTCTCCTACAAACGCCAGGTTCTCTACTGATTTGTAATGGCTACAAAGACCGTGAGTATATCGAAACGGCAATGCTCGCGCAACGGTTGGGACAAACGCCGATTTTGGTTTTAGAACAGCTTGAAGAAGTGGATCTGGCGATTGAAGCCAGTCGTCATCTTGGTATTAAACCGTTGTTAGGGGTTCGCGCTAAACTGAGTACAAAAGGAATGGGTCGATGGTGTGGAACCACAGGCGATCGCGCTAAATTTGGCTTAACGATTCCGGAAATGATTCGAGTCGTTGATTCCTTAAAATCGGCGGATTTATTAGATTGTTTACAACTGCTACATTTTCATATCGGTTCTCAAATTTCTTCGATTAGTGTGATTAAAGATGCGATTCGAGAAGCGAGTCAGATTTATGTAGAACTTTCCCAATTGGGCGCGGATATGAAATATCTGGATGTTGGAGGCGGTTTAGGGGTTGATTATGACGGCACTAAAACTAATTTTCAAGCCTCTAAAAACTATGATATGCAGAACTATGCTAACGATATTGTGGCAGAAGTCAAAGAAGCTTGTGAAGAACGAAAAATCTCTGTTCCGACTTTAATTAGTGAGAGTGGAAGGGCGATCACTTCTCATCAATCGGTGTTAGTTTTTGATGTTCTCGGTTGCAGTGAAGTTCCGAAAAGTGATTTACCCACTGTCACAGAAGACGATCATTTAATTTTAAGAAATCTGCTCGAAACCTATCAGTCAATTCAGTCTAAAAATGCTCAAGAAGCCTATCACGATGCGATTCAATTTAAAGAAGAGGCAATTAGTTTATTTAATTTTGGCTATCTCAGTTTAAGCGATCGCGCCAAAGCCGAACAACTTTTCTGGTCTTGTTGTCACAAAATTCAAAATATTATCGAAGCGGCTGATTATATTCCCGATGATTTAAAAGAGTTAGAAAATATGATGGCGGCTATTTATTATGTGAATTTATCAGTGTTTAAATCTGCGCCGGATAGTTGGGCAATTGGTCAGTTGTTTCCAATTATGCCCATTCATCGATTAACAGAAGAACCAACTCAACGGGGAACGTTAGCGGATTTAACGTGTGATAGTGATGGTAAAATTAATCAGTTTATTAATCTACGGGATATTAAGCCGATTTTAGAGTTGCATCCTTTACAAAAAACTGAAGAAAAATCGAGTCTAAAAGCTTCTACTGAACCTTATTATTTAGCTCTGTTTTTAGGGGGTGCTTATCAAGAAATTATGGGAAATCTACATAATTTGTTTGGCGATCCTCATGTGGTTCATATTAAACTCACACCGCAAGGGTATCACATTGAACACGTGGTAAAAGGAGATACAATGACCGAGGTTTTGAGTTATGTTCAGTACGATGCAGAAGATTTAGTAGAAAATATTCGTCGTCAAGCAGAACAGGCGTTACAGCAAAATCAAATTACCATAGAAGAATCTCAACGATTACTCCAAAATTATGAAAGGAGTTTAAGTCGATACACCTATTTGAGTTAGTCAAAATTTAAAGAATTAGTATCAGGTGCGTCACTGACGCACCCTACAGTAACAATTATATTCAACTAATCATCTTCGTCATAATGTTATACATTGATTCTGCCCACTTGTTCCAATTGAGACTTTCATCGTATTCTTTTCGACAAGAACGAACAAGCTGTTGATAGGCTTCTTTATCTGAGAAGCTTGTAGCAATTTTTTTCGCATATTCCTCTCCACCTGCGGATAAGGTGAGCATATAGCCATTAACACCCTCTTTCAGAATGGTTGGAATTCCGCCCACATCTGTTGTGACAACTGGAATACCATAAGCATTGGCTTCACAAATAACAATCGGTGAACAATCCGCACGAGTGGGAAATACGAGGAAGTGAGAGTCTAATAATAACTGACTAAATTGTTCTTGTTCTTCACGAATATTTTTGTTCAAAAATGGAATATTTTTCAACCGTTCGTGTTGAAATTCTGAGGGCGGAACACAGCCAATCATTAATAGTTCAGCATCAACTCCCATATCGAGCAACGCCAGCAGGGTTTGATAGGCAATATTTCCACCTTTTCTTTCCCAGTCTTTCCCAATAAACAGTAGACGACACTGAGAGGCTTGACATTTTTTCAGGGTTTCACTCGCATCTGGAATATTGTCTACATTGGCTCCGAAAGGTACAACTTCAACGAGATCTGGATTCGCACCATAATCATTAATCGCAGAGTTAGCCGCCCATTTGGAAGAATATACAAGCTTATCTGCTTTGGAAACCGCAATTTTCTCTTGTTCAGAAGCTTGTATAAAGTCTTCTTCGTTGGAGTAAATTTTGTAGGTTTCTTTAATGAGTTTGGGCGTTGCATCTGAGACATAAAGAATCGGTAAATCTGTTTCTAGAAATTCTAATTCCTTTGAAGAAACAGGTGCAAAAATCAAATCACAGGATTTCTGTTTGAGTTGTTTCTGAACTGAACGATTAAACTGGTCATAAAATATTTTGGGATCGGGTTCTTTTTCTTTAAATAAAGAACTGGCTTTATCGATAACCTTTAAAGGCTTATCCCAGAGTGAAGGCTGGCGTGGATTGCCTAAGTTAATCAGGTTAACATTCTGATTTCCCAAGGCTTTGTGCATATGATAAAGCGTCCCAGAAAATGTCGTTTTATCTAAATAATTTTTGGAAGAGTAGTAACCAATTTTAATGGGACACATGACTAATTATCTCCTTACATTTCCAAGTATTTAAGGTTTGAGGATGTTGAATTAGATAACGATAAAGTGATATAACTCCCGATCTTTGAGTCCCGATAATCAGAAAATCAGGCTTAGACCTCCAAATTGGGTAAGTAGAATAGATCACCTCCTTGATCTGTTGTTTGAGCATGATAATTTTTTTTCAACTCTTGAAGACTATTTTTGAGGTGCATCTAATTCAGACCAACTTTTCTTACCAATTATAGTTTTCTCCTAACAAGTCATAGAGTTCCTGATTGTAAGGAATAAAGTATTGTTTTAATTCCTCAATGACCTGAATATCGGATTCACTTTTTTCAACTTTATACTTGCCTGTGTTGTATTTTGTATTTTTAAATTCTTGCAATTTCTCCTCAGAAAAACGTTCTAAATCGAGAAAATCACAAGCCTGATTGAGTAATGTATCTAAATCCTCTTTGAACTGATTAAAATTTAAGACCAGTAAGTGGTCTTTGCCAAAATATTGGTAATAGTTCTTAAGTTGATGAGCATACTTACCCCGATTAATATAATCAAAGGGATATTTGGCGGTTAACCCGTTTAACTCATCGTCTATGGCTTGTTTAAAAGTTCTTTCGTCTGCGATGTCTCGGAGATGTTTGCTGGGGTTATCAGAAAAGCTATGGTACATTTGCCATGCGGAATAGGCTCGATCTACAGGTTTTCTGAGTATGGCAATCATTTTAATATTGCCTAAGTCTTTTTGAATGAGTTCAGGAATATAGTCAAAATAAAGATAGCTGGGCGAAGCATCAAAGGTGAGTTTATCTCCCTTTTCTCGTTTGGACGGAAAGTTACCGAGATACCAACCTAATCCTTGTCTATAGTTTTCCTTTAAGTCGAAATAACGAATTTCTTTCCAGGTTTTATTTCCAATGATTTGAGGATGTTGAACTAAATAGTTATACAAAGAAGTTGTTCCCGCTTTTTGCGCCCCAATCACTAAAAAATCGGGGAGAGATTTAATCATTGGGTAGGCGACGTTTTTAATAAGATTTTTAATCATTATTTTCTCCTATTGTTTAAAGAAATTGCAGATTTTTACAGAAAACATTGCGGTCTCAAGATGGAGCCTGAATCACTTAGGACTATTTAAAAGAGATTTAGAGTTCGGTGCAGCTACCCAGTTGATTTCTTTTTCTTTGACAACAGCCTTAAAGTTTTCACACGTTAAATCAATACCGAGCCAAGATCCCAATTTAGCTAAGTCTTCATCAAAAATACCCTGCAAATAGCGAATATTTTCTGGGGTGAGCTGCGGCTTTTTCTTCATGGTCCATAAACTTCTCACCCAAGTCCGAAAACTTTTCGGAATCAAGAGTCGGCGCAGTTCCCGTAAGCCGGGTGTTTCAGTTAATAAGTCTCGCCAAGCACTCTTAAGCATTCGCTCTTGGGAAACATTTTGAGCGCCGAGTTCAAAATCCCATCGGGGTTGACCTGAATACCCAATAAACTCACAAACTCGTTCGATTTCGGCTTGGGGCTTTGTCAACATCCGTTCAAAGAAAACGGGCAGAACTCGATCTGAACCAAAGGTTTCAAAGTAGGGCTTCAGTTGCATTGTATAGCGGCTATAGTCAATGAGTTCTGGATATTGATTGACGGCAGTGTTAATATCCGTTGAAAGGATTTTCATTGACCATTCGTGAATGTACTGTGACACCAAACGATTAATCGGATGGCGCATAACATAGATGAATTTAGCATTCGGACAATGCTGATGTAGGCGTTGAATGGTTTGAGGATAGGTGGGCAATTTTGAGTAGTGCGTACTTGATTCGCCACAGAGTGCATTTTCTGGCGCTGGTTCAAACAGGGAGAGATACCAGTCCATTCCCCGCGCATATTCTTCATCATTGCTGAAGAAGTTGGGTTCTTTTGGTTCACTCATAAAGATGCCGGGTTGCAGCGCCAATTGTTCATGCAAGCTACTGGTCGCACATTTCATACCGCCAATAATAATAAAATCTGGGCATTGACTCATGGTTGTTTTCCAGGTAATAGTGGGGCTTTCATGGGATTTTGCCAATTCATCCAAACATCGAGGGCTTGGTACTGGCAGGTATGAGGTTGTTTTTGTTGAACTAACTCACGAGCCAGAGAAATTCCTCGACCCGTTAACCAGCAAAGATTGGCAAGCCATAGTCCAGGAATACCATAGAATTTGGCAAAATATCGCGATCGCGATGCGTATAAGTAGGGTCGGGGTCGCTTGCGAGTGGCAACATCTGATTTGACAGAACCACTTCCTCCTCGTAGATGAACGACTCTTGCTTCTGGCTGGTGAAGAATTTTCCAACCCGCCTCTCGGGTTCGACGACAATAATCAACGTCATCGTAGTACATAAAATATCCTTCATCCATTAAGCCAATCTGCTCGATGACTTTTCCTCGAACTAATACACAAGCAAAACTGGTCCATTGAGGCTCAAAAGAGTGATTGGAAACTGGGATCGGAACATCATATTTTCTTAGAGCCTGAGTAACAGCTCCAGTACCTGCGGAGTCAATTAATTCACTCCACGGGGAATGATAGCGAAAACAACTAATTTGAGGGGTTGTATCAGGCCATTCTAGACGAGGACTAATAATCCCCGCTTCTGGATAAGTTTCCATTGCCTTTCGGAGTGAATCAAGAGCTCCATTTCTTACGATTGTATCACTATTTAAAAGCAGGTAAGCATCCGCTTTAACGGACTGAATTCCCAAGTTATTTCCCGCAGAAAATCCTCCGTTTATCGAAGAAGGTAAAACCCGAGCCCAATTACTCCAATTCTTTTCGGTGATGGCAGCTTCAATGGTTTCTACGGACTGATCGCCAGAGGCATTATCAACAACAATAACCGTATCTCGATCTATTTTAACTTCAGATTCTAGGGAAGCTAAACAATCGATGACTAGCTTTGGTGTCCGGTAGTTGAGAATAACAATTGCTAGATTCATTGTTTTGATGAAAAGGGTCTCTACGTTAAACTTCAGCTAGAGTTTTATCAACTTATTTTTGTTCGGGTGAGTTTTGTGAATGGCTCAAGGTATAGAATAGTGAAGCCGTTAAGAACACAGACTATTCTTGACTACTTTAATCGCTTTTGGATAATCTCATTAATTTCAAGTTGAACTTTCTTCTGCCACTGTTTAGAGCCAAACTTTCGGGCCATAAAATCTTCCATCACTAAAGGCAATCCGAAGCGTTTCACCCGATCCTGTACTCTTCCGGACCAATTTTGTAATTTTAGTTTTTTCTCCATCATGGGAGTCACCTGAATTGGAGGAAGTTTACTGAGTTCATAGCCCCGCTCCACCAATAATTTGCCCACTTTCTTTTCTACTAATTGAATCTCTTGTTCAGAGAGTTTACGTTTCCATTGATAAATATATTTCGGATCGGGATACTCATAATTACTATTTTGAGTATAATTGAACATTTCCTGAGTGTAAGGAATATCCAAAAACTCACAAACTTTTGTTAAGGTTAAAACGGGTTCAGCAATTAATTCTTCATAGATCAGTTCGCATTGTCTTTCTTCTGGAACAATCTGTTTGACTTTGTTCCATAACTGTTCAGCTTCATGCCAACGTTCTACACCAAACCAGACATTACCAGACCAACCCATTCCAATACAGGAACGAGCCACATCTCGAGGATCTCGAATAATGTGAATAAACCGAGCATCAGGCCATATATGCAAGACTCGATCAAAGTGACGATGAACGGTTGCACCAATAATTGGCTTTGCCTCTACATCTCGCTTCTGAACGAGAAAACTATTCATCAGTTCAGGATAAGTAAGACTACGGTCAATTTCAAAACCTGTTGCCCGAAAAATCCGATGAATATCTAACCATTCATAATATTGGTTTAAATCTGGGGCTTGTCCTTGATCGGACAATAAATCTACTGCATATTCAAATTCATTACACCAAGTCACTTTAGGATGAGACTTTAACATTAATCTTAAAACCGTTGTACCTGAGCGTTCAGCACCTACAAGAAATGCAGGTTTAGAAATAAAATCAGGATTTTGTGCCATTAAGTATTACCTCGAAAACCAGACAATTTCAAGAAAAATAACTAAAAAATAGTGAGGATTTAACCCGTTTTTTTCGAGTTATATTTCTTTCTATAGTCTATCATTGTTTTGAGATTTTTGATAATTTTTTAAACTTAGCATCCCTCCCACCAACAAGAATTTTGAGTGGTGAAGTCCATTAAGGCATTATATTTAGGAGACTCAGACTGATCCAAATATTCTAGAGCTCCCCAACTTCCCCATTTTGTTGGCTTTCCAACATCAACAAAGTGCATAAATAGTGTGCCTCCTGTCTGTTTCCAATCATTGAGCAGTTGAGTATAGAGTTCATACATTTGGGGCTGACGATTAAGTTCAATAAAAAAGTTCGTTAGCCTTTCATTGTTAACCACCTTTTTTCGACCAACGATATGTTGACCGCCTTCATAAACCATAAACTGTAGTCCTTTTTCCTGAGCTACTTGAGCATGATATTCAAACATATCTTTGACTTCGGGCAAACTATCTTTGCGGCCTTTTTCAAGTAAAGTTCCTGTTTTTAAATGTTTAAAGGCGTTCTGAAAACCACCATCCTTTTCATTGAGCCAAGATTCGACTTGACTCACATTATCTGGATGACCTAAAGATGCACCAAAATATCCGGCGATCGCATAAGCATCAATGCCATGTTGATAACAAGGTTTATTGCCTTCCGCCACCCAAAGCGGACAGTCTAGAATATTTTTTTCTGCTCCTTTCCAGCCGACTTGCGTCCCGATTACACAATTAACTCGGTCTTTTTGATCGCCGAAAGCATTTTTCCACAAATCACACATTTGAGCCGATCGCATTCCATACCATTGTCGAAACGCATCTCCTTTATCCTGACCCCAACGCTTTTGACCTTCTTCTAAGGCATAATGAGTTTGTTTAAATTTCCAGTTCCAGACTTCATTAGAATATTCTACATAAATATTTAGATTGGGGTCTAAACTTTTTTTGACGAGTCGAGCAAAGTTTGTGATATAGTCATCGGTGGCTTGATGAGGCATATTAAACCAAGGCTCGGCTTGAAGTTGATTCGTTAAAGCAACCATTACCTCAACAGAAGCACCTTTCAAACTGTAGGATGTTACATTAGGCGTAGGTCTATCTTTCCACTCTTTTTGTTGGGAATGATTGGTTCCCATCCAATCCATGAAACGAATCGCTCGGTACGCTTTGAGCTTTTCGATAAAATCCGGATTAAAGATTTCTCCACTCCGATATAAGCTTTCATCTTTTGCATGGATGACTCTAATATTTCTGATATAGTCTCCAGTTTGATTGGGGTCGGTTTCTATAATAGTTACTAAAATTCCACTCGATTTGGAAGAGTCAACATCTATAACATCTCGACCCGGAGTCGAAGCATTTTCATCAATTTTAGCTGACAAACCATATTTTATTTTACCTGTTCCCTCATATAAAACCAGATATTTTCCTCCCGAAAAACGATTAGCCATCCCTCTTAAAAAGGTCGTGCTAACTCGTGTATAAATCGGAGCCTCTTCGGGAGTCGGCAAAGATTTTACCCAACCATTTTCATCTAAATCTAAAAGATCTTCTTCTTTTGTATCCCACTCTCCCTGACATCCCGGATCGGTTTTTGCACACTGGGTCAGCCAAGCTCTTGAAGACTTAAAATAGTCGAGTAATGGCATCTGAGAAGACCAAGGGGCAAACCCACTCAAGTTAATACCCAGAGAGGAATCAGCATTTAAGGTCTTTGAGTTTGAACTTTGACTCAAGATATTCTGAGCTTCAGGGAACATGAAACGAGCATTTGCTTGATCATATAACTTAGGCAATAAGGTCGAAAAAAAAATAATGCCTATGCTAAAAAGTAGTAAATATCGTGGCAATCTTAAGGTATTTTTTTTCATACAATAACTAATGAAAACAATTGTCTTTTTAGTGGTGGTTTGCTTTTTTTTCGACCTTGAAGTTGGATATTAAACTTAGACCCTCCGCTTAAGTTGCTGAGAGTTTGCGAGAGTGTTTTGCTGATTTTAGAGTTCGTCGGATTGGTTCAGGCTTTTTCAAACACAATCCAGCTAGACCTCCAGTAGCTAAGGTAAAAACGGGATTAAACTGATTATTCAAACAGCAATCTAGTGCATATAGAACTGTAATGACGACCAAAACCGCAGCCGGTGCGACTTTAGGATTAAACCAAGTGCTTGCAGGGTAACGTATTAAGGTAAAACTCACAGCGGGTAAGAAAATAGATCCAAAAACACCGGCTAAACCGACGACACCATTCACTCCGTAGGCAATCACCCACAAACTATCGGTAACAGAAACATCAACTAGCTCTCCTGCCCAGTTATAGTCAAAAACTCGATTTCGTCCCCATCCTCCCCAGCCAAAAATTATTCGTTCTCGTGCTTTTTCAACCAGACCTTCTTCGTGATCAAATCTAAATGCTAAGGATTGAGCGCGATCCTCTCCAGCTATATCTGTGGCGACCGAAATGATTTGATCGGCTTGTTCTCCGGTAAAGTTTCCCGTTACTCCTAAGAACAAATAGAATGAAAGGGCTGAAATTAAGATCGTTAACGGTAATGCAGTGCGAAACCATTTGGCCGTGAAGAGAATAACCAATCCATAGAGCATATAAACATAAGCCCCGGTAGACCGGACTAAAATATGGGTGATGTAGAGTCCAGCCACAATCCAACTCATGGGAATATTCCAGAAGGTTTTGAGGGCTCCCGATTGCCACAGCCAAAACGCCACCAGTAGAGCCGCCATCATCCACATCCCTACACTCAAACCGTGGCGCATGAAGACGTTCGGCCTAAAACCCCCTAAACGTACCGATTGCAAAAATTCCCGAATTCCATGATATCCGTATACCATACGGTGTAACTGAGGACTCATCACGCTCTCAAATAGACACAGAGGAGCATAAATAAGTCCACCCACAAAAATTCCCATCACTAATTCACGAATCCCCTTCAAATCGTTGAGGTAAATGCGACCGAGAAAGTAGGGAACGCCATACTGCATCGTGCGGTTTAAAATAGCTGATACTCCATCATAAAGTCCCAACCCATTCGTCATGGATGAAATAAAGGGAGAAACACACCACATTAACATCGGAATATCGAGCCATCCAAACTTAAATGAACTAAAGCGTTTGAAGTCAAAGATGCAGGTGGCAATCAAAATGCTGTAGCAGGTGGCTGATATTCTGTCATATTCTGGCAGCCCAGGAAACATGAAAATGACTTTCTGAGGTAAAAATAGCCAGGAAAAAGTAAAGCTGATTACCACTGCCCTCTGCGGTGGAAACACCTTAAATAAACAGAGGACAACAGGTAACCAGGCTTGCATTACAAGTTGAGCTTGAGGGGTCATTCGTTAGTTGTGTGATTGAATTTTAATCAGTATCTCGACTACTTAGAGCTTGACTTATTTTTGAGAGAACTAGCAACATCTAAGAAAATAGGAGGAATAAATTTTCTCAGAACATCTTTACCATTTTCTTCATTTTGTTGACTGGGGAGCTTCTCTCCCGGTCGAGCTTGGAAAATAGTGGTATGACCATCAGACAGTTCTTCGGCGGGGCGACCGTTACTGTAATAGTAGAGTGCTAAAGATTTTCTGGATAATCCTTCCGGACAGTTCAACGGTTCTGGATGTCCATGATAGGAGAAGTCTGTGGTACTGAAAATAACACAGCGATTAAAAATCGGAAGAACTTTTTTATGGCAGCTTGTCATTTCAGAATCCCACATTTCAAAATGCCCACCGTATTCTTCTTTCCAATCTTTATTCAGGTAAATGAGTAGGTTCAATCTGCGATCAATCTCAAGATTTTTATGGCGATTAAAATCAACGTGTACTTTTAAAAAGCCTCCAGGTTCAATCTGATGGAGTCCACCGCCGACAAAGTGCGGATCAGGGATAATACCTGGGATTCCTGTCAGCTTCTCTAAGAATTTAACAAAAACAGAAGAATTGAGTTGATAGAGCAGAAAACGAGTGGTTTCCCCCATCTGTAATTCGGATGTGGAAGCCAGTTTCTTGGAGTAATTCCCGTTAAATTTATGCCATTTGATAGTTTCAGGGTCGGGGAATTCATCTAGAACAGCATTCAATACAGATTCAGGGAGAAAGTTATCGATTACAATGTGAGGATAGGGTTGAGCACTAGCATAACTTTCTTGGTATTGATTGGCTAAGTTATCTAGATATTCAGGATCGATGCAGAAGGACAAGGTAGAATTCATAAGGACTCCGGATCTGTTTTAGTTTGATAGATGGACAATCATTGATTCCAGTGAGATAAATCTCGATTGAGAAACTCGGCTAACTTCTGGTTGGGTTCCCGAAACTTTTCTATCAAGATTTGGCGAGTTTCAGGCAGCATGGCTGGAGGCACATATTGAGCCGATTTCCATTGTTTATAACTGAATCCTCGAACCATTTGGTAAATCTGGTCTTTCAGTTCTTTAGGTATCAACCTAGATAAAAACTGAAAACCCGGTACAGATTTCAGTGGACCTGTTAGCTGGTTTCTTACATACCATTCTGGCTGATTTTTACCCTGATTGGCAACAATTTCACCACTTTGAGTTAAGTCGATGTCGGGACGAACTCCGATAAATTGACAGATTTGATTGAGTGCCTGTAGAGGCTGTTGAGTCAAATCTTCCATCAGCAAAAACAGAAATGATTCCCGGGGATAATATTCTAAATATTTCTCAATTTGATAGAGATAAAAACTACTATCAATAAATTCGCTCTGCTGCTGGATCGCTTCTTCAAAGGTTTTAGCGGTCATCAACTCATTTCTTTTGGCTAGAAACTCAGGATTTCGTTGACTGCCTTTAAACCGATATTGATAAAATGAATAAGCGCGATCTACTGGATTTCGTATGATATAAATCAGCTTAACATTGGGTAGACATTTGGCTAAACGTTCTACAGTTTTAGGATGCTGATGGAGTCGAGAATAGGTTGTTGAAGCTTCACCGCAAACTTGATCGGGTTGAGCTGGACTAAACAGAGATTGATACCAATCGAGTCCTCGTTCATAGTTCTGATCTAATGCAAAAAAATCAGGCTCTTTAACTTTGCTCATGTAAATCTGGGGATGACGGCTCAAATACTCATAGAGTGTTGTTGTTCCTGACTTAGCCGCACCGATGACAATAAAATCTGGTTTATCAAGCATTAAATCTAACTCCATTTTTGATTACAGCAAACTATCAATGGGTAATCCAAACCCTAAATAATATCGACCTAAGCAGACTACAAAGAGTAAGCCTAGCATGAGAACTGTCATTTCAAGATCTTGTTTAAAACAAGTCAACTTTTCTTGCCATAATCCATAGTTAACCGCTAAATAATTGGGTAAGTCATTAAATGCAATCACTGTAATTGCACCGGCAATGCCAAATAGCTTGTTCCCCAGCGGAAGTAGTATAATCATATAGATAAACTTCAGACAATTCCCAAATGCTACAGGTTTAGGATTACCAATGGCGTAGAGGGCGCGATCAATGGTTGCGGACAGCAGTAAAGGCCAGAGTCCAACTGCTAAAATTGGTAGCATCCATCCGGCTTGCTGATATCGTTCATCGTAGAGTATAGCAATGATGATATCTCCAAAACCCGCAAGAATAACAACTAAACCTGCTAATCCATATAAGATCAGCTTTCGCTTTTTTAATATTTTGATTCGTAATTCAGAGCGTTCTAAATCAGCATATTTTGAAATCACAGGAAACATGACTTGCCGACTAATTCGCTGAACCACTTGTCTGGGTAAATCAGCAAAGGTAAAAGCAACAGTGTAAATTCCCAATAACTGAAGCGGAAACAGTCTTCCTAACATTAATCGATCCGCTTGAGATGCTAAAAAGGTCATCATGGTTGAGACAAAAATCCAGGTTCCAAAAGACATAATTTCTTTGACTGCATCTTTCTCCCAAGCAAACCAATTAGAAGTTTCTGGCTCTAAGCGATGACTCCATGCTGTTTTAATCAGACTTGCGGTAATATTCCCGGCTATTAATGCCCAAACTGTAGGTGTGATAGAAGCCCAGACAATTGTAATTATCAAGGCACAAATCTGAGTTCCAAAGTCAATGATTGTGATTTTACCAATCTCTAATTTGCGCCCGAGAGTCGCTAAAGAAGTTGAAGCAAAGCCATTAATAAAAACGGTTATAGCGGCTACGGGAAGCAACCAGAGTAACCGAGAATCGTTATAGAACTGAGAGACTGGCCAAGCCAGAATCAAACACCCTATCCAAATCCAACAGGCTCTGAGAACTTGTAGTGTCCAGGCTGTATTGAGAAAAACGGGATCATTCCAACGACTGCTGCGAATAATACTCGGGCGAATCCCAATGTCTGAAAATAAGGCAACACCTGTGATGAAGGTATGCACCAAAGCCATCAGACCAAATAGTTCAGGAATTAGAAGACGAGTTAGAATTAGGTTACTGCCGAGACGCAGCACTTGACTACCGCCATAACCCACTACTGTCCAAATGGTGCCTTTAACAGCCTGATTTTTAACTGAGGACATGATATGTTGCTTAGAGAGAGCTAAATCAAATTAACGAAACAGATATCAATTCAAAATTAGAGTTTCATTGAGCTTATTGGTTTTCAATCTTTCTGATTTGACGATAGAATACTACAAAAATGACCACCTGAATTGATAGCTAGATTGCTCGATTCTTTGATTCGCATAAGGCCTATCTCTATGAGTTAATTTGTATACTAAGGGTGTAGATTGCTTCCTGGATTTTACGAACCTCGTTGAAAACACTCAAGTTTGCTCTTCTCAGCTTAACCGATCCTGTATCGATGAAACTACTATTGAAAGCCAGCTTTACCAAATTTTTACATGAATGTTTACAGCTTTTACATAGAGAGTAGTAATTCAAAAATGAAGAATTACTATTTTGACCGCCCTCGCCTTTGAGGAGAGGGGCTGGACCCGAGGTCGAATTACCCACTTCGCTCTCCTGCTGGGAGAGAGCAACAGAGGTCATCGGTAACGCCGCGAACGGAAATGACTTCTCCGCGATTCAGAACTGTAGGTAAGGTTAAGAAGGGAAAACCCAAGTTCAAGAGTAAAGATACTATTAATACTGAGAACCGATCACCACTGTTTGGGTAAATCTATGACCAGATTTCCTCACTTCCAGAAGCATTTACTACAATATATCTCCAGCGCTGAGGAACTTATACACTTGGAACACTAATGATGTTCAAATATATCTTTAAAATGCAATAAATCTAAAGTCACAATTGTCGGTAAACATTCAAAGCAATTTTGAGCCAACTCTAAGCGTTCTTCTCGTTTCAGCATTGTGGCTAATTTTTGCTGTACATTCAATAAATATCGCACATCATTCGCCGCATAATCGAGTTGTTCATCCGAGAGATTGCCCACATTTCCCCAGTCTGAACTTTGGGAAGATTTATCAAGTTCGACTTGTTCGAGTTCTTGCACCAGTTCTTTTAACCCATGTTTTGGGGTATAGGTTCGAGCCAGTTTACTGGCAATTTTTGTACAAAAAACCGGATTAACGTCTATCTGTAAATGATGTCGCAAGGTCGCCAAATCGAATCGAGCAAAATGAAAGACTTTGAGAATATTACTGGCTTCTAACAGCTTTTTTAAGTGAGGGGCTTCGGTTTGATTTTGGGCAATTCTCACGGCTGTTACTTGCCCGTTTGAATCGCAAATTTGGACTAAACAGAGGCGATCGCGCCAGGGAAGTAAACCCATTGTTTCCGTATCAATTGCTAACCGATCTGCGTTCAAATAGGTTGACAAAATCTCTTCAGATAAATCGCGATCGCAAACTTGAAAGTTATTCATAGAAAATGGCAAATTAAATCCTAAAAAGTCAATGACCGACTGCGAACAAAAATCTGGGTAAAATAATACTCTCCTTTGGCATTTCTCGCAATCCCAATCCCGGTTAAATTAAAGTCTCCTTCCATATTGCGACGATGACCATCACTGGCGATCCAACCTTCAACGGCTTTTTTACCCGGATCGGCATATCCTGAATTATAGGCGAGATTTTCACCAATCTTCCGATAGGGAATTTTTGTACCCACTGCCTGAAATCGTTGTTTCGATCCATCATGGCTAAATTTTGATCGTCCACTCGCCATTGCTTCACTATGTTTCACCGCTTCCTGGCTAATTTGAGAATCAAGCTGAAGAGGAGGTAAATTTTGGGAAGCACGATATTCATTAACTTGTTGATGAACAGAGAGTTTTAATTCATTGACATCAGTGACAAGTTTAGCGACGGGAAAAGATGACATTGCAGGAATAGAGAGTGAAGGAACATCAGGAGTTTGAAAACCCCTGTCTTTTAAAAATAGCACAGTAGCAACTATTCCGAGTAAAAAAATAGGCAAAACAGGTGAGTGTTTTTTCGGCATAAGTTCGTAAATACAATAATCTTTTTCTTCTATTGTAACAGTTGTTTATCGCTGTATGGGTTTTTCAGCGATCGCACTCTTGCTTAAATCTGGCTTTGAGTTTAAAAAATTTAGTTGAATCAAGGCGATCACAGACCAAAAACTTTTTATTATTCTGAGTGGAAACCGTTCTCCTTAATTGAGTTTCAGGAGAAACTGATCAACAGTTTGATACCATGTTTCTCGGTCAAGACTCACTAAAAGTTCATGTCCGGTATTGGGGAGAATAACAAGCTGTTTAGAGCCGTTTAAATTCTTGAATAATTCTTGAATTTCCTCAACAGTCACCCATTTATCTTTTTCTCCTTGCATTAATAAGGTCGGACAATTAACCTGCTGGGCATAGTTAACAGGATTATAGGCAAAACCATTAAAACGATGTTGGAGACTTCCCCAGAAAACCAAGAGTTCTGCCAAGGGATACGGCGGAATTTTAGCCGTTTTCAAGCGAATTTTTACAGCCTCTAAAAATCGCACAAAAGGCATTTCAATAATGATGGCATCAGGTTTAATAGATTCTTGAGCGATCGCTCTGAGTATTGCGGCACTTCCCATCGAAATTCCATACAGAATAATCGGCTGATCTGGATGAAGTTTTTGTACATAATTCAGGGTAGCCGCCACATCTTTTGCCTCTTTTGCGCCAATCGTTGTTTGATTTCCACTCGAACCCCCTACCCCTTGATAATCAACTAAGACTGTATCATAATTCAAAGTGTGAAAAACTTGGGCGGGAGCTAGAAGCTGCTTTCCTTTCGCGACTCCCTGTCCGGGAAAAAGGATCACAGTTCCGTGAGAAAATGCAGCCGGAATTTGCCAGATTTCTAACCATTGATTAGAAGAGAGGGGAATATTTTGAGTGAAAAATTCTAATCCGATATCAGCAGGCGATCGCGTATTCATCGGTCGAGGAATTCCTAAGCCCCAGCTTTCCTCCGTTTGATAATGGGTGAGCGAATAGGCACTTAAAAAAGCCAGAAGGTTGATCATAAAAATCAGGAATAAGCTTAAACGAATTAGCCATTTTTTTGTGATTCTACCGGAGAGCCAACTGCTTAAAAAACAAGCGATTCCACCTCCACCGAGAAATGCCACGACTCCCTTAACTGGAAATTGCCAGCCATTGATGAAACCCAGAAAGTGTAGAATAATAAGACCCAGAAGGATTGCCAATAGCAAACACCAAGTCAAGATTCCAACCAACTGAAGCAAAGAGGGCATGGTATGAGATTTCATCGGGACTCCATTTTGAGGTCAAAGTAACAAAATCGAAAGCATAAAATCGACAGAATAAAATTACAGGAAATCGTGTAGAATAAATTCTGTAAAACTCTGATATTTTCAAAGATCTACACAACATTGTCATCGAATTGCGGAAGTTCAGAAGGATAACAATATGAAAACAGTCTCATTCGAGAATGGCGACCAAATGCCGATGCTTGGGTTAGGAACTTGGAAGTCTAAGCCCGGTGATGTCTACAAAGCCGTTAAAGAAGCGATTGCTCAGGGCTATCGACACATTGATTGTGCGTTCATCTACCGTAATGAAGCCGAAATCGGTCAAGCGTTGTCTGAATCTTTTGCAGAAGGTATCGTTACCAGAGAGCAAATGTGGATCACCTCTAAACTGTGGAATGATTCTCACGCGCCGGAAAATGTACAGCCCGCTTTAGAAAAGACCCTAACAGACTTAAAACTAGATTATCTCGATCTGTATTTAATTCATTGGCCAGTGTCATTAAAGCATGGCATTATGCTTCCAGAGTCAGGCGAGGATTTAATCGGGCTGGAAGAACTCCCCATATCGGAAACCTGGAAAGGGATGGAAGCCCTGGTCGAGAAGGGATTATGTCGCCATATTGGCGTGTCTAATTTTAGCATTGCCAAGCTGAAGGGATTACTTGAGGTGGCTAAAGTCAAGCCAGAGATGAATCAAATTGAGCTACATCCCTATTTACAGCAGCCACAAATGCTTGATTTTTGCCATCAAAATGGAGTTTACCTAACCGCCTATTCGCCTCTAGGATCGTCCGATCGCCCGGCTTTTCTCAAAGCTGAAGATGAACCTATTTTACTTGAAGATCAAAAAATTATCGCGATCGCAGAGCAAAAAGGAGTCAGCCCCGCTCAAATCTTGATTGCTTGGGCGATTCATCGAGGAACAGTTGTGATTCCCAAGTCGGTTAATCGAGATCGAATTAAGCAGAATTTAGCCGCGAGTGAAGTTTCGTTAAGCTCAGAAGAACTGCAAGAAATTACTGCACTTGACCGAAATCGTCGCTATGTTAACGGTGAATTTTGGACTATTGAGGGTAGTCCTTACACCATTACAAATCTCTGGGACGAGTAATAATTGTAGTGCGACCATCTTGGTCGCTTAAATACTCATTCAATACTGCTACAGATTGATTTAAGAATTACTTTTGTAAGGTAAGTTACAGTTATTAAAAAGACTAAATGTTAGGTTATAACCACAGAAATAAGAAAGATTAATCGAGTCTTTCTCATTCTAGACTTACACTTTAAGTATTGTTCCAAAGCATAAAATTCAGAGGGTTGGGGTACAAGGCAAACGACCAACGCAGGTGCTGAGGTCATATCCAAATGTATGCACATTGATATAGATTTACTACAGGTCAACCACTATGAAAATTGCTCAAGGAATGTTTTGGGGTGCGGTAATAGGAGTGAGTTTCTTAACTCTTATACCCAGAGGAGTAGCAGAAGAAATTCAGCGACTCGATAGCTATGAACAACCCTCTGTATCTGCGTCAGATTTAACAGGGAAAGGATTAAATATGGGTATTCAATCCTCTAGTGGGAGTTTTCCCCAGGGAGGGCCATCATTAGATAAACCCTTTGAATACCAACCTGAATATCTCAATCAAGCTGTACCTGAAACTGAAGTCGTGCTTGATGCAGATTCATCTCAGCCCAACCAACCCGGCTTAACACCTAATTTTAACTCTCGAGGCGTGGGAGTACGAGGAATTCCAATTCCGATTGGAAACTAAACAAAAATAAAGATAACTGTTAACTGTAAAATGTGAAGCGCGACAAATAGAAAACCCCTCTCCAAACCTCTCCCCTATTAGGAGAGAGGCTTTAAACTCAAAACACTGTGTACGGTCAAACTGTATACTGTTAACTGTTAAAACTGGTCACTGGTGACTGTTAAACTGGTGACTGTTAAACTGTATACTGTCAAAAATGGCGATCGCGATTGATTTTGGTACAAGCAACACTGTTGTCTCCCGATGGAACCCCGCAACCGAACAACCTGAAACCTTGAAACTTCCTGGACTCAGTTGGATCTCGACTCAAAACCCCCCTCTGATTCCGAGTTTAGTCTATATTCAGGATGCAGCAGCCGATCAAGTGATTCTCGGTCAGCAAGTGCGGGATCAAGGGTATGATGTCAGCAGCGAACGCCGTTTTTTTCGCAACTTCAAACGAGGAATTGGGAGTGATATTCAGGGCTTTCTTCCCGAACTCGATGGTCAAGTTATCACCTTTGAACAGGTAGGCGAGTGGTTTCTCTCTCAAGTTGTCAACGCAGTTCGAGAGGTTCCCTTACCTGTAGACTCTTTGATCTTTACCGTTCCCGTCGATAGTTTTGAAGCCTACCGCCATTGGCTTGGAGAAGTCTGTCAGTCGCTTGATGTCGAACAGGTGCAGATGTTGGATGAACCAACCGCCGCCGCTTTAGGCTATGGACTCGCAGAACAAGATTTACTCTTAGTGATTGATTTTGGGGGCGGAACCCTAGATTTATCCTTAGTTCGACTCAACAATACCACTCAGAAAAAACCGCAAGGATTTATCCTGAAATGGGGACAAAAATCCTTTGCAGACTCTTCCGCCCAAAAAGCGAAAACAGCGAGAGTTTTAGCAAAAGCTGGTCAAAATTTAGGCGGTTCAGATATTGATAATTGGTTGATGGATTATTTTGCGGAAACTCAAGGATTAGTGAAAACTCCGCTCACCGCTCGTTTGGTTGAACGATTAAAAATTCAGCTTTCTCTACAAACTCAAGCCACAGAAGTTTATTTTGATGATGAGACCTTAGACAGTTATGAACTAGAAATGAGTCGCGATCGCTTTGAGGAAATTTTAACTCAAAATCAGTTCTTTGAAAATTTAGATAAAGCCATGACTCAAGTTTTGCAACAAGCTCGTCGCCAAGGAATAGAAAAAGATGAGATTAATGGTGTTTTATTAGTTGGAGGAACGACACAAATTCCAGCCGTTCAGAATTGGGTCAAGCAATATTTTGAACCTGAAAAAATTCGTTTAGATCGCCCCTTTGAAGCGATTTCTCAGGGTGCATTACAATTAAGCCTCGGAACGAAAATCGAAGACTTTCTCTATCATAGTTATGGAATTCGCTATTGGAATCGTCGCGAAAATCGTCACAGTTGGCATCCGATTATTCGCTCCGGTCAACCCTATCCCATGATTGAACCTGTAGAATTTGTTTTGGGTGCTTCTCTCGACAATCAACCCCGAATTGAATTAGTCATCGGAGAATTAGGAACAGAAACAGGTGGAACAGAAGTCTTTTTTGATGGCGATCGCCTCGTAACTCGGAGTTTAGCCTCTGGAAGCAACGCAGTTCAACCCCTAAATGATACCGAAGAAGGACGCAGTATTGCTCAACTAAATCCCCCAGGAAATCCAGGAAGCGATCGCATTAAAGTATTATTTCAAGTGGATGAAAAACGCTTTCTACGAATGACGGTAGAAGATTTACTGACTTACGAAATTTTGATGAATAATCAAGCTGTTGTGCAGTTAAGTTAAATCCTAACTATGTAGTTGCGCTTCAGCGCACCCTATATCTCATCGCAAATTATCAAAGTAGCACTTGAAATTCCTGTTCACTGGTTACTGTTTACTGCTCTGAACCACACCGAAGGGTTCCCTACTCCCTAGCCTGTCGTGCTGTATCATTTGAGAAGACATTGTTTACAAAAGTTTATTAAATGACGCTTTCAACTCAAAAACCAGCTTCCGACTCAACTCTAAATTTACAAACCTGGCAATGGCGAGGGTATTCCATTCAATATACCGTTCAAGGAAACGGACAGCCTTTAGTGCTAGTCCATGGTTTTGGTGCCTCTATCGGACATTGGCGTCAGAATATTCCGGTACTGGCTGAAGGCGGTTATCAAGTCTTTGCACTGGACTTATTGGGGTTTGGAGGTTCTGCTAAACCAAATATTGACTATTCTTTGGAATTGTGGGCAGAACTGTTATATGATTTCTGGACAGAACAGATTGCTAAACCGACTGTTTTTATCGGAAACTCCATTGGTGCCTTACTCAGCTTGATGATGGTTGCAGAATATCCGGAAACTTCAGCCGGAGCAGTGTTGCTGAACTGTGCAGGCGGGTTGAATCATCGCCCTGAAGAATTAAATCTTCCGCTACGAGTGATTATGGGAACCTTTACGAAGATGGTCAGTTCTCCAGTGGTCGGTTCCTTTGTATTCAACCAAGTTCGTCAAAAACACCGGATTCGTAATACATTGCGTCAAGTTTATGGCAATAAAGAAGCGATTACAGATGAACTGGTAGAATTACTTTATGCACCCTCCAATGATCAAGGAGCGCAGAAAGTTTTTGCTTCGATTTTAACGGCTCCGGCTGGCCCCCAACCGACACAATTATTGCCAAAAATCAAACAGCCTTTGTTAGTGATTTGGGGTGAAGATGATCCTTGGACTCCCATCAAAGGAGCAAAAATTTATCAAGATTTAGCAGAAACAGGACAATCGGTTCAATTTGTTTCTGTTCCCAAAACAGGTCATTGTCCTCACGATGAACGCCCAGAAATTGTTAATCCTCAAATATTAGACTGGTTACAAACCGTAGAATTTACAGAGTGAGGGAATAGGGAATAGGGAATAGGGAACTAGGGATGGGATAAGCTGTTAAGTACCATCCCTAACTATAAATTTCAATAATGTTTAACTAATTTTTGATTTTGAACTTTCTATCAATACCTTGATTTTACAAAACTTAGCTTAGAAATTATTCTCAATAAGGAACGAGCTTGCGTTCTTTCAGCCTTTGTGATATTCTTAATCTTAATAATAATCCAGGATAAGTGTGACTACGACACAATTTCCTCGAGTTTACACCCCTCAAACCTCGATTATTCTGTGACTTTCCCCTTGAACTCACCTCAATTAAGACTTAAATCTAAACTCACGATGCACCAATTTTTGTCTCTCTCTTTCCAGGGGGCTTGACAAAATCGATAAAATATGCGTACAGAGTCTAAATGTTATTCGAGGGAGTCAAAGTTCTGTATTTCATCCCTCCGCCTGTGGCACCTCCCTTTGTAAGGGCAGGGCTGTTTCATTCTCAGTTAAAAATTGCCGGGGTTGATAGGGTGATGGGGTGATGGGGTGGTAGCCTGAAGGTTTAATTCCTTTCAAAAATAGCTTTTTGTTAATAAAAATCTTCCCGAGCTTCCCGAGCTTCCCTACCTCCCCACCTCCCCACAAATCAAGTTTTAGGGCTAGAACGAAACGACCCTGCTTTGTAAGGGAGGTTTGGGGAATTAGAATGGAGAGGGCTAGCCAGAGGTCAGACAAAGGCGATCGAACTCACGTCCTAGTTAGCGACAATAGAGAGTATCACGAGTATCCCGTCCAGTTACAGGATTCGTCCCTTCTGCAACGGCACAAAGCTTGTCTTGCATATCTCGACGTAATAAAACATCGGTGAAGTCAGCACCTGTGATCACTGCACCTGTGAAGTCTGTATTATAGGCGAAGGCGCTTTCAAGAATGGCGTTTGTGAGGTTAGCTTTGGTCAAGCGAGCCGTATCTAGAGTGGCAAATCTGAGGTCTGCTCCTTCAAAATTTGTGCGTTGTAGTTTCGCCCCAAACAAGCTAACCCCCCGCAAGTCACTATGGCTGAAGTTACTATCTCGTAGGTTTGCAAAGTCAAATTCGGAGTCTGTGAGAACCTGTTCAGAAAAATCAGCATTTAAGAGAGTTTGCTTCTCGTAGTTCTCCGCTTGAACACTTTCAGCGGTTATCCCTGTTAACAGGAGCCAAAGGCCAACCAAAAAAGCTAAACTAATCGCTTGAAATCGCGAGAAAATATTAGTATTCATATTTCAACTGTTTTGAGATCTGATGTTTTGAGATCTGAGCTTGATCAGTATTTATATTAGTCGAGCATGGAACCTGAGATCATTATTTAAGTAAGCTGTGAGTATTTCTTCTTCAAATCGTAATTCTTCTAGCCTGCGATCGCAAACCATTGGGACTTTAGGCGAACAACTGGTAAAGGCCTGGTTAAACCAACAAGGTTGGGAAATTCTCTCCCATCAGTATCGGTGTCGATGGGGAGAAATTGATTTAATTGGACGAGAAATTAACTTTAAATCTGAGCCTACGGTGATCTTTGTAGAGGTGAAAACTCGCAGTAAACGAAATTGGGATGAGGATGGCATACTTGCGATCGCGCCTCGCAAACAAGCAAAATTAATCAAATCTGCACAAATGTTTTTAAGCGATCGCTTTGAACTGGCTAATCTTCCGTGTCGGTTTGATGTCGCCTTGGTTCGCTGCGATCGCGTTAAAAGTTCTGATTCTGAACCCAAATCTAGCTTTACTGACTCTTCGTTTCCGCGACTAAGTCTCGGTCAACCCGTTGAGCTTTCAGGCTATAAACTCACATTACAAAATTACATACAATCTGCCTTCGTGGATGAAGGCTAATCTTTTGTGATCATCTCTAAGCCAGAGCTTCAGGACAGTAGCCTAAACCCTGAACAAACTGACTGCGGAATGCTTCAATATCGTCTCGGTTTGGTTGACCATGAGAAACCACAGCAACCTGATAGCGACGCATCACACTTAGAGGAGACTGTCCAGTTTCTAAACCCCACAATGCCATTTTGATACGAATATTAGGTTCGTAGGGAATTCCCAACTCACTCATAAACGCTCTAAAATCTCCGTGCTGTTGAGCCGTTAAAGACTGACTCATTTTCACCTTGATAATCCAACCATCAATTTGGTGAATGACCGTGATTAGCTTAACCGGAAGTTGAGGGCAAGTACACAAATAGTCTATCACTCTCAAGGTTAGGCTAGTATTAGCAATGTAGTAAAGGTATTCCATCAATCTTCTCCCGCATGGTTAACCCGCCATCTAATCGCTAGCCAGACTTGCGAGGTTAACGATTTGGAGCAAACAGGGCGGGCTTAGTCTGCTCTTTTTGGTATTACCGCTCTATACTTATATGGTTGCGAGATTTACTGTCTCTCGCCAGGGGAAAAGCACCCGATTTTGGATGGGGAATTCTACCCAACTTTTCAGCAACCGAAGTAACAAATTTTCTCAACATATCCTGATAGCATGGAGATCGACAAACTCGATTGGACGACAGATGGTTATGACTACGAACTCCCGGAGGAACGAATCGCCCAAAACCCTGTGATTCCTCGCGATCAATCTCGTTTACTGGTCGTTAACTCACTCACCTCTCACCATCATTCTATTTTTTGGGATCTTTCCCACTGGCTTAAGTCTGGTGACTTACTGGTATTGAATAATACTCAGGTCATTCCGGCTCGTCTCTACGGTCACAAGTCGAGTGGGGCTGCCATTGAGATCCTATTACTCGAAGAACGACAACCCAATTGTTGGCTGGCGTTAGTTAAGCCCGGAAAACGTTTCAAAGTTGGGGCTAGAGTCGAGTTTGAACCCCTTGACTCCTCAACGGGAGATCAAGCATACCCTTTGAGTGCTACCGTCCTCGAGACAGACGAAGCTACAGGTGGACGCTTACTTCAGTTTGACCTTGAAGCGGGACAATCGTTGATCCAACAACTGAATCAATTTGGTCATATTCCCTTTCCACCTTATGTTACTCAGTCTGAAGCCTTACCTCAGCAGTATCAGACGATTTATGCTCAACGTCCAGGAGCGGTTGCGGCACCTACTGCTGGTTTACACTTTACCACAGAATTGTTTGAGGAGTTACAAAATCAGGGTATTAATAAAGCATTCGTGACGCTACACGTGGGAGTCGGAACGTTTCGTCCGGTAGAAGTCGAAGATATTACCACCCATCAAATGCACGCTGAATGGATAGAAGTTCCCGCAGATACTATTGAACAAATTCAGCAAACTAAAGCCAATGGAGGGCGTGTGATTGCGGTCGGAACAACTGTTGTGCGAAGTCTAGAAGGGGTGGCGATGGCGGCGGGGAAATTAACCCCTTATTGCGGAAAAACAGATGCTTTTATCTATCCGGGTTATCAATTTCAGGTCATCGATGGGTTAATTACGAATTTTCACTTACCCCGATCTAGCTTACTGATGCTGGTTGCGGCGTTAATCGGACGTCAACGCCTGTTAGACTTGTATCGAGATGCGATCGCTCAATCCAGTCAAGGATTTGCTTATCCCTACCGTTTCTATTCTTTTGGGGATGCGATGTTAATCTTACCCGAAGCCGTGATTTCTACAGAAAGTTAAGATTTTGAAAATTAACAAAAGAGGCTGGCAACCTCTGCCAACCCCTTACCCGAAGATTTATCACTAAAATTTATAATGACCTTACTCTTCGTCGTCTTCGTCTTCTTCCTCATTACTCGGATAGACGAAGCCTTTAGAACGACCTGTCAGAACAGACTTACCGAGAGAAAGTGCTTTTTCCGCTTGTAGTCTGGCTTTACGCTTCCAATGCGCCTTCCGCATATTGCGCTTCGACCTGGATTTTTTCTTCTTGGGAACCGCCATGAGAGTTACTCAGATTATTATTACAAGACAAACTACTATATTATCTCATTTCTTCAACAGAGGTGGAATTTTCGTGGCAGCATGAAATAACTCCAGGAACCTACTGCCACTCTCCTTGTAAGGTAAAAGCCGCCCAATAATGAGGAGATTTCCATTCTGTTTCTGTTTGCATCTCTAACTGCGCCTGTCTCAGTGCTTCGGTTGGGGAGAACTTTTCTTGTAACATCAAACGATAAAATCGGGTCATAATTTCGGCGGTTGCCACATCATCAACATCCCACAAACTGACCAATACTCTGGGTGTCCCTGCATACATAAACCCTCTTGTTAATCCGACTAATCCTTCTCCGCGAACTTGTTTTCCGATTCCAGTTTTACAGGCACTTAATACCACCAAATCAGCCGAAAAATCTAGGTTGAATATATCATGGAGACGCAAAAAACCATTCAGAGAATTGCCGTTTTTATCAATCATTGATAACACAATTCCTGACAATTCAGGATTCACGCTATTAAATAATCCATGAGTCGCAAAGTGAATAATTTTGTATTGACTGAGTTTAGGATCAGTTGCGATCGCCCGATTTGCAGCAAAATCAAAAGCATGGGTACTCTCAGACTCCGGTACAAAGGCGAGAATAGCTTCGGCTTCGGTTCGGGTTCCGGGGAGTCGTTGCCAAACGCCGATATCGACCTGTCGGGCGGAACGATTCAGATTATACTGTTCCCAACTTTCACTTTGGGTTAATGTGGGCGTTTGTAGGCGGCTATCCTCGGTGCTAAATACCGGATCGGCTAAAATCGCAATACTTTTTGGTGCAGGTTTGCGTTGTTGGGCTTCTTGGCGGAGAATACCTAAAGTTGATGCGGAAGGGAGATGTACAATTTCGTGAGTTGTCACCAGTGGCGAATATTTTTTACTAACCTTGAGCGGAGTCGAAGGGTTAGATGAAACGCTGGGTAAAGAAACCGCCGAAAAGGGAAGATAATGTAAAATCCCATCACTAACTATTGCCAAACGTTGATGATTGAGTTGAGTATAAACCGGAGATAAAATCATCTCATAAAGCGGTTTAGAAGCCTGTATTAAAGCCTCTGGAGAAGCCTGACGACGATTCACCGCCGAACGATAAAAGTCTCGAACAGCTTTCTCAATTGTTGCTTTGGGTGGGAGTTCATAGCTAGTCATACTATCTTTAGTAATAGCCCACAAAAAACTCCGTTTCTCACCTAACGCATATTGCAAAAGTAGTGTATCCTCATCCAGAATTTGTTGCTGAATTTGCTTTAATGTTAGAGGCTGAGGTTGAGTGAGTGCAGCATAACTAGGGCTTTTTTCACGAATTTTAGTTTGAACTTCCTCATATTTTCGCAGCAGGTATTGTCGTTCTTGTTCAATGGCTGTTCTTTGTTCGAGCGTATTATTTTCATTATTGTAAATCTCGACTCGTCGCCGTTCAACTGCATCGAGTTGTTGCTGTAAACTCCGTTCTTGAATGACTAATTCCGGTTCGACACCTTTACGAATATCAGTATTGGCTTCGGTGAGGAGTTCTAACAGGCTTCTGGCTTTAGAACGTTCGCTAATATTGAGGGCTTGAGCGTCATATCCTTGGGAGGGATTTTGTTGATGCAGTTCCATTAATAAGTCAATATAGAACTCATAATAGTCCTGTTTTGAGGCAAAAAAGGTTAGACGTTCTTCTGGAGAAACTTTTCTGGATCTTGTCTTTTCGATTATATAAACTGCTGTCTCAATCTGCGTTAAAGCGGTGTTAATATTCCCTTTTTTTCGTTCAACTCTCGCCATACCAAATAAATTTTCAGCTCGACCTTCAGGATAGTAGCCTCCAAGTAACTCTAAAGAGGTATTAAAGGACTCTAAAGCTTTTTCGAGTTCTCCTAAGTCAGAATAAACTTCTCCAATCTGAGTATAAAGGGAAGAAGGAGTCTCGGAAAAATTCAGAGCTTGTTTTAAAAAATCTAAAGCTTTTTCTAATTCTCCGATTTTTAAGTATAGTTTGGAAATGCTTCTTAAAATAAAGATTAAATAAGGACTATTATTTTCTTGAGAGATTTTGAGAGCTTTTTGATAAAACTCTAAGGCTTTTTCTAGGTCTTGCAATTGTTCGTAACTCACTGCAATTCGATTTAAAATTTCAGTTTGTTTACGATAATTATCAAAATCTTGATAAATGATTAAAGCTTTTTGATAAAACTCTAGGGCTTTTTCTTCATCTTTTAATTCCAAGTAGCGATCGCCTATTTCTGTGAGTAGAGAAGCTTCTTGACTCCGACTATCTATTTTCTGGGAAATTCTCAATCCCTGAGTTAAAAAATCTAAGCTATTTTGATAATCTTCAGCCTGAGAATAAATTCTAGAGATCCAAGTTAAAGTATTGATTTCTCCTTCAGGAAAGTTATATTTTTGACTAACGCTTTTAGCTCGATTAACAAAGTTTAATGCTTGTTTTGAATCTCCTAATTCAGTGTAATCTTCAGCAACCCGCATCAAACCGCGTACCTCTTTTGATATTCCACTTTGTTGATAAAATCTTCTAAATTGATCCAAAGATTTTAAAGGATTTTCTGAACTAGCAATTTGATTACAGAGTTTAGCAATTTCTTGATTTGGGGCTTTCAAAAGATTTGAATCGTATCTTTGATCCCAAGGAGCAGGATGTATATCAGGAATTTGTAGAGTTAAAGAGGAGGATTTTTTGCAAAATTCTAAAGTTTCTTCTGACTCGACTAAAAAGAAGCTTTCATTGATAAAACTCAAATTGCGTACCTTTTGATTTCCTCTATTGGGTTTGTAAAGTTTTCCATATTGTTCAAAAGATTTTAACGCCGTTTCGGTCTCACCAATTTGATAGCAGAGTTTACCAATTTCCCTAAAGACTTCTGCCAATATACGAGCATTAGAAAAAAGCATTTCTTGAGCTTGGTTTAGAGATTTATTACAGAATTGCTCGGCTAACTCCGACTCTTCAAAATAAAGATAAATACGACTCATTCTAATCAACATATCTAGCGTTCGTTCTTCTCCCCAAAGAGCATCCTGTTCTTGTTCATAAATGGGTAATGCTTGCTGATAGGAATCTAAAGCTTTTTTGAAATCTCCTAATTCTGTATAAGTTCTACCAATTTCATAGAGTGTCCAGGCTTCCCCTGAGCGTTGGTACAGCCTCTCCTCTGGAGAACTGCTATTTTTTTGATAAGCTTGTGGGGCTTTATCAAAGGTTTTTACAGCTTGATTGATATTTTCTAATTCGTAGTAAAGCTGACCGATGATTCTTAAAATCCAGGCTTCTTTTTCATAGTCTCCTAATTGTTGATAAATTGGAATGGCTTGCTGATAGAATTTCAATCCAGTTTCTTGATCGCCTCGCCGAGTATAGGCTTCAGCAATACTAATGATAATGTTGACAGCTTTTTCATACTCTCCATTTTCTTGAAAAACCTTTCCAGCATGATTAAATGCTTCTAATGCTTTCTCTTTATTGCCCAATTCATAATAAATTTTACCGATTTGCCGGAGAGAATAGACTTCTCCACTAAAATCATTCACTTCTCGATAAAAGAAAATAGCTTTGCTATAGTATTCTAGAGCGTTTTGTTGATAAGTTAATTGATTTTTAGGTTCATCTTCAGCGAGATTTAGATAAGCCAAACCAATCCGACTGAGAGTTCGGGCTACTTCCTTTGGTTCCCCGATTTCTCGATAAATTTTCAAAGCTTGATTGAGAGTTTTAAATCCTGTGTCTGCGTCTTTTAAACGATAGAAATAAATTCCAGCAATTTGATCGCGTAAAAGATCCGCTTCAGCTTGACGATCGCCTGTTTCTCGATATACTGTAATAGCATGATCAAGAAATTCTACCATTCTATCGAGGCTATCTTGGCTTCCATAATATTCAGCAATTTTAATTAGAAAACTAGCTTCACCTTCTTGATCTTGCCATTTTTGATAAAATATTCTAGCTTGATTGTAAATCTCGGCTTCTTTTTGAGTATTAGATTTTTCTGCATAAATTTTTCCGACTCTAAACCTGACAATAGGCTGACGATAATCATAGATTGAAGCGGTTTCTATATCTCCAAGTTGGGTATAAAATTGAGTTAATTTCTCAAGAGTTTCTAATTCCTGATTATAGAATTCTAAGGCTTGTTCTAAGTCTCCTGAACGAGTATAAATTAAGCCAATTTTATCTAGAATCTTGCTTTCTCCTACTCTATCCCCAATTTCTTGATAAATCCTCAGTGCTTGAGTATAATACTCTAATTGTTTCTGTCTAGCTTCTCTCAATCCATAGTAATAGCCCATCTGACTGAGGAGAACAGCTTCTCCTTGTTTATCTTCAATTTCTTGATAAATTTTTAAGGCTTGATTTTGGAATTCTAAGGCTTTTTGTTGATTGTCTCCCCACCAATACCGAATAGCAACTTTTAAGAGATTTGCTTGGGCTTGGCTTGTAGTAAAGTTATGATCTTGAGATTGGGCTAGATTTTGATAAATTGCATTAGCTTGATTAAATAAATCTACTCCGAGTTTGTCGTTTCGGTACTCAATTAAATTTAATTCACTCAGATAGCTAAGAACCAATGCTTCTCCTGGTTTGTCTCCGATTTCTTGATAAAGTTCTAGAGCTTTTTTGAATAGTTTTTGTTTGTGGTTTTCGTCATCATGTAAATATTGACTCTCCGCCATTGCAGTCAGAATTCTAGCTTCTCCTGATAAATCATTCAAATCTTGATATATTTGCAGAGATTTCTTATAAAATTCTAATGCTTTTTCTGGAGTGCTGCGGATTTTTTCAGATAATAATTTTGATTGACGAGAATTCACAAATATACCGTGAATGGGCTGAAAGTTTTGTTCATCTTTGAGTCGATTTAACTCTATAATATAAACACTCCCAATTTGACTGAGGGTAAATGCTTCTTGGCTGCGGTTATTGAGTGTTTGATAGAGTGTTAATGCTTCCGTATAATATTCGAGTGCTGGTGTGGTTGCACCCAGATTTTTATAGGTTTCACCAAGTTTGAGTAAGGTTAAAGCTTCTTGAGATTGATTTCCTAATTTTTGCCATTGTAACCGTGCTTCCGACCATTTTTTAATGGCTTGTAGCTGAGACGGTATTGTTCTTTGTTGAGCGAGTTTTTCGGCTTCCTCAAAGAGTTGTTGGGCGGATGTAGAGGTTTGAGTATTTTGGGAAATTGTTTCGGGTTCTAGAAATAGAAATCTATTATTCTGGCTTGAGACTGCGACTCCCACTTCAAATAATAGTATCCAATAAACCCCAGCAGTCAAACTGAGTTTTATCAACGGTTGGATTAAACGTTTAGATGATTTTTTCATGTTAAACCTGAGTTATCCACCCTTTTTTCTAAATTTTATCAATTTATTTTATAAATTACTTCTCGATAAAATCACCATAAAGTTCAAATTTATTTTCTAGAGGATCGGCTTTTAACCTTCCACTATAAATTCCTTTATCGGTTTCCCAGTTCCAGACCATACCATCGTTTTGTTCTTTGGCTTTCATCGAGAAACTGAAGGGTTGAGTATTATTTTGTAATAGCCAAAATGGGTTCTGACTTTGAATTGCCCTCGATGTTAGATAGCCGTGACCAACAATGCCAAATCCTAATGCAACACCTGCGATCGCAATTCCCCAACTTAAACCCGAAAGATTAAAATGAATCTGAGGTTGAGAACGATTTTTAACTGGATTCTGAGGCTTTTTAATGTTTGAAACTGCGGTCATGTTTTGTTATCCTGATTCGCTTACCCATACTTATGTCTGAACTGTTGAGCTTATGCAATTGAGGGAATAAATTGTGTGCAGGGATTAAAATCCCTGTCTAAAAACTGAAGTCCTTTAAAAAGGACTAGGTTACGGTTTCCTGCCGCCTATTCATTCTGCCTTTCGCGTAAAATAAACTCAGCGACTTTCAGATCCACAGGCGTTGTTACCTTTAAATTTGTTTCCTCTCCTTCAACAATCCGAACAGGTAAATCACACTTTTCAAACAGTGCTGCATCATCCGTCACCGCCCAACCTTCAGACTGTCCTTTATCGTGACATTTTTTGAGTAACTGAACTTCAAAACCTTGGGGAGTTTGAGCCGCCCAGAGTTGTTTTCGATCGGGAGTATCTTGAATGAAATTCTGATCGTCAACCACTTTAATCGTATCCTTAACCGGAACCGCAGCAATTAACCCCGAACAGGTTTGCAGAATCTCCGCACAGCGATCAAATAATGCTGATGTCGCCAAACATCTAGCCCCGTCGTGAATTAAAACTCGTTCAGACTCAGGTGGTAGAGCCTGTAAGCCATTGTAAACTGACTCCTGACGGGTTGCCCCTCCTTGAATAAACTCGATCGGGGTTTTCAAGTTCAACTGGGTAAGAATCGCTTCAAAATCGGGGAAATCAATAGGTTGACCGATAATTCCGATCCATGTTATCGCAGGAGAAGCTTCTGCGGCTTTGAGAGTCCAGGCCAATATCGATTCATCCAGGAGTTTCAGAAGCAGTTTATTGCGATCGCTACCCATGCGGCGTCCCACACCAGCAGCCGGAATTAATAAATCCATTTTGAGATTTTAAGTGGGTAAGGTTGTATTCAATTAAAATTGAGCTGTTCAGTAGATTAACTCGTATAGAGATGAGAATACTAGCCCTTGTTCCCGGCGGGATTGGCGACCAAGTTTTGTTTTTTCCGACCCTAGACGATCTCAAACAAGCTTATCCTCAAGCGCAGATTTCCGTTATTGTTGAACCGAGATCGAAAGGTGCCTATCGGGTTTGTAAGTCCGTATCTGAGGTTCTAGCCTATGATTTCAAAGATCGCAACAGCCTTGCAGATTGGGGAAATTTTCTCGGTGTTGTTCGAGAACGGGAGTTTGATATCGTCTTATCTTTGGGACAACGATGGACAGTTGGGTTGCTGTTGTGGCTGACGGGAATTCCCAAGCGAGTGGGCTATGCAGGCAGTGGCGGTGCCAAGTTTTTAACAAATCCAGTTCCCTTGAAAACGGAACAATACGCCGCTGAGATGTATCACGATTTACTGCAAGGATTAGATTTAAACTTACCCTTTCCAGGATTGCAGATTAATGTCCCCAAAGCCGATATTGACTGGGCAGAGGCTCAACAGCAACAGCTTGGGGTTCAAGACAGTGGCTATATCCTCATTCATGGTGGTTCGAGTCAATTGGCTCAACAAAAGGGAATTGACAAAATTTATCCGGCTGAGAAATGGCAAAAAATTATTCAAGACCTACAACAGCAACAACCGAATTTACCCGTCGTTGTGGTTAAGGGGCCAGAAGATCAAGCGTGGGTAACTCAACTGACTCAGTCTTGTCCGAACCTAAAAGTGACAACACCCGCAGATGTGGGTAAATTAGCTGCAATGATTGCCGCTGCGAATTTGATGATTTGTACCGATAGTGCGCCAATGCACTTAGCAGTCGCAGTCGGAACTTATACCATTGCCTTATTCGGGCCAACCGATCCAGAGAAACTCTTACCCAAAAGCGATCGCGCGATCGCGGTAAAATCTCCCACAGGTCGCATTGAAGATCTCTCACCCGAAGAGATACTCAAAAAAGTTTGGGGAAATTAACCCTCTGAGTTGGTTACCATTACAACAAACTAAAGAGAGGAACTGGAAAGTTAAATAGGTTGAAAAGCCTTCAGCTCTGAGCTATCCGCTCTCGGTTCACTCAAATTCCCAAATCTCTTGGACACAGCGAATTACTCCAAGCTAACGGATGACCGCTAAAATCTGACGGCTTGAAAAGCTTTCTGAGTCCCTACTCTTTAGTTATCTAGCGGAACATACTGCTAACAGATGTATCTTCGTGAATACGCCAAATCGTTTCTCCGAGCAAGTTAGCAACCGACAATACCGTCAACTGCTCAAACTGCTTCTCTGGGGGAACTGGAATCGTATTGGTGATAATCACTTCCTCAAACAGTCCTTCAGTCGATAAGCGTTCACTTGCAGGGGGTGAGAACACCGCATGAGTTGCACAAGCATAAACTTGTCTAGCTCCATGTTCTCGTAGCAGTCTTGCTCCTTGTGTAATTGTCCCTGCTGTATCAATCATGTCATCAACCAATACAGCCGTTTTTCCTTCCACATCTCCAATTACATTGAGGACTTCGGCAACATTGTGAGCCTGGCGGCGTTTATCAATAATTGCCAATGGTGCATCATTCAGCTTCTTAGCAAAGGCTCTCGCTCTTGCCACTCCTCCAACGTCAGGAGAAACCACAACAATATCCGGTAAATTCTTGCTTGCTAAATAGTCTAGTAAGACTGGAGACCCATAAACATGGTCAAAGGGAATATCAAAATAGCCTTGAATTTGCGCTGAGTGTAAATCCATTGCTAAAATTCGGTTGGCTCCTGCTTCTGTCATCAAATTCGCAACCAACTTCGCCGTGATGGACTCTCGACCTGCTGTTTTGCGATCGGCTCTGGCATACCCATAATAGGGAATAACCGCCGTAACTTGTCGAGCTGATGCCCGCCGACAAGCATCAATCATAATCAATAATTCCATCAAGTGATCGTTGACGGGATGACAGCAGGGCTGGATGAGGTAAACATCACAGCCCCGAATCGATTCTTGAATCTGCACGTACAGTTCACCATCCGCAAATTGTTTGCGAATCATTGGGCCGAGGTCAAGTCCGAGATAACGACTAACTTCGGTGGCGAGAGGAAGGTTAGATGAACCTGCAAATAATCGCAGTCGATTATGATCAGGAACAATAGGTTCAGAAGGAGGAACAGGTAAAGTAGCAGAACGGATCACGGTATGGCCTCGCAGTTCATTCATGGCAATCTTACCACTGTTGTGGGGGAGCAATTGAGGACTAATTGGATACAGACCCGTGATGCTTCAGCTTAATTTAGGTATTGCACTCTTGTGCGTTAACCCTCGCAACTTTGGCATCAATCTATTAAAAGACGGTCTTTCTTTAATTGTTAAAAACTCCACGCCAAATTAAAATGGGGAAAATACGGATTTTGATCTCGAAGTGAATACTTCTAGTCAAATTAAACTGATTTTATAAAAGTTTAATCCTTACCCCAAGGCCTTGATTTTCAGGCATATTGTTTTCAAAGGAATTAGCCCATGAGTCTAAAGGATCAAATCAGCGAAGAAATTAAAGCCGCGATGAAAGCTAAGGATAAAGTCCGACTGGAGGCGGTTCGCGGCATTAAGAAGGTTCTGATTGAGAAAGAAAGTGAAGTCAAAGGCAAGGGTCAAGAGGCTCTGACACCAGAACAAGAACTTGAGGTATTGATGCAGCAAGCTAAACAACGACGCGATTCGATTGACCAATACACTCAAGCTGGACGTGAAGATATGGCAGACGCAGAAAAAGCCGAATTAGCTGTGATTGAAGAATTTTTACCTCAACAACTTTCTGAGGATGAAATCGCGGCGATTATCGATGAAGTTATAACAGAAGTGAAGGCAAGTTCCCCCAAAGATATGGGAAAAGTGATGGGGCCAGCCATGCAACGCTTGAAAGGACAAGCGGACGGTAAAAAGGTTCAAGAACTTGTGAAAACAAAGTTAAGTTCATAGCGATCAATCAATGAATAAGCTTTTGTTGGTTGACTGTATAGGAACTTTAACGACAACCTCTTCCGGTCAACCCTTTCCTCAACATCCCCAAGACTTTCAACCCATTCCAGGTGTCGAAGAGGCGATCGCTCATTTTTACAAAACGGGTTGGAAAATTATCGCCCTCACCAATGACGATCAGATCAATTATCCCACAACTCCAAAATCTCTAGAAATAGCAAAACAAGAAAAAATCTATCTTCTGCGTTTGTTTCCCGCGATCAGCAAGATTTATTTTAGCGATCATACCGGAGAATATTGCTGGTGTTTTGAACTTGAAACTGTCCCCAACAATAAATTTCACGTTATTCAAACCGAATATCAACGCTCTGATTTTGTCAATCTCAACCGCCCCGATCAAACCCTTTATGACTCTTTCCGCAAACCCGGATCGGGAATGTTGAGGTTAGCATTACTTGAATTCCCAAACGATCCGGATGATGTTTGGATGATTAGCAGCTATGGCATTGATCGAGAAGCGGCGATCGCGGCTAAAGTTAATTTTTGTCCGACTGCGGCTTGGTTAAAACGGTATCACGAATTCTAAGAAATCTCAACAGCCTCAAGTTGTTGGTTGAGAAATTCACCCCACTTCAGCGCCAAAGCAACCTCTGTAAACGGAACTCGAACCGGGGTTGCTTCCTGTTTCAACTGAAACTCTAACTCAATACTCTTACCTTTTTCGGGCGGAGACTCCAAATCAACCGATTGATTATCAATAACAACCCAAATCGATTCTACATCTTCTAGAGACAGGGTTTCGAGATTAATCGGCCCAGAGCGAGTGGGTTTTCCCCAAGTGAGTTCCGTCCCTTTTAAACCCAAAACCGCATAGATATCATACTTCGCCTTATCAAACCCTTCCGCCCACAGACGATAAGCTTCTACTTTCTGATATTCATTCCAACCGGACCAAGCTAACCAAACAAAAATAATCAGCAAAGGTAGCCACAATAAACCTCGTTCCATACTTGACCTTGAGAAAATTGGTACTTTATCATCTTCGATCCTCCCATGAGATCGATACAATGGGATAACTGACGTTATTTGTCTGAGACTTCTTCGACGAATAACCCGTAACTCACACCACGAGTAAAGATGAAAAGATTTTTTCTGCTGTGCTTATTCTTAATTGGGTTAGGCTGGGCTGTATCGAGTTTTTCCGGCCTAGCGACCCAAGGCACATACGAATCGATTGTACTTGATTTTCGTGAAGAGATTGGGCGAACTGAAATTGCCAATCAAATTCAGACTCTCGCCCAAAAATATCAAGTTGTTCCCTATCTCAATAGTGAATTTTCAGCCCCTGATAATGTCTACGTTGTTCGGGGTGACAAGCAACTGCTGAAATCCTTGAGAAAATCTCTAGGTAAAAGTACAGAATACATTGAACCTAACTATATCTACTCCGCTAACTATAGCGCGAAGTTTGATAATGGGGTTCTTTATGACGCAGTTCCTCAAGGGGTTCCCAATGATCCGTTGTATGGTCAGCAGTGGAACCTCCGCAGTATTAATGTCGAAACCGCTTGGAATGAGACGCACGGTGAAGGTGTAACCGTTGCTGTTATCGATACTGGAGTCAGTCAAGTTCCGGATCTCGATGAGACAGAATTTGTTGCAGGCTACGATTTTGTTAACGATCGCGTAGATGCGAATGATGATAACGGTCATGGTACTCACGTTGCGGGAACCATTGCCCAATCTACCAATAATAATTATGGTGTTGCTGGAATTGCCTACAATGCCAAAATCATGCCCCTAAAAGTTCTCAGCGCAGGCGGTGGCGGTACCATTGCTGATATCGCTGAAGCGATTAAATTTGCGGCTGATAACGGCGCTGACGTGATTAACATGAGTCTGGGTGGTGGCGGTGAAAGCCAGTTAATGCAGGAAGCGATTAACTATGCCTATGATAAAGGAGTTGTCATTGTTGCGGCTGCCGGAAACTCTGGACAAAATGCCGCAGGATATCCCGCCCGCTATCCAAAAGTAATTGGCGTAACAGCTTTAGATTCTACAGGCAATAAAACACCCTATTCTAACTTTGGCGCTGGAATTGATATCGCGGCACCCGGCGGTTTAACCGAAGGGGAAAATACAGCAGGCGGTATTCTCCAAGAAACTATCGATCCCGAAACAGGTGGATCTACTTTTGCAGCCTTCCAGGGTACAAGTATGGCATCTCCCCACGTCGCTGGAATTGCTGCATTAATTAAAGCATCAGGAATTAGCGAACCTGAAGAAGTGACCCGTGTTCTCAAAGAATCTGCCCGCAAGGTAGAAGAAGACTCCCTTAACCATTTTGGTGCAGGCCATGTTGACGCCGGAAACGCGGTACAACTGGCATTAAAAGGACAAATTACCTTCCGTGACTTCTTCCGGTGGTTGCGCGATAGCGGTTATCTCAATCCTCGCTTCTGGATCGATGGTGGCGCAGTGGCGTTGTTACCGAAGTTGGGAATGGTGTTAGGTTCCTACTTATTGGCATGGTTCCTACGGAATTACTTCCCCTTCCAATGGAGTATGTCGATGATGAGTGGATTGGTTGCCGGATCGAGTGGTTTATTCTTCCTGCGAGGCTTCTATATCTTTGACCTTCCCCAATGGCCGATGCGAATGATGGGAAGTTCGGTTCCTGAACTCGGAAATGCGATCGCGGGAAATAGTCTATTAAATCCGATTTTTGCGAGTGTTTTAATTCCAGTCGTTTTGGTGTTGCTGTTCCTCGGACATCCGACCTGGAAATGGATTGCAATTGGCACAACTATTGGGGTTGCGAGTTGTTTAGGCGTTTCTGCTGTAGTTTCTCCGGCTGTTTGGGGACTCGGATCGGGATTCCTCGCCCAAAGCTTTTTAGCGATTAATGCTTTATTGTGTGTTGGACTGGCAACTCTGGCGTTAAAAGCAGAAACAAGGACGGTATAGATCATGAAAGTTCAAGGCACAATTGAACACAAAGGATTCGGAACTGGCACTTGGGCATTAGTCACCGATGACAAAACTTATGAACTGAAAGATGCACCTGCTGACCTCAAGAAAAAGGGGTTAAAAGTCGAAATTGAAGGTGAAGTTCGAGACGATGTGATGACGATGGCGATGATCGGCCCGGTGTTAGAAGTTCAATCCTTCACAGTGATGGAATAATGTCAAAAAATTTCGCCCGGGTGTAGTATTTTTCGGGGTTATTAGTTGTATTTTACTACAGCTATTAGCCCCAATTTAGCCGTTTAGGAAAATGGTTAAGATCCATACCTATAAAGAACGCAAGAAGTTAAGTTAATCGACTGCAAATCCGTCATATTGTCGCATAAATGGGGCATGATAAGCGAGGACAATATCCTGTTTCGGAACGCCTAAATCAACTAATTCATTAGCAATGCCAACCTCAGTTCCGTCATGTTGAATCCAGATTTTATCATTGAGAATATCAATATGAATTAAAGGGCCGAAGATGCGATTATATTTGTTCCATCCAGCATGAAAAACTTGATAATGATCTTGTTTTAAATCAAAGCAAGTATAAACCTAAATCTCTCCATTCGCAGGTTTAACACCACCATATTGATTCAGAATATCTTTGATTAAATGTCGATAATGTTCTAGTTTATCCATTGAGAAATCACCTCTTGAGTTGGTTCAAAAGTGACAAGATTTAACTGTGCTTCTTGAATGGTTTGTTGTGCGAAAGGACGACGGAAGAAATCTTGGTAAATAAAGATAGGTACAGCTAAATACAGTTGTCGTTCTGGCTCCTGAGCTTTGAGAGCAATACGATAGCTGAAACATTGTCCGACTGCTAAATGAAATTCATAAATTGTTGATGCACCCAGAAAGCTTTTGACCTCAACAGCAATTTTTTCTAAATCTCGTTCTGCTGTAATTAGCTTTTCTCCAGCTAAATTAACTTGAATACGAGCACTATCAAAATCTAAAAATAGAGGATCGTGAGTAATTGTCCATCCATCTTTAATTAAAGCAGTTTTTACAGTATCGTGAAAGCGATCCTTTGCAGACATACTTCAGAAAATCCGGTATAACAGTACACTGAATAATTCAGATTGTTTTTAGCTTTGTTGGTCAAGTGGTTAAACTTATGATATGTTGGTTGGAGCTAAATGGATTACCCTACATGGTATTCAGCGTAACCTTGACCCTATCGGTTGTGTGAGGAAAATGACGGAATCTCGGTACTCTCAGCAACGGCTTGGAATTCAAAACTCGACCAACAAGCCAAAGCCACTCTCTACCTCAACAAATATCAGTAAAGTTCGTTCTCGTTTAGTGGGCAGCAGTTCTGCCATTTTAGGGTTAGGCTGTGTTACCAGTTTAGGTCTGATGGGCAATAGCGCGATCGCCTACGAAGAATTTTCGATTCCCATAGACTCCCAACCCTACGATTCTGGCAGTTCTTATTCAGCACCCAGTTACAGCGCACCCAGTTACAGCGCACCCAGTTATTCGGCTCCGAGTTATAGCGCACCCAGCTACAGCGCACCCAGCTATTCAGCACCTAGCTATTCAGCACCCAGCTATTCAGCACCCAGCTATTCAGCACCCAGCTACTCAGCACCCAGTGGGAGTTATGGCTATTCTTCTGGAGGTTACTATTCTGGAGGTTACGAGAGTTCATCGGGTTATTATTCTCAACCTGCACCCGGTTATCAAGCACCTGTTGGGGGCTACTATTCGACACCTGACCCCTACTACGAAGAACCTTTTGAGGATGTTCCTCCACCTTCAGCACCAATAGAGTTACCGCGTAAGAGAGTAACGATTACCACTCAAGACGAGAGTTTAGTGCTTCCCGGTAAGCAACCCGTTGCTCAACCTCCAGTCATGTCACCCTATGCAGAAAACTCAAATATTGCTCCAGGGGAAAATAACTACATTGACCAGACTGAATACAATGTCGGAGCAACAGGCGGCTATCAATCACCCGATACCGTAATCTTCTCAGAACGGACAACGGGATGTGAATTTGCAGTAGGTGCTGATGGTAGTGTAACGAACGAAGCTTGTTTACCGACTCAACCTCCCGCCTACACCGCTGATGGTAATATTTACCCTTTGATTGAGGGAGCAATTGCTGAGAATGGTAATCCTTTAATTGGCATTGATAACCCACTCGTTGGTAATAATATTCCGATTAATAGCGAGAATATTTATCTCAATAATAGTAATGCTTACGCCGGAAATTCCTATAATGGTGCTGCTAGTTGGCAACCCGCACCTGCACCTCGTCAATGGTATGGCAGTTCTCCCAATCAAATTCCGGTTGCAGCGATTAGTCCAATTCAAGTCGGGCCAGTCAGCGTAACGGCGATGAGCAATTCCGGTTTGAGTTACTACAACCGTACCATGCGACCGCCAGCCCTTCCGGGAAATGGAGATAGTAGTTTGTTGTTTCCACTGAGTATTCCAGCGCCGATTACTTCTTTATTTGGTTGGCGAAATCATCCCGTTCTCAAAACAAATCGCTTCCACACGGGGATTGATATTGGGGCGGATACCGGAACGCCTGTGGTCGCCTCCTATTCGGGTCAAGTTACCATTGCAGACTGGTTAGGCGGTTATGGACTCGCAGTTATTGTTGACCACAAGGCAAAATCCCACGAAACCCTTTATGCTCACCTCTCCGAACTGTTTGTAAAACCGGGAGAATGGGTTAAACAAGGGGAAGTCATTGGTCGAGTCGGGAATACAGGAATGTCTACCGGGCCACACCTTCACTTTGAATTGCGGAAATTAACCGATAAAGGTTGGGTGGCGGTGAACCCGCAAACAAATCTAGAATTTGCTTTGGCTCAACTTTTGAATACGATGCGAGTCACAGAGGTTCCACCGGAAGCATTTATTGCAGCGTTACCTCAAAAAACTGTTGATGTCGAGACTGGGAGTCCAAAATTACCTCCGTTACCACCCGGAATGGATATTGTGGTTCCGAACCTCGAACCCCCAACAGTAGATTTCGGCTATGTTGAGAATATCAAGCAACAACTAGAGTAAACCTCTACTCAATTCCAGATTATTTGACCTCTTCGCCAACCCCTCTCCTCGAAGGCGAGGGGAATATTTTTAAGATTATTAAAGATCTACTTGTATGGGGATGATTGTATACAAGCTAAAAGTATATAATTACTGTATAGGTTTTTGTCAGGGTGTATAGATTTTTGTTCGGGTTGTTTCTCTACATAGAATCAGAAATAATGAGAATACTGAGTATACATAATTATTATCAAATTCGGGGTGGCGAAGAAGAATC